>JBILVT010000009.1:0-32270 GCA_044370275.1 Burkholderiaceae bacterium | reverse complement strand
ATTAAGCCCTACGCTTATTGAAAATGCACTTCAGGATCGCGTTTGGAGAGCGCTCAGAAGAAGCTTCGCTTTTTCGGTAAATTATCAATACAGAGTTTTCGGAATATAATCCCAACTCCAGTTTAATCACCCACTTTATTTCCGAATAAAAGTCCACGCCATGTCAAGTTATATTCAGCTCGCTACCCAAATTGAGAAACTCAAAAAAGAAGCCGAAGCGGCCCGTAAGCGCGAGGTGGCCGAGACCATCGCAAATATCAAACGGGCCATTGAGCTCTTTGGGCTGACCGCTGAAGACCTCGGTCTTGGTCGATCGGGCAAGAAACGTGGCCGTAAAGCCGGCACAAAATCAGCAGCAAAATCCGCCGGCGTAGCCAAGCGTCGTGACAGGCCGCCGAAAGTCGCCGCAGGTTCAAAGGCAGGCCGCAAGGCGGGGCGAAAAGCCTCTAAAAAATCGGGTCGCAAGACCGCAGGTTTAGATAAGCGCAGCGTCGTCGCGCCCAAATACCGCGACTCCGCCACCGGCACCACATGGACAGGCCGCGGCAAGCAGCCCAAGTGGCTTTCAGCTGCGATTCAATCCGGCAAAAAGCTAGAAGACTTTAAAATCTAGAGTCTTTAGTTTTCCGGGCCCAAATCGGGCAATTTTCTATGATCCTTGTGACCGGGGGAGCCGGCTTCATCGGCTCCAACTTTGTCTTAGACTGGTTTAAAGGCCATGCGCCTGCCGAGCCCGTCATCACTTTAGATGCGCTCACCTACGCCGGCAATCTCGAGAATCTTCGAAGCCTCGAGGTCCAAAGGCATCACCGCTTTGTGCGTGGAGAGATCGGCAATCGCGAACTTGTGCGCTCGCTTTTGGCAGAGACAAAACCTCGGGCAATCGTGCACTTTGCTGCAGAGTCACATGTCGATCGATCGATTCACGGACCTGCAGACTTTATTCAAACCAATATCCAAGGCAGCTTTAATCTTTTAGAGTGCGCGCGGGCTTACTGGTCAGACTTGCCCGAAAGCCAGGCAAGTCGCTTCCGGTTTCTGCACGTAAGCACCGATGAGGTCTATGGCTCGCTTGGCCCAAAGGATCCCGCGTTTACCGAGACAACACCTTATCAGCCTAATAGCCCTTACTCCGCAAGCAAAGCCGCAAGCGATCATTTGGTACGGGCCTGGCATCACACCTACGGCCTGCCAGTACTCACAACAAACTGCTCCAATAACTACGGTCCTTATCAGTTTCCTGAAAAACTGATTCCCTTGATGATCGCCAATGCAATGGCAGGAAAACCGTTGCCGATTTATGGCGACGGGTTAAATGTTCGCGACTGGCTCTATGTTGCCGATCATTGCTCCGCGATTCGTGCCGTACTGGAAAATGGCACCATCGGAGAAGTCTACAACATCGGTGGCTGGAACGAGATGCCAAATATTGAGATCGTCAAAATTATCTGCGGTCTTCTGGATAAGAAATCCCCGATGACGGCAGCCCGCGCTGGCGGTAAGCACGAGAGGCTGATTACCTATGTCAAAGATCGGCCCGGACACGATCGTCGCTATGCGATTGATGCGAGCAAGATCAATCGCGATCTGGGCTGGAAGCCCGCAGAAACTTTTCAAAGCGGAATCGAGAAAACTATTGACTGGTATCTGGCGAATCAAGCCTGGGTGCAGCGAGTACAAAGCGGCGCCTACCGGGAATGGATCGAACGCCAATACGGTGCCGGCCAGCAATGATTGTCGTTTTCGGTAGTCGCGGCCAGGTTGGCCAGGCTTTAGTCGAAGCGTTGGGTGAGTGCCCCACGCATTTGTTTTTGCATCGTGAAAGCCGGGACTACTGTGGTGAGCTCTCTAATCTTGCCGGTATTACCGAAACGCTAATCGAGCTTAAACCCAAAATCATCATTAATGCCGCGGCTTATACAGCGGTCGATCAGGCCGAGTCTGAGACCGAGCAGGCCTTTACGATCAATGCGCATGCCATTGGGGCAATCGCTCAGATTGCCGCAAAGATCGATGCCTTATTGGTTCACTACTCCACCGATTATGTCTTTAATGGATCCGGTACTCGCCCATGGCGTGAGGAAGATATCTGCCAGCCACTCTCTATTTATGGAAAAAGTAAACGCGCAGGAGAAGAGGCCATTGAAAAATCCGGATGCCGGCATTTCATTTTGCGCACCAGCTGGGTCTATAGCCAGCATGGCAATAATTTTTTAAAAACCATGCTGCGATTGGCGGAGTCGCGCGAGGAAATTAAAGTCGTTGATGACCAATGGAGCGTGCCCACGCACGCAAACCTCTTGGCTGAGACCACGCTAGATTTGATTAATCTTGCGACACCTGGCTTTGGCTCCGATCCCAGCAAAATGCCGCCATCCGGGATTTACCACTGCGCCCCAGGCGGCGAGACCAGCTGGTTTGAATATGCCCGGCTTGTGATCAACGCCGCAAAAGCTGCTGGTGCCGCGAAAGCCTGCAAGGCCCTGACTCCGATTTCTACCGCGGAGTATCCGACTGCAGCCCAGCGGCCTTTCAACTCTCGGTTGGATACACAGAAACTACAGCAGGCGCTGGGCAGCAAACTGCCGGACTGGCAAGATGACGTGATCGCCACAGTAAATCAGTTAGTTGAAACATAAGAATCCTAGAGGACAGAATTCATGACGCAGCATAGAAGGGGAATTATTCTTGCCGGCGGCTCAGGTACGCGGCTACATCCCGCCACACTTTCGGTTTCCAAGCAGCTACTGCCGATTTATGACAAGCCCATGGTGTTTTACCCCTTAAGCACGCTGATGCTGGCGGGAATCCGGGAGATTCTGCTGATCTCAACCCCCATGGATACTCCACGCTTTGAGCAACTGCTTGGCGATGGAAGCCAGTGGGGAATTGAGATTCAATACGCAGTGCAGCCCTCGCCCGATGGCCTGGCTCAGGCATTTATTATTGGAAACCAGTTTATTGGCAGTCAGCCCAGCGCCCTGGTGCTCGGTGATAACGTATTCTATGGACATGACTTTGCGCCTTCATTAAAAAAGGCGAGTCATCAACACCAAGGTGCGACTGTCTTTGCCTACCCGGTTCAAGATCCTGAGCGCTACGGTGTGGTTGAATTCGATGCTCAGGGCCGGGCGATCTCACTTGAGGAGAAGCCCAGCAAACCCAAATCACGATATGCAGTTACCGGCCTGTATTTCTATGACTCCCGGGTAGTGGAAATTGCTAGAGCGCTTAAGCCCTCAGCCCGCGGTGAACTAGAAATTACTGATGTCAATCGACACTACCTTGAATCGAATACGCTTGAGGTTATTGTTATGGGCCGCGGCCATGCTTGGCTCGATACTGGCACCCATGAATCGCTCCTCGAGGCCAGCCAGTTTATTCAAACCATCGAAAAACGACAGGGCCTGAAGGTCGCCTGCCCAGAGGAAATTGCTTGGCGCAGCGGCTGGATTAGTGATCAGGCCCTAGAGCAGCTTGCCAGACCGTTGGCAAAGAGTGGCTATGGACAGTATCTGCTGGATATCCTTCGCGAGCGAGTTTTCTAAGTGGCAAACCCATTGCAGGTTCAGGCACTTGCGCCCTTTGATAACGTTCTAATTATTCGGGCCAAAGTCTTCGGTGACTCCAGAGGTTTTTTTCTGGAATCATTTAACGCCAAAACCTTTCAAGAGGCCACTGGCTTAGTGCCACATTTTGTTCAGGATAACCACTCCCGATCTTCCCGGGGGGTACTGCGGGGCATTCACTATCAACTCCCGCCCCACGCACAAGGCAAACTTGTTCGTGTCGTCACCGGCTCGGTATTTGATGTTGCGGTTGATCTACGCCGATCATCGCCAACCTTTGGAAAATGGGCGGGGCATACACTGAAGCCCGATTCAGGCGAGATGCTCTGGATCCCACCAGGCTTTGGCCATGGATTTTTAGTGCTGGAAGACAACACCGACTTTCTATACAAAACCACCGATTTTTATGCGCCGACTGCCGAAGCATCGGTGGCATGGAATGATTCGTCGATCGGCATCCAGTGGCCCGAGGGATTTACCGAAGACAGCCTGAAGCTCTCTGAAAAAGATCGGACTGCGCCGCCACTTCAAAAAGCCAAAGTTTTTGATTGAAGACTACAAAACCTTGCCGGGGTTCAGAATTCCGCTGGGATCCAAGGCCTGCTTGATGGTTTTCATGAGCCCCAGCTCTACAGGGCTTTTAATTCGCCAAGCCTCGGCCTTACGCAGCTGGCCAAGACCGTGCTCTGCGCTGATGGATCCGTTAAACGTAACCACCCGATCGTGAACCCTTCGCCGAAGCCGCTCTTCGTTTTGCTCGATATAAGTGCGATAGGCTGCACGACGCTGCTCAGCCGAGAGGCCCTTTGCAAGAGATTGCGGTGCACCAAGGTTGTAGTGAAGATTTCCATCACCAAAATGGCCAAAGTTATGCAGCCGAATCTCCGGAAATTCAGCCAGCATCTCGCGATCCATTTCGGTAATAAACTCCGCCAGCTTTGAGACCGGCACGGCAATATCAAGCTTGACCTGAACACCATCCTCTGCGGCGGCCAGCGTAATCGTCTCCCGGAGATGCCATAAAGCCTTGGTCTGGCTCATCGACTGGGCGACGATCGCATCGCTGGCTGCGCCCTGGGTGATCGCCTCAACAATTACGGACTCCAGCAACTCTTTAGCGGCGCCTTCGGAAGCGGGATGTGAGATCTCAATTAAAACGCTATCGGATAAATCTGAACCTGCTGACCCGATGATTTGCGCGCTGTGCATGGCAACCTCGGGGAAGTGATCGATCACCACCTGCACGCTCTGGGCCGACATATATTCAAAGCCGGTTAAGGCGGCATCGCATTGAGCCTGCGCAATTTGCAGAAGGGAAAGCGCATCTGTGGCAGAGCCCACCCGAACCAAAGCAGTCACCACGCCAGCAGGCTTGGGAAATAGTTTTAGCACCGCGGCGGTGATAAATCCCAGGGTTCCTTCGGATCCGATAAAAAGATCCCGTAGATCGTAGCCAGTATTGTCTTTGCGTAAACGGCGCAGGCCATTCCAGATTTCTCCAGTGGGAGTTACCACCTCGATGCCAAGGCAGAGGTCTCGAGCATTTCCGTAGCGCAGTACCGCCGTGCCGCCTGCATTCGTTGCGAGATTTCCGCCAATCGTTGCTGAGCCCTCGGCACCTAAGCTTAATGGAAACAACAGACCCATCGCATCGGCTAGCTCTTGTACCCGCAGCAGAGTCACGCCGGCCTCAACCGTAAGGGTCTTATTGATCGCATCCTGCTCACGCACCTGCTGCAGTCTTTGGAGCGAAACGATGACCTGTTCACCCGAGGCGTCTGGAGTGGCACCACCCGATAAGCCGGTATTCCCCCCTTGCGGAACCAGAGCAATCTGATGATAGTTTGCAAGCCGAACAATTTTCGCAAGCAACTCGGTATCGGCCGGAAAAAGCATGGCGGCTGCCCTACCAAAAAAACGCTTACGCCAATCGATGCAATAAGGCCCAAGATCGGATGGGGCCGTTTTAACGGCCCCTTCACCCAGCAGGCCAATCGCCTGCTCAAGAAACTGCGGTAGGGCTGGCGCTTTCACTTCACCCGATTGCGGTACTCGCCCGTGCGGGTGTCGATTTCGATCTTATCGCCGATATCCACAAAGGCGGGCACAGAGACCTCGAAATTAGTCGGCGTAATCCGGGCAGGCTTCATGACTTTTCCGGACGTATCGCCCTTGACTGCGGGCTCGGTATAAGCCACCTGGCGCACGACACTGGTCGGGAGTTCAACGGAAATTGCGCGGCCCTCGTAGAAGACGACCTCGCAGGTCATACCCTCTTCAACATAGTTCAGCGCATCTCCCATTGACTCGGATTCAACCTCGTACTGGTTGTACTCGGCATCCATGAAGACATACATCGGATCAGCAAAATAAGAGTAAGTCACTTCTTTGCGATCCAAGACCAAGGTATCGAATTTCTCATCGGCCTTAAATACAGTCTCCTGGCCGGAGCCCGACAGCAAATTTTTCATTTTGATCTTGACCACAGCAGCATTGCGGCCAGACTTATTGTATTCAGTCTTTAGGATAACCATGGGGTCGGTGCCAATCATCACCACGTTGCCCACGCGAAGTTCTTGTGCGGTTTTCATTTAAAAATTTTCCAAAGGGATAGAAAATGAGGGCCCGTTTTTGGGCTTTTGCTAAGCCCGAATTCTAGCTTTTTTTAATCGAGATTTTCTGGCTAAAGGCCCGAAGCAATCCATATTCGAGCGACTCTTGGCCCGCGAGTCTTAGACACGCCTTATTTAACTCTGATTGGATCTGTTTGTAGTGGCCAGCAAGATCTAGCCAGGCCCCGCTGAGCGATAAGTTTGCATCGGAGTCAGCCGGCCGGATGCCATTCCAGGCCCAGTGAAAATCCTGCAGCGGGCCGAGCGCCAGTGCCGCCAAGACCTGATGCATCCAGCCCGCCAGTTTGTGGCCGTGGGCCTTGCCTTCCTGTCGATAAGGCTGCCAAACAAACGGTACCCGCCACGGCCCAGCAGCAGCCCAATGGGCACGCACAAACGAGTCTTCGCCACGAACAAAATTCAAATCGCAAGCCTGCAAAATTTCATCAAACTCACGCTGGGAAAATTCAATTCCCTTCGGCTGCCAGAGGCGATAGGACTTGAACCCTGCGGGCAGCGCCTGATCAAATAGTCGCTGAAGGTCCTCCCAGCGGGCATCGGCATAACCAAAGGCCAGCACCAAAAACACATCTTTATCGATCGACTTACCTGAGAGCTCACGTCGCCAGGCATGCCGCTCTGATGCTGTGATGTGGCGCCAGCCGCCATGCAGCAGCCCACCGGTTGCCGCGGAGAACCCCGGCACCCACCAACGCCGATGGGAAGCAGCAGGATGCGGCAAAGTCGGTAAGGGCGATAACTGCCTATGCACCGAGTCGGCCCAGGGCTCGGTCGCTAAATAATCTAGGGTGATCCATTGGGCCTGAGGGCTGAGTGCTTCGAGATAGACCTTTGGTGGATTACAGGCGAAGGCCTCGATCACCAGATTGGCTCGATGCTCTGGGGGCACACCATGCCGCTGCCATTGATCTTCCGCAACATTCCAGGGCAGCACGGTCACGCCTGCAAGTCGCTCCGTGCCACGTAACTCATCCAAGATATTGAGTCGATCGATCACCAGAATCACATGGCGAACACCAAGCTGCTTAAGCGCAACTGCTAAGCGCCAACAAAAACCAGCATCACCGAAAAAATCAACGATACGGCAGAAGATTGTGATGATTTGGATTACTCCAGACCCGTTCTCCAAACTTCGCACTCTGATGGGAGGAGCCTCGCGATGAGGTTGATTATCCAAGCGCCTTACCAACGACTTCACGCACATCGGGCGAGAGCTGCTCATCCGCAGCAACACGCTCAAGCGCAGCCTTCATCGCAGTGCGGCGCACGGGCTCAAATCGTGACCAGCGATCGAGTGCCCGGGCCATCCGAGACGCAAGCTGCGAGTTACGACGATCGATCGTCAGTACTGCCTCGGCCCAGAGGGCATAAGCAGCCCCATCTTGCCGGTGAAATCCGGGCAGATTCTGGTTAAAGAAAGCACCAAAGACTGACCGAACGCGATTGGGATTTGAAACATCAAACTTTGGATGATGCATCAGCGCCCGAACATGTGTCAGCGCCTGCTCATTGGGAATGGTCACCTGTGCAGCGAACCACTTATCTAGGGCGAGATCATGATGCTGAAACTGGTGGAAATAGCGATCTAAGGCCTCTTGGGTCTGCGGCCCATCGAACTCCAGCAGAGTTGACAGCAAAGCCATCCGATCGGTCATATTGCTAACAGACATAAATCGCGCCAGTAATTCCTGCGCAGGGATTGCGCCCGCAAGGGCCAAGTAATGCTGGACTAAATTGGCCAAAAGCCGCCTTCCCGTTGATAGTGGATCCGGTGAATAGGGAATATTTGAAGCCGGCCGCAACTCGTGATCCAGCCGACGCAAAGGCTCAATCATTCCAATCGCAAGTTTTTCTCGCAGCTGATTCCGGGCACTTCTGATCAGGCCAGGATCAATCACTGAGACCTTTTCGGAAATGTAGAGCTCCGAGGGTAGCGATAGCAGCAATGCTTTGTAGCCATGATCAAGGGTTGTATCACTTGCAATCCGGCTGAAAGCGGAAATCATTGAAGATAGATCAACATTGCTGGGCTTTAGCAAGGCATCCAGCATGAGTCGCTGCGCGGCCTCCCACCGATTAAAGGAATCTGGATCATGGGCCAGAAGGTGCAGCAGCTGGCTGCTGTTGTAATCGAACTCCAGCGAGATCGGCGCGGAAAAATCTCTCAGCAGGGATGGCACTGGCCGGCTTTTACAAGAAATCGACAGCCTGGCCTCGCTGCCTTTGAGCAGAAGCACATTGTCATGCAGCTCGGCATCCCCATGAATACTCGAGCTGGCCAAAGAACATTCTTTCCCGCTTGAATCAAGTAGCCCCAATGCGATAGGGATCATCAGCGGCGCCTGCTGAGGACTGGTGCTGGCAAGTTCCTGGGTAAAGTGAAGCGAATAGACGCCTGGCGGATCTTGATAATCCTCGACTACTTTTAATTTGGGGGTGCCGGAGGTGTCATACCAGCGCATAAACTGGACCGCTAGAGCGCGCGAGCGCTCGTCTGGCTGCGGTGCTGTCGACGCATTCGCATCGAACATGGCGGAAACGAATTCTTCGCATGTCACGGCCTGGCCATCATGCCGAGCAAAATACAGATCCATCCCCCTGCGAAATCCATCCACCCCGAGTAGCGTCTGCAGCATCCGAATCACCTCTGCGCCTTTTTCGTAGACGGTTGCGGTGTAGAAGTTACGGATCTCTTGGTAGCGATCTGGCCGAATGGGATGCGACATGGGCCCGGAATCTTCTGGAAACTGGGCTGCACGCAATACGCGAACACTATCGATACGGCGCACCGCACGGGCGCTGGCGGCTGCCTCCGCGCCTAGGCCCTCGGCAGCCATGTCGCTAGAAAACTCAGAATCGCGAAAAACCGTCAGACCTTCTTTGAGCGTTAACTGAAACCAATCGCGGCAGGTAATGCGATTGCCAGTCCAGTTATGAAAGTATTCATGGGCAACCACCGACTCAATCCCATCGTAGTCAATATCCGTCGCGGTCTGCGGATCAGCCAACACGAACTTGGTGTTAAAAAGATTTAAACCTTTGTTTTCCATTGCACCAGAATTAAAGTCTGGCACCGCCACGATCATGAAACGCTCGAGATCAAGCTCGAGCCCATACCGCTTTTCATCCCAGAAAATTGCGCGCTTTAATGACTGCAATGCAAAGTCCGCCTGCGATAGATCTTCCCTGCGCGTGTAGACCTGAAGCAAGGCCTGCCTACCGCTCTGTGTGGTGATGGTCTCTTCAACATGATCGAGATCTGCTGCAACCAAGGCAAATAAGTAGCTGGGCTTTGGAAATGGATCATGCCAGTGGGCCTCATGCAGGCCGCCCGGCAGATCCTGCTGCAAAGTCAGGTTACCGTTTGACAACAACACAGGAAATTCTGATTTTTGGCCGCGCATGACCACGCGATAAATTGCCATTACATCGGGCCGGTCCAGAAAATAAGTGATACGACGAAAGCCCTCGGATTCACACTGAGTGAAGAGGCCGCCGCGTGAGGCGTAGAGCCCCATGAGCGCCGTGTTGGCGGTTGGATTCACGAGCGTTTCAACACGGATCGTGCCCTGAGCCGGCAGCTGATAAATGTGCAGATGTTGGGGCGAGTACTCAAACTCATCGCTTTTGAGCGGCCGCCCATCCACAGCAACACTAACGAGCGTGAGCTCATCGCCATGGAGGTGGAGCGCGACCGAATCACCTGCACGCTCAAAGCTGAATTCATTCGCCACCCGAGTCGCATCCAGGCTCAGAGTGAAGTCCAGCCTCACTGCGGAGATACAATGACTCGGCGGCCGATAGTCCTGGCGAAGAATCACGGTCGGTGTTGTGTGAGTGGGGCTAAGGGCGTCGCGTGCATTCATGTTGGTAGCGGGTTTTTTAAATTAAGACCGTAATACTGCTTGAATCGCAAGATCGGCCGCAATCATGCTCATGGTGGCTGTTACAGTCACGAGCGACCCATAGCCTGCGCAGGCAAGCCTGGCTGTCGGATCACAATCCTCACCGCGGGCCATCGGCTGGCGGCTAAACACCGTCTGAATGCGCATTTTTCCTTGGCGCGGAAAACCGTGGTGCTTGCGCAGGTCGTAACGCAAGGTTGAGAGTAAGGGGTCCTGAAGGGTCTGCGAAAGATCAGCCGCCTCAATTCTTGCGGGATCAGTCTTTCCTCCCGCTGCGCCGCAGACGATTAATTGCTTCAGACATTTCCGAGACTGCATCACAAGAATCATGGCCCGTTTAGCGGCAAGATCGTCAGTCGCATCAATCCACACGCTCGAGACAGGAGAAATCAGTTCAGCCGCATTTTCTGGGGTAAGAAATGCATCGAGCACCTGCACCTGGCAGTCCGGCGCGATGTCACGCAGCCTGCTGGCGAGCGCCTCGGATTTTGCCTGCCCTAGGGTTGAGTGCAATGCCTGTGCCTGACGGTTTAAATTGGACTCGGCAACGTGATCCATATCCACCAAGGTCAGCCCGCCAATGCCAGATCGGGCAAGCGCCTCCGCCGCCCAAGACCCCACTCCCCCCAGCCCAACAACGCCAATATGGGCCTGCTGCAGGCGCTCGAATTCCTGCGCGGAAAATAAACGCGCAGTGCTCGCGAACTGACGGGAAACGCCTAATGAAGCGTGGGTTAAAGCCATGAAATAATCTTAAGTCATCGCCAGCCTAATAAAGACGACCGACCCTACCAATGCCTCCGCGACTCCCTGAATTTCTCCCCCAAACCGGCGCCCCAGCAGCCCTGGCCGGGCTCATACAAGAGCTGCTAAAGGGCTGTATCACCATCAGTCAAGAGGTGCGCCGCGGTGCGCTCGCGGGGATACTTGGAGAGGCGGGCACTGACAATGTACAGGGTGAGCATCAGAAAAAACTCGATGTCATCTCCAATGAAATTCTGCTGGCTGCGGCCAAAAACGCGGGTGCCTATGCAATTGCCTCTGAAGAGCTCGAGGCGCCTGTTATCAATCCTCGGCCCACTAACGACTATCTAGTGCTCTTTGACCCCCTGGATGGGTCATCGAACATTGACGTCAACGTATCAATCGGGACGATTTTTTCGATTTTGAAAAAACCGTCTGGTTTGCAAGGCGGTTCCGCCGATCAATCCACCGAAATGTTCTTGCAGCCCGGCAGCGAGCAGATCATAGCGGGCTATGTGGCTTATGGCCCATCCATCCAACTCATCATCACCCTTGGTAACGGCACCACGGCTTTTACACTAGATCAGAACGAGTGGTGGATGACCACCCCACGCATGCAGATCCCCGCAGAAACCAAGGAGTTCGCGATCAACGCCTCAAATGCGCGCCACTGGGAGCCCCCGGTAAAGCGCTATGTTGATGAGATGCTTGCCGGGAAAACCGGACCCCTTGGAAAAGACTTCAATATGCGCTGGATCGCCAGCATGGTGGCAGATGTGCATCGGGTGCTGACCCGCGGGGGCACGTTCATGTATCCGCGCGACGCCCGTGAGCCCGACAAACCCGGCAAGCTGCGGCTGATGTATGAAGCCAATCCCATGAGCTTTTTAGTGGAACAGGCAGGTGGCGCATCAACAAATGGCCACCAGCGCATTCTGGAGCTGCAACCCCAGAAACTTCACGAGCGCGTCGCGGTGTTTCTGGGATCAAAAAATGAAGTCGAGCGGGTTACGCGCTATCACTTAGGTGCAAATTAAGGGATCAGCACCGAGCATCCGGTTGTCTTTCTGCCCTCAAGATCTCGATGGGCCTGCTGCACATCGGCAAGCTTATAAGTCCGCTCCACAGGAATCACCAGTTTCTTGCTGGCGACCATCTTGACCAGATCATTTGCGGTTAGCTCAAGATCCTCCCGCGTCGAGGTGTAGGCCATCAACGACGGCCGAGTAATAAAGAGCGACCCCTTCATAATCCCGAAATCTACCGGCGCAACCTTGCCCGACGCATTTCCAAAGCTGACCATCAAGCCATAGCGGCGCAGACAGTCTAAGGAACCCTGAAAGGTGTCTTTACCAACAGAATCGAAGACCACGTCGACCCCTCTGCCCTTGGTGATCTCTTTAACGCGATCAACAAAATTCTCTTTTGTGTAGTTGATCGTGTGAGTACAGCCCCATTTCTTTGCAAGCTTGGCTTTCTCATCTGAGCCCACCGTGCCGATGATGGTGACCCCCATCAGCTTTGCAAGCTGCATAGCAATCAAGCCAACGCCGCCCGCCGCTGCATGAAACAAGACCGTATGGCCCTTTTGCAAGTTCGCGGTCCGCTTAAAAAGATAGTGAGCAGTTGCGCCTTTCAGCATCATGCTGGCGCCAACCTCAAAGGAGATGGCCTTGGGAATTTTGATCAAGACCCACGCCGGCATGACCCGGGCCTCGGCATACGAACCCATTGGGTTATTGGCATAAGCGACCCGATCCCCTGGCTTGATGTGGGTGACGCCTGCGCCCACCGCCTCAACAATGCCCGCGCCCTCCATGCCGAGGATCGCCGGAAGCGCATTGGGATAGACCCCAGAGCGCTGATAAATATCGATGTAATTCAATCCGATCGCGTGATGCCGCACCCTTGCCTGGCCGGGGCCAGGATCGCCCACAACGACATCCGTTAGCCTCATAACCTCTGGCCCGCCAAAGCTGGATAGCTGGACCGCTTTCACTGTTTGTGACATGTGACGAACTCCTGATGATTTACTTTAAGTTGACCCTCGCCCGCGGCGCACCGCTGACTTGACAGCCAAGCATGCCTTCAAGACACTTCGCTAAGTCTACTCTTGCGCGCGGGAGAGATTGTAGGAAGGTAACTTCCTGCGACGCCGAAGGTGCAACACCCCGAAAACTCTCAGGCAAAAGGACCGCGCGCTTGTAAGACACTCTGGAGAGAGGCCCCTTCCCAATAGGGGTCCGCCGAAGGTTAATGTCTCAGGCACAAAGGACAGAGGGGGATCAACCGCCAAGGAGACCTTGACTGTGAATTTCCCCGCTGATTTGCGTTATACCGCCTCGCATGAATGGGTGCGCCTTGAGTCCGATGGCACGTTGACCATCGGAATTACCGACCTCGCCCAAGATTCCCTCGGCGAACTTGTTTATGTGGATCTTCCCGCGCTTGGTAAAACGGTTACTGCCGGAGAGTCCTGCGCTGTAGTGGAATCAACAAAAGCCGCCTCGGATGTCTACGCGCCCATCGCCGGAGAGGTGATTGCGACAAATGCGGCGCTATCGGGCGCACCGCAGACCGTCAATGAGTCCCCCTATGAGACCGGCTGGCTTTTCAGGCTTAAGCCCGCCAGTGCCGGCGCAGAGCAGGCCTTGCTGACCATGGAGCAATACACCGCCGGACCGGGGGCCCACTGATATGCATGCCCTCGAACCGATCGACAGTATCGAGGGGCTTTTTGCCCGCGATGAATTCCATGGCCGGCATATCGGCCCCAGCCGCGCCCAGGAAGATGAAATGCTCACGCGTGTTCACGCAGCATCGCGGGCTGAGCTCATCCGAGAGACCGTACCTGCAGCGATCCTACGCGAGGGACTGCTCAATCTTCCCGAGCCTGCAAGCGAATCCGAGGCGCTCGATGAGCTGAGAACAATCGCAAACCAGAATCAAGTCTGGCGCTCATTTATTGGTGCGGGGTATTACGGCACCTTTACTCCCGAGCCCATTCGCAGAAATGTTCTAGAAAACCCCGGCTGGTACACCGCCTACACGCCCTATCAAGCTGAAGTTGCTCAAGGCCGGCTTGAGGCGCTGATGAACTACCAGCAAATGGTGGTGGATCTCACCGGCATGCATACATCGAATGCTTCTTTACTCGACGAAGCGACGGCGGCCGCAGAAGCCATGGCAACAATGAAGCGCGCCCACAAAGGGGCTGCAGCCAATAAGATTTTTATCGATGTCCAGGTCCACCCGCAGGTTATTGCTGTCATCAAAACACGGGCCCATTGGATGGGATTGGAATGTGTAGTGGGTGATGCGGAAGCTTTTTCGCCAAGCGCTGAATTTTTTGGCGCCCATGTGCAGTCCCCCGATACCCGCGGTGCACTCCGTGATTTTAGCGGGCTAGCCAGCGCGCTACATGCTGTTGGCGCCCGAATTTGCATCGGCACGGATCTTTTGTGTGCGCTGCTTATGAAGTCAGTCGGCCGCATGGGTGCAGATATCGCTATTGGAAGTGCGCAGCGCTTTGGTGTGCCGATGGGCTATGGTGGCCCGCATGCGGCATTCATGGCCGTAAAGGAAGATCTTGTGCGGGCCATGCCCGGACGCATCATCGGTGTATCAGTCGATGCCAGCGGAAAACCCGCCTACCGGATGTCGCTGCAGACCCGAGAGCAGCATATCCGGCGCGATAAGGCCACTAGCAACATCTGCACCGCCCAGGCGCTGCTCGCGAATATGGCCTCTTTTTATGCGGTCTACCACGGGCCTCAGGGCCTGCATCGCATCGCACTGCGGGCAAACGCGATGGTAAGGCTTTTGATTAAAGCCACAGGCCTTACTCCAAAGCATGCCGCATTCTTTGACACGGTTGTGTTTTCTGCAGCAACGCTCGCCTCTGTAAGCCCCGTAACTGCAATCAAATCGCGCGCCGATCGAAAGCAGATCAATCTGCGCTACTTTGCCGATGGCGATATTGGTATTGCCTGCGACGAGACTACTGAATTGAACGATATTGCAGACTTGGTGGAAGTGCTCACCGGAAAGCCAATCTCGGTCGAGGCGCTCTTAGCCGTGCGCGTTACCACTCAGCCTGAATCTATTCCCTCATCGCTTACTCGGGAAGATGCAGTGCTGACCCATCCAGTCTTTAATAGTTATCACAGCGAGACAGAATTTGTTCGCTATATGAAGCGCCTTGAGAATAAGGATATCTCGCTGGTGCATTCAATGATTCCGCTGGGCTCCTGCACGATGAAACTTAATGCGGCTGCCGAAATGGCGCCCGTAACCTGGCTAGAGTTCGCAGGCCTGCATCCCTTCGCGCCGGATCAGCAAGCCAAGGGCTATCGAATCATGCTCGATCAGCTCGGGCTGTGGCTTGCAGAGATCACCGGCTTTGATGCCGTGTCCTTTCAGCCCAATTCAGGCGCCCAGGGTGAATACGCAGGGTTGCTTGCGATTCGCTTTTATCAGCAGTCCCTTGGCCAAGGCCACAGGGATGTCTGCCTGATTCCATCATCTGCCCACGGCACGAACCCGGCCAGCGCGCAGATGATGGGGATGAAAATCGTGGTGGTGGCCTGCGACAGTCAGGGCAATGTGGATGTCGAGGATCTGAAATCAAAAATTCAGGCCCACAGAGATCAGCTCTGTGCGCTGATGGTGACCTATCCCTCTACCCATGGTGTATTTGAGTCTGCGATCAAGGATATCTGCGCAATGGTTCATGATGCGGGCGGCCAGGTCTACATGGATGGCGCCAACTTAAACGCTCAGGCAGGATTAACTCGGCCGGGTGATATCGGGGCGGATGTCTGCCATATGAATCTGCACAAGACATTTTGTATTCCCCACGGCGGCGGCGGACCTGGAATGGGACCAATCGCGGTGGCAAAACACCTTACGCCTTTTCTCTCAGTCAATCCCTATGGCAGTGACGGGGCAAGCAATAGCGTCTCGGCAGCGCCTTTTGGCAGCGCGCTGATCACCACGATTTCGTGGATGTACATCCGCATGATGGGGGCCAGCGGCATTCGCAAGGCCACTGAGGTCGCCATTCTGAATGCCAACTATGTGGCAGCAAGGCTGGAGGGCTACTTCCCCATTCTTTACAAAGGGGAGCAAGGCCGAATCGCCCACGAGTGCATTTTGGATCTGCGCAGTTTGAAGTCAGAAATTGGCATTACGGCCGAAGATGTTGCAAAGCGGCTGATGGATTATGGATTTCATGCGCCAACGCTCTCATTTCCGGTAGCTGACACATTGATGGTGGAGCCCACCGAATCAGAATCCAAGGCCGAGCTTGATCGATTTTGTGATGCCATGATCTCAATTGCCGGAGAAATTCAAAGTGTGCGAAGTGGTGCATTCGATAAACTCGATAATCCGCTGAAAAATGCACCGCATACCGCCGGTGAAATTGTTGGGGACTGGACACACGCCTATAGCCGAGAGACTGCCGCTTATCCCCTGCCCTGGGTCCGTGCCGCGAAATTTTGGCCGACGGTAAAGCGAATCGATAACGCGGCCGGTGATCGCAACCTGATCTGCACCTGCCCGCCTATCGAAAGCTACGCATGAAATCAATTGCGCTGGAAAAGCTTCACGCTGAGCTGGGCGCGAAGTTCGGAGCCTTCGGTGGTTTTAATATGCCGATCCAGTACCCGGCAGGCTTAAAGGCTGAGCATCTGCATACCCGTACTCGTGCAGGGCTTTTCGATGTCTCGCATATGGGACAGCTACGTATTACTGCACCCGATGATCCACGCGGGACCAAGCTTGCGCAATCACTCGAAGCAGCCCTGCCATGTGACTTTGACGGATGGCCAAGGAATGTCCAACGCTACTCGGTGCTGCTTAACGATCGCGGGGGAATTGAGGATGACTTAATGCTGGTCTGGCGTGAATCTGAAGTGCGTATGGTGGTCAATGCCGGTAACCGGGATACAGATCTTGCAAGGCTATCAGCGCTCGCACCAAGCCTAAAGTTTGAATGGATTGATGCCGCCTTGATCGCACTGCAGGGCCCAGAGTCTGAAGTCGTACTGTCATCACTAGATCCAAGTGCAGCAGCGATGACCTTCATGCAAGCAACCGAGCTCAATCTTTTGGGTGCGACCTGCTTTACGACTCGCTCCGGCTATACCGGTGAAGATGGCTATGAGATCTCCATTCCAAAGCAGGATGCCGAGCGCGTGGTCCGGGCTTTACTCTCCGATAGTCGCGTTAAGCCAGTAGGCCTTGGGGCCCGCGATACGCTCAGGCTTGAGGCCGGTCTGCCGCTACACGGTAACGATATCTCGCAAACGATTAACCCAATCGAGGCGCAGCTTGCATTTGCGATTGCGCCATCGCGTCGGCTGCCGAAGATGAATTCTGATGGAAGCCAGACCGCCCCCGCCAAGACAGGCGGCTTTCCGGGAAGTAACACGGTGCTTTCCCAGCTCGCTGAAGGCGCCTCTCGAAAGCTTGTGGGGATGATCTCCAGAGAATCAGTGCCGATCCGGTCGCGTGCCAAGATCGTGGATGCCAGAGGCCAAGTAGTTGGAGAGGTTACCAGCGGCACCATATCCCCTTCTCTTGGGATTCCGGTGATGCTGGCTTTGGTCGAGACACGGGCCCTAAGCGGCCCGCTTTCAGCGCTTGTGCGTGACAAAACGCTTGCCGTTGAGATTACAAAGGTGCCGTTCGTGCCTAAGCGTTATAAGCGCTAGGCTTTGGTCGGCCCCTAATTTATCGGGCTAAAATTGCAGCTATGGCAGGACACTCCAAATGGGCCAACATTCAGCACCGTAAAGGCCGCCAAGACGAAAAACGCGGCCGGATTTTTACCCGGCTAATTAAAGAAATCACGGTAGCCGCTAAGCTGGGGGGCGCGGACCCCAATTCCAACCCGCGGCTCCGCCTGGCGATGGATAAGGCCAGCGATGCCAATATGCCCAAAGACAAGGTGCTGGATGCGATCAAGCGCGGCACTGGCCAGCTCGATGGGGTCGAATACGAGGAGATTCGCTACGAGGGCTACGGCATCGGCGGCGCTGCGGTGATCGTTGACTGCATGACCGATAACCGAATCCGTACCGTTGCAGAAGTTCGCCACGCATTTTCCAAGTACGGCGGAAACCTTGGCACCGATGGCTCGGTGTCATTCATGTTCAAACATTGCGGCCAGCTTATTTTCCCGCCCGGCACATCCGAAGACAAGATCATAGAAGTTGCCCTAGAGGCTGGTGCTGAGGATGTGATTACGGCTGAAGATGGCGCAATCGAAGTTGTTTGCCCACCGAACGATTTTCAGCCACTGAAAGCAGCCCTTGAGCAGGCAGGCTTTAAGCCTGAGCTTGCCGAGATCACTATGCGGGCCTTAACTGACTCCGAGCTTGCTGGTGAAGAGGCCGCGAAAATGCAGAAGCTTCTTGATTCACTCGAATCTTTGGACGACGTGCAAGAGGTCTTTACCAATGCGGTGATGCATGACTAAATCAGCTAAGACGCCTACGATTCGATGAAGGTTCTGGTGCTTGGCAGCGGCGGCCGTGAACATGCTATGGCCTGGTGCCTGGCAAAGTCGTCTCGGATTCAGAAAATCTTTGTCGCCCCGGGCAACGGCGGAACCGCTAATTCAAGGGGCGCGGTCCTCATCCAAAATCTGCCGCTCGATCCTGTCAAACAGCAGGATGCACTTATTCAGTTCGCAAAAAAAGAAAAGGTCGCGCTCACCGTAGTCGGCCCAGAGGCGCCGCTTGCGGCAGGCATCGTAGATCGCTTTCGAACGGAGGGACTCGCCATCTTCGGCCCGACCCAGGCCTGTGCGCTGCTCGAGTCTTCGAAAGACTTTGCGAAGCAATTTATGCGAGATCATGCGATCCCTACTGCGCAGTTTCAGACCTTTTCCCAAGCCGATGCGGCAAAAGCCTACATCCGCCGCCTGGGCGCCCCGATTGTAGTTAAGGCCGATGGCCTGGCCGCAGGCAAAGGTGTCGTGGTCGCCATGACCGAGGCCGAAGCGATCACTGCGGTAGACGCGATGCTGACCGATAACAAATTCGGTGATGCAGGTGCCCGAGTGGTGATTGAAGAATTTTTATCCGGCGAGGAAGCAAGCTTTATTGTCATGTGCGATGGCAAGACCGCCCTACCAATGGCAACGAGCCAAGATCACAAAAGACTACTTGATAGGGATCAGGGGCCCAATACGGGCGGCATGGGGGCCTACTCGCCCGCACCGGTAGTAACGCCAGAAATCCATGCAAAAGTCTTGCGTGAGGTCATTAACCCAGTGCTCAAAGCCATGGCAGGCCGGGGCACGCCCTACACCGGCTTTCTCTATGCGGGCCTGATGATTGGCCCAGACGGCAACGTCAAGGTGCTGGAATTTAACTGCCGCATGGGGGATCCAGAGACCCAGCCTATTTTGATGCGACTGAAGACCGACTTCACACTACTGCTGGAAGCCGGCATTCGTGGGCAGCTTAATGAAATTGATGCCGACTGGGATTCACGGACTGCGCTTGGCGTCGTCATCGCAGCAGAGGGCTATCCGGAAAAGGTCAGCGCCGGCGATGCGATCACCCGGCTGCCCTCGCCTTCAGCGGACAGCATGACCTTTCATGCCGGCACAATTGAAGAGAGCGGCGTGCTTAAGACCAGCGGTGGCCGGGTGCTCTGCGTGACAGGTCTGGGTGGTACCCCGGTACTGGCACAGCAGCGGGCCTATCAGGCGGCCCAGGAGGTGAAATTTCGCGGCATGCAATATAGAACTGATATTGGCTACCGAGCTATTGGAAAAAATTCGCCGGGATAGATCTCTAGGCTGGTCATCGAGCATCAAAAGGAGCACTCATGCACACCGTAGATATAGGCACACTGCGCGATTATTTCCTGAGGCTTCAGGATCGCATCACGGACCGAATCAGCGCGCTTGACGGAGAGGCCTTTGCCGAGGATGCCTGGAAAAAACCAGAAGATGGCACGCTCAAAGGCGATGGCCGTTCACGGATTCTTGAGCATGGAAAAGTTTTCGAACGGGCTGGCGTTGGGTTTTCGCATGTCCGCGGAGACCGCCTGCCTCCATCAGCAACCCAGAGTCGGCCCGAGCTCGCTGGCCGCGGATTCGAAGCAATGGGGGTATCGCTTGTATTTCACCCCCGTAATCCCTATGTGCCGACCGTGCACATGAACGTCCGCAGCTTTGTTGCTAAATCGCCGGATCAAGGCGGCGAGGATGCCTGGTGGTTTGGTGGCGGTATGGATCTCACCCCCTATTACCCTTTCGAGGAGGACGCAGTTCATTTCCATAAAACGTGTCAGCAGGCACTTGCACCGTTCGGAGCGGGCTATTACCGAAAATTCAAGAAATGGTGCGATGAATATTTTTTCCTCAAACACCGGGAGGAGGCCCGCGGCATTGGCGGTATCTTTTTTGATGACTTCGCAGAGCTTGGCTTTGAGAAAAGCTTCGCTATGACCCAGGCGGTGGGTAATGCCTTTCTTGATGCTTATGTGCCGATCGTATCCAGGCGGCAGCATCAGTCCTATGGTGAGCGTGAACGTGAGTTTCAGACTTATCGACGTGGCCGCTATGTTGAATTTAATCTTGTTTTTGATCGGGGCACCCACTTTGGATTACAAAGCGGGGGTCGGGCAGAGAGTATCCTGATGTCGATGCCGCCTGTTGTGACTTGGAAATACGACTGGAAGCCTGAACCCGGCAGCCCAGAATCAAAGCTCTACGACATGATCATTCCGCGAGATTGGCTGGCGGTCTCCCCATGAAGACAGTGCGTTTTGCATGAACGGGCCACCGTCAGCACACCGAATTGGGCTATTTGGGGGCCGCTTTGATCCCGTACACCGAGCTCATATTGCAATCGCCCGTCAGGTTGCAGATGCACTCAGCCTGCCACAGGTAAGATGGATTGTGAGTGGCAAGGCAGAACACAAAGCCGAGGTAGCTTCAGCCCAGCACCGCCTGGAGATGGTTCGGCTGGCATTAGCAGCGATGAAGGATAGCCGTATGCTTGCCGATGACCGGGAGATTCAAGCTAAGTCCCAGGGAAAATCTAATTTCACCGCAGATACGCTTTTAGGATTACAGCAGGATTTTCCAGATCAGCGTTTTGTGTGGATCATGGGTGAGGATCAGCTTGAAGGATTCACCACATGGTCACGCTGGCAGTGGCTCGCCTCACAGCTGGAATTTGCGGTCTTTGCGCGGCCGCACTCCCACGGATACCCGATCGAACAAAAGCTGATCGATTTAGGCGCAAAGGTACACCGAATCAATATTAAAACCGATACGATTTCTTCGTCTGAAATTCGAAACTTACTGAAACAAGAAAAAAAACTTACCGACCAAGTACCAACAGAAGTCGCCGACTACATCGCCCGCCATCACCTTTATCACTAGGACTTACCCAATGCCATTTAGTCTTGATGATCTGCAAAATCTTGTAATCAATGCCCTGGAAGACATCAAAGGCCAAAACATTCTTGTCTTTGATGCCCAGCCTCTCACCAGCATGTTTGACCGCGTGATTCTGGTAAGCGGCACCTCAAACCGCCAGACCCGCGCCCTGGCAAAGCACCTCCATGATCAGGTTAAGAAGGCGGGTGGTAATGTCTATGGAGCCGAAGGCGAAGAGACAGGTGAGTGGGTGCTCGTGGATCTGGGCGACATCATTGTGCACATCATGCAGCCAGCGATACGCGACTATTACCGGCTGGAAGAAATCTGGGGCAAACACCCCATCGATTGGCATGCTCAGCGTAAAGCGGCGCTCGAAAAATCTACTCCACGCAGAAAACCCACGGCAAAAAAGCCCTTAAATAAATCAGATTCAAAGCGGCCTGCCTCCGCAAGTAAAACATTAACTAAGCCCCCTGCCGTTAAAAAAACCGCGCCCAAAAAAACTGGCGCCAAAAAACCTGCCTCTAAAAAACCGAAAAAATGATTTTCATTCTGGCCGTTGGCCAACGGCAGCCGGAGTGGGTCAATGATGCGGTTGTGGACTACCTGAATCGCTTTCCAGAAAACCAACGGCCGAGACTTAAGGAAATCAAAGCTGAGCCGCGCACATCTGGAAAATTGGTTGCCGGCCTGATGCAGGCCGAAGCCGATCGCCTGCGGGCGGCCATACCTAAAGACTCGGTTGTCATTGCGCTAGATGAGCATGGAAAAATAGTCTCTACCCAGGAATTCGCCAAAATTTTAGAAAAGCTTGAGCAGGCCGCACCCAACGTGGTGTTTCTGATTGGCGGTCCCGATGGGCTTGATTCGAGGCTTAAATCAGAAAGCCAGCAGATCCTGCGGCTTTCCTCCATGACTTTGCCCCACGGAATGGCACGCGTCTTACTGGCCGAACAGCTCTACCGGGCCCGATCACTCATGAATCATCACCCTTACCACCGGGCCTAGCTAGACCATAACCGATCCAGACGCTTTCAGCTGGGTCAATAAATCTGCGTTAGCAAAGCCGTCAATCTGGCCGATATGCTGGATCTCAGAGGCAACCACAGCAGCAAGGCCTGTAAGATTTGAAATCAACCAGACATCTGCTCCATTGAGGATGTCATAGCTAATTGCGACATAAGATTTTGAGTTCGTAGTGGTATCGGTAATGGTTACGCCCGTGAAAATTGACGCAATATTCGCTGCGGTAGCAGGCGTGAGCACATTAGAAGCGTTTAACCAGGTACCGCTATTATTCACAAGAATTACGCCATTAGCCGTTATTGCAGCAAGTGCGGCCTGTTGGGCAACCGTGGGAGCAGCGTCTACCTGAATAAGAGAGGCGTTTGAAGCAGTGGCTGTTTTTCCAAATAAACGGTTAAAACTGATCTTATCGGTGCCGTTGCCGAAATCAGCAATCGTGGTGATGTTGGCAGTGCTTGCTCGGTACACCGAAGCCGGTGCAAAGACAAAAGTATCCTCTCCTCCTGCGCCTGTCAGGGTATCGGCGCCGGCAGTCCCATAAAAAGTATCTTTATCGAGACCGCCCGTGAGGACGTCGTTTCCAGCACCGCCTTCAATAGTATTCGGCACATCTGCAGCAAGATACACAAGGCCGGAATTATGACCAACAAAATCAACCGCCTTAAGATCTTTTTTCTCTGCGCCTGAGAAGTTGATGGTCTTGAAATTAGACAGCAAAGAGGACTGAAATCGCACAATCGATTCCGACACCCCAGCATCCGGTGAGTACACTAATGAATAGTTAGATACCAAAGCGCTATCCTGAAGAAAACTGGTCTTTGCTAAAAGATTTAAAGCCAAGGTTCCTTTAATGGCACCCGATACGTTTAGCTGGGGCTCATTATTCGCATTTTTTCCGAGACTAAAGTACGGAAGAGTTCCCGAGGGAGACTCGCCGGCGTTAGTCAGCAGACTTCGGATTGCTGGCAAAGCGGTTGAATTTTTAAATAAGACCAATTCGGCTGCACTTGCCTCGCGACCTGCGGCCGCAAGTGCAATCAACGATGTATCAATATCGCCTTTATATTTGAGCTGAGAATGCTGATAGCTCGCCGCGAGCGTCACAAGCTGCTCACGCAGCAGCATGCCGCTATTAAGGTTAGATACCAGAACGCCCTTTAATGCGGTCAACCCGCTTACCATATCAGGCTGAGCGAACATCTGTATGGCGAGTTGGTCCACGAACTGCTGATTAGTTTGGGAAGTATTGAGCTGCCCGGCGCGAACCGTCATAGCCAGGGCCGCCAGCCGCTCCAGAGTTCCGCCCGACTCCATAAAATCCATCGCGTACGAAAAGGTCTTCAGATCTGGTGGGCGGTTTAGCACCAGAAAAAACATCGTAGCGACCTCGTCCGCATAACCCTGCGTTCTATCGGCTGACTGATGAAAATCGAGCAACTGCTGCGCCAGGGTGACTGAGCCGTCCGCAACCCGAGCCGTAAGAGTCGCCAACGTCCCATCGGAGGGACGGACGGTCAAGTAGACTCGGGAAAACCGGGCAATAAGTGCGCTTGTATCGGTGGCCATAAATCTTGGTTCGTAAACGGGTTCGCTTCTGTCTTACGGTTCTTTAGTCCTGAATATTAAAGGGACAGATCATTATAGGGATTCTTTGTTGGGATTACGCCTTATCCAAGGCATAAGCGGCCGTTACCCTCCCGTCGTCTCCAGCTCGCACGGACTTCGGGCGGGCTCCCAACGCGGTAGCCATCGCAGGCGTGGCGCTTAAGTATCAACCCACGCTCTCAATCTAATGCTGCGGGAACGAGCCCCGCTTCCTCGGGGCTGGTGCCCTAACGACGCTCTGTTAGCTGTGGCGCGGCGATCAATTGTCCCTGGAGCGTCTCCAGCAGATTAAAATCTAAGATCCCAGAGGCGGCCTGAAGTTTTAACCAAGCAAAAGCATACTCACGGCGCACCATCACCCGCTCCCGATGGGCGGCGAGCATCTCGGTCATGCTCTGCGCGATTTCTCCTCGGGAGCTGACCCCGGCCTTTAGTCCAAGCTGCTGGGACTTCAGTACCGTAGCGGCCGCTTCGGCAATTCGGTCCGCCGCCTTAAGCCGAATCTCCAGGGCGCGAAGATTATTAAAAGCAGTCAGAGCCTCATTGCGCACGCGAAACATCACTGCCTGGGTCTGAGCCTGGAGTTTGCGATAGTTCGCCTCGGCTTGAGCAATCGAGGCGTCGATCGCACCATGTGTGTACAAAGGAACACTCACCTGAATGCCTAACCGCTGTTCATCTTTAATGAAGCTCAGGGAATCGTTTTGCCCCTTAGTGACACTCGCAAACGCGTCTGCGGTCGGCAACCGATCCGATCGGGCTTTATCGCGCTCCAGTTTTGCGGCCTCCTCCTGAAATCTCGCGCTGAGAATTTCATAGTTTGAGCGCTCTATTTTCTCGACGACCTCCGTCTGTGACTTAAGTGGAATCTGTAAGGAGCGGAAAAACGCCATCGATATACCCGATGGAATCTTTTGATCTGGGCCCACAATTAAAGATAGCGCCTGATCCGCACTCATAAGTCTTGCCTTGGCATCCTCTAAGAGCGCCTCAGCCTGCACGACCCGGGCTCTTGCCTGCTCAAGATCCTGTACGGTAGCCTCTCCGCCCTGACGGCGGCGGTCGACTTCCGCAAGATATTCCTGTGCCGCCAGGTAAGAGTCAGAAAAAGTCGATACCAAAGTCCTCGCAGCTAGTACCTCAAGCCAAGCGCTCACCAATCGTACTTGCAAATCCTGCTCGGCAAAATAAAGGATATTTTCCGCAGCAGACTCTTGGGCCAGTGCCTGATCAACGCCGAGGGACTCTCGCTTGCGATAAATTGGCTGGCGCGCCTGTACGGTAGCATTCTGGGTATCAAATCGCCGACTAATATCTATCGGCTGGCCGAGAAAATTTCGGGACTCTTCAACACGATTTGTCCGAAATAAAGAACCGGACAAAGAAACCTTTGGCCCTAACATCGATCTGGCGGCCTCGGTTGCCCTCTGCGCGACATCGCGCCCGGCGACCGCCGCACGATACGTCGGATCAAAATCCCTGGCGCGCTCAAAATGATCACGTATCGATACGCCTTGGGCTGCACCAATTGCGGGCGCAAATAGCCATGCATAACATGCCAGCAATACTGCTGCCCTTCGGACGCCCAGTGTCATCAATGCTCCTTTAGCGATACCGCCATGCTATCTGTGAGCGGCTTAAACAGGTAATTCATAAAGGTTCGATGACCTGTCTGCACGATGACATCAGCAATCATTCCCGGACGAATCTGCACATCGGGAAGTTTTTTTAATTCTTCTGCGGTGACAATCACCCGTGCCGTGTAATAGCCCGACATTCCTGTCGGATCCTGGGGGTTCTGAAATCGATCAGCGGAGACCCACTCAACAGTCCCCACAACAAGTGGTGTCTTTCGCGCCATCGTATGGCTAAAGCGGACCTCTGCCACCAGTCCAGGAACCACCCGATCTATCAAATGCGGCTCTATTTGCGCCTCGACAACAAGCCGTTCATCATCAGGGACGATGTCCAGCAACTTGGCGCCCGGTGGAACGACCCCCCCATCAGTCGTGATAGCCAGACCCATTACTTTTCCTTTCGCTGGCGAAGTAATCAACGCTCGCTGCAGCTCAAGCCGGGCGGCATCGAGGCGATCTTTTAGCGCAGCGCGCTGGCCCTGAGCATCGGCCAACTGTTTCTGAAGCTCAATGAAACGGTTTTTCGGATAAAAACCCTCTTCTGCCATTGCCTGCAAATCCGAAGTAAGTTTCTCTAGAAACTTAATTTGTATTTCGATACTCTTTAACTGTGATTCAGCATTAGATTTATTCGCCAACGCTATCGAGTCGTCCATTCGAAGCAAAACATGGCCCTCGCTAACCGCCTGCCCCTCGCGCACCAGGATCTGTTTAACTATTCCGCCCGAGAGGTGCTGCACTGCTTTGCGCCGGCCGTCTACGACCACTGTGCCACTAGACGGAATTCCGGAGGCTAGCGGTACCAACGTCGCCCAAAGTAAAAAGCCGCCAAAACCTAGTAACAACACAAGCAGCCCGATCCGAAGCGGTCTTTTGGCATCAGTGGGCAAAGACTCATCCGGCTTGAGCTGTGCATCGACCACCTTTACTTCTTTTGATTTCACATCAATAACTTGCATAAATTAGCTCTCTGGATTTTGTGAAGATGAGGTGCTTGATTGCTCATCTACCCCGGATGTTTCTGACTTTTGTGCCACTGCGGGCGCCGCTGCCTGTTGCTGACGCTGTGCAAGCTGCTGATTCGCTTGCGCGAGTGCGTTCAAAACATCATCACGCGAGCCAAACATCTGTACCTGCCCATCACGCAGTAGCATCAATTTATCAACCGCCCTTAAAACGCTTGTTCTGTGGGTAATTAACACTACCGTGCTGCCACGCCGCTTCATCTCGATAACGGCATTCACGAGAGCCGCCTCACCGAGGTCATCAAGATTAGAGTTAGGCTCATCCAATACGATAAATGCGGGAGTATCGTAAATGGCGCGCGCCAAAGCGATCCGCTGTCGTTGGCCACCAGACAGTGCTCCGCCAGCCTCCCCGATTCGAGTGTCATACCCCTTTGGAAAGTGAAGAATCATGTCGTGCAGGCCACAGGCCTGCGCGGCGGCGATGACCCTTTCTGAGTCTACCTCGCCAAAACGGCAGATGTTCTCGGCAATAGTGCCATCAAAAAGCTCGACATCTTGGGGCAGGTATCCGATTGCAGGACCCACCTCGAATTTATTCCACTGATAAATATCAACCCCATCAAGCCTGACTTTGCCGACCTGAGCCGGCCAGATGCCCACCATTGCACGGGCCAAAGTGGATTTTCCGGAGGCTGATGGGCCGATGATGCCGATGATTTCTGCAGGACCAATGCTGAAATTTAAGCCTTTTAATACTGCGGCCTGAGCCCTTGGCGGTGTTACGTAGACATTTTCGGCAACAAGAACGCCTCTTGGCCGCGGCAGTGGCATGCCCACATCGCGTACGGGATGCTCATTTAAAAGCTCAACAAGTCGCTGATAACTTGCCTTTGCCCCAACAAAGCCCTTCCAGCTGCCAATCAGCAATTCAACGGGCGCAAGCGCCCTTCCCATCAGGATTGACGCAGCGATCATGATTCCGGCCGTGGCCTGGCCCTCTAATACGAGATACGCGCCAAAGCCGAGAATGCCGGATTGCAAGGTGAGCCGAATCATCTTGGTGACAGCAACTGTTGTTCCCGCACGATCGGAGGCAAAACTCTGACGCTCCAGCATCTTGGCCTGCAGCTTGTACCAGCGGCGCATCAGGTTGGGCAACATCCCCATCGCCTCGATGACCTCGGCATTGCGCAGATTGCTATTAACGTACTGATTAGCTGCAATCGCAGCCTGATTGGATTCAGCAAGCGGCGCTTTGGAGGATCGATCCGAGATTACCGTCATAGCGGCAAGCAAAATCGCAGCCACAAGAGAAAAAGCTCCCAGCCAAGGATGAAAGAAATAAATCACAACCAGATAAATCGGAAACCATGGTGCATCCAGAAAGGCAAATAGCCCATTACTGGTTGAAAACTGTCTCAGTTGCGTGAGATCACTCATGGCTTGAGAAGCGTTTCCCGAGCCCGTGCGCAGATTGCGCTCAAAGGCAGCTGTGAAAACACGCTTACTTAAAACCTCATCTAAGGCATTACCAACACGGATAAGCACGGCCGAGCGATAGTTCTCCAAAAAAGCCATCAGCGCGTACAAACCGACGATCAGCAGGGTCAACACCACCAAGGTGAACTCGCTTCGACTCGCGAGAACGCGGTCATAGACCTGCAGCATGTAAATCGAGGGGGCCAGGTAGAGCAGGTTAATCACACCGGAGAAGAGGGCAACTCCGAGCAGCGCCGTGCGGTGAGCCCTTACAGCAAGAATTAGTTCGTTTGGCTGCCCTGGGCCAGGGCTGCGAAAAAAGGGGCGCATGAGGGACTTTTCAAAGTAAGAGGTGGACTGAGTATCTCAGAATTTGTGACATTTGTCACAAAAATCATTATTATATGTCCCTAATTAAATAAAGGGGCATGTTCTAGTCGAGCGAACAGGGGTGCAAACCAACCCCTAAAAGACTGGACGCATCGCAAAGATTATTCCTAACGTTTATTTTTTACCGAATTATCGGCAGGCCGCCCCCGTTTTTGAGCAACTTGGCTCTCGAGCATCGCCTCAAAACTACGCGAAAAATTATCGATATCCATCAACGGAGAGCGGCTCATTTTTTCGCGAATTGAAAATCTAAAATCATCGAAACGTCCAGGATCGTTTGCCCACTGGCAGGCAAGCTCTAGGTAGTGATCAGGATCTTTTGCAATTAACTCGTCTAAATCGCCAATTGCAGCTAAAAAGGCATAAGTCTGTCGGCTTACAACGCGAGATAGCGGAAGCGCAATAACTGGAACTCCCATCCACATCGCCTCACAGCTCGTCAAACCGCCTGAAAACGGGAACGGATCAAGGGCGATATCGATGTCCCCGTACTCGGTGAGCATCCGATCGTGAGTAGAAAACCCCCTGAGCTCTATCCGATCGGGAGAAATTCCGTGGTTCTTGAAAAGTTCCAGTACTCTCCCACAGAAAATTGGATCGTGGAACGTCTTCCACTTCAGCACCAGCCGGGATCCGGGAACCCTCTTCAAAATACCCGCCCAGAGATCTAAGACAGCTTGACTGTATTTCGCCGTATTGTTGAACGATCCAAATGTAATAACGCCTTTTTTCTGATATGGCGCGGGCGAAACCGGGGGACTAAATTCCATCGGCTGATAACAAAGACGCCCTGACTCTAAAAGAATAATTGGTTCGGTGAAATAGTTCTGGTTTTCTTCATTCACGTGCCAGGCATCAAGGACTACACCATCAAGATTAGCCAGCCCGGTGGTTGCAAAATAACCCAGCCAAGAAATTTGAACGGGCGCAAGCTGCCTTGCCAAAAGATGGGCCCGGGATCCAGCCGTGTGCCCAGAAAGGTCAATCAGTACATGTAGCCGATCAGCTCGAATTTTTTCTGCAAGCTCCTCATCCCCAATGCCGCCACAACTCCGATGGGTAGAGAACTGAGCAATTTCATTCGTTACCCCATCAATCAGCTGCCCAACATGGTAGGTGTAAAGGCTGACCTTATTTGTATGCGCCTTCAATAAGCCCCTTAGAAAAAGTCCGACCGTATGCTGACAAAGATCAGCTGAGAGGTACCCAACACGTAGGGAGCTCTCAGGGATCGGGGGGAGTTCGGATCTTCTTCTGTCTTGACTCGCGATTTTAGTTTGCGACTCGCCCCAGCGCTTCGCCCAATCGAACCGCTCCGCATCTGACACGAAAGATGCATACTCCATGGCTAGTAGTAGGTTACGCCAGATCAAAAGATTATCAGGGAGCTGCTCGTGCAGGAATCGGTATATGCGAAGTGCCTCTTCTTGGTAAAGGATGTCCTTTACGCTGTTAGCAAACCCAACCAATGCTCCAAGGCTCTTAGGATTTAATTCATAGGATTTTTTATAGAGCTCTGCTGCCAGACTATTTAGGCCAGACCCAAGAAGTATATTTCCTAGATCCTGCAAAAGCCGCGGATCAGCCCTCTCGGAGAGGAACTGTTGAGAAAGCTGTATGAGTTCAGGATAGTTACTCTCTCGAGCAAGCACCTGAGCACGGAGCAACTCAAACATCGGCTGTCAGGCGACGGCTAGCCACCCGCATTGCCTCAGATAAAGCGGACTGGGAAAGGTGGGCATAACGCTGGGTTGTTTTTGAATTTGTATGCCCCAAGAGACGCTGGACCTCATAGAGAGAGCAGCCTCCATTGACCAAAAAAGACGCAAATGTGTGCCGTAAATCGTGCATCCTGAGCTCTGGTAGTTGTGCTGCCGTTCGAGCCGTATCCCATGACTGAAATATTGACTTGTATGGCTTTCCTGACTGTGGACTCGGAAATAAAAACTCTGATTTTCCAAAAGATCGAAGCGCTCGAAAGTACTCATCCAACTCATGAGTAATTGGTAAATCGTGGGGCTTGCCCTGCTTGGTAAACGGAATATGCCAAATCTTGAGCTCGAAATTTACGTTTTCCCAGCGGGCATCGAGAAGTTCTCGCTTACGGCAACCCGTCATAAGCAGCCCCTGCACGATATCGTAGAGATCCCTATTTTCTGATTTCTTAAGCTCGATAACTAGCCGACTTAGCTCCTCATCTTTCAGAAAGATTTGCCTTCCATTTGGCTCATTGAATAATTCAAATTCGTCAGCCGGATTCTGTCCTTTGTCCAGATAACCCCAGCGAATGGCAAGATTAAAGATATACCGGATGAGGATAATCAAGCGGTCGACTGTTCCGCCAGCGTAACCAGCCTGTCTTTTGTCGCTATGAAATGCAACCAGCGAGGATTTCGAAATCCTAGTGAGTTGCTGCTCCGAAAAAGCCGGAAGAATATGGTTATCTAGAATTGATACATCAGTTGAATATGATCGTTTTCTATTTTTAATATATGGAAGATAATAGCGCCTCACAAACTCACCAAGCGTCAAGCTTGGTGGCTCTTTTTCTGTTACCGAGCTAATGAGATCCCACTGTTTAAGCTGAGAGGCGGCTTTAAGCGACTTTGCGACATCCCGTGCTTGACTGAAGGTTACACAAGCAGCGTCCCCGAGATCAACAACCCGCTGCTTCCCTTGCTCATCGCGAAGTCGCAGTCGCCAGGTCTTACCACCCGAGCGTCGAAGCTCGAGATAGAAACCTTTTATTTCTAAATCAAAAAATTCACGCTTAGATTGCGTCTGACCATCAGGTTTCAGACCATCTGCAAATCGCTGCGAGAGCTTAATTTGTGGCATTTCTGTCGGAAAAATTTTTAGTTAAATATATCTTTAATTTATAACGTAGCTCAACTTTTACCCCTGTGCAAGGCCCAGTGTTATCGGATAGCAGTCGACATACAAGCCTTACACCTAGCCATAGTGATAAGAAGGCATCTCTATCAATCTTTAAATGAGAAAAGAAGTAAGGCCTACTTTCACGCTTACAACTGCTGCTGACACCTACAGCGGCACCTCTGGTAACGACACAATTAACGGATATGTTGATGCAGCTGGTACCACAGACACTCTAACTGGCGCCGACACAATTAATGGTGGAACAGGCACAGACACGCTTAACATTACGACTGACGGAAACGCCGCTGGCGCCCTCCCTGGCGCCACAATTACTGGGGTCGAAGTATTTAGTATTCGCGAGGTTGGAGGTACGGCCGGAGTATACGACTTTGCTGCCTTAGCTGGGGAAAATTCGGTAATCAATAATGTGTCTACCGATCAGGTTACTTTTGATAACCTTGGTGCCGGAACTGCAGTGACAGTAAGAGGCAATGCAACGACAACCAACGGCGCAACCGTAATTACTATGGCCGCTGCTACAAATGCTGTCAATGTTACTTTCGACAGTGGCGTGACAGCTGGTAACTTTACTGTTAACTCAACCGGCGCGAAAACCGTAACAATCAGCTCCACAGGCGCAAATAACACCGTTGGCACGATCGATGTTGATACCGCAACAGCTACTACTGGTGCGACTATCAATGCAACGACTGGACTCTCGGCCGCACTTGCAGCTGACTACGCAGCAAGCACTACTCTGACAATCGCTGGCGCTGCTACAAATTGGGCAGCGTCGACTGGGGCCGCAAGACAAGCTGTTGATCTGCGCGGTGCAAACCTATCTGCCAATATCACCAAGGTTGATGCATCAGGCCTCACCGCTGGCGGCGCCGCAGTAGGACTGGGTGCCAACACGACTTCCTTTATCGGCGGTACGGGTAATGATCGTGTTGCTGTAAATGCCTTGGTCTTTAATGGCTCCGCTACCGTTGCTGCCGGAGATGGCTCGAGCGACACCCTTGT
>JBILVT010000153.1:0-2928 GCA_044370275.1 Burkholderiaceae bacterium | reverse complement strand
GCTCGCTGGCCAGACGCCAAATATCGATCCGGCCGGAGCGTTGAGTTCAAAATTCGCCGATCCGTCTAATGCAGTGATTGCGGCCTGAAGTGGCGCCGCCTTCTGCTCAAGCCCCGGGGCCAAAGCTGGCTCAGCCTCAAAAATTACCTCAGCTAGGCCCGGGCCCGATACCGCATCAAAAAAAGCGGTGGTGGCATGCTGCAAGGCTGCCGGAACATCAGCATCTGGCCCGGCATTGGGGCCGCCCGGCTCACCGGCTAGCCGACCTTTTGCGGAATTCGCAGACACGGTCCGTGCCGCATCAGAAATGGCCATGAGCAGCGCCAAGAGCTCCTGGCCATGCATCCGACCAGCGAGACCTTTGGCCAAAAAATCATCAAGTGTGCGCTGCATTGCCTATCACATTGAATGTTCGATAAGTTAAGGTAACAGCTTTTCAAGAAGATCATTGGCTTTGCTGATGAAAAATCTTAGTCTCCGGCAAATTCGCATCTTTTCGGCTGCAGCGCGGCACCTCAGCTTTTCCCGTGCCGCAGAGGAGATGCATCTTTCAGCGCCCGCGGTCTCGATGCAGATTAAAGAGCTGGAAGAAGAGCTGGGCTCAGCCTTATTTCTAAGGTCTGGCCGAAAGGTAGCGCTGACCCCGGCGGGCGAAACCTTCCGTATTTATGCAGAGAAAGTGTTAAGCGCCCTGCTCGAGGCCGAGGCGGTGATGCAAACAATCCAGGGTGCTAAAACTAAGCCTCCGACACCAAACCAAGACGCTAAATGATTGGGCCCCGATTGCGTGTGCGCGTGTAGTGCACAATTGCGCGTGAAACCGTACCCAACCTCAATTTTTTGCATCTATGACACATCCTGTCCGCTGGCTTACCGAGAAGATCGCAATTGCCGGCCAAATCAGCCCCGAGCATATGCAAAGCCTCGCCGAAATGGGCTTTAAGAGCATCATTTGCAATCGGCCGGATAACGAATACGGCCCCGGCCAGCCCAGTGCCGAATCAATTCGCGATCAGGCCGAAGCCGCCGGACTTCGCTTTGCGTTTCTTCCGGTCAGTGGGGATGGCGGCACGGCCCGCGATGCACAGGAAATGGGTACGCTACTCGCAAGCCTGCCCGCGCCGATCCTTGCTTACTGCTATTCGGGCGGCCGCTGCATGGCGCTAATTGGCAATGCAGCCCGAATGGGCCTGCCCATTCCTGCCTAAAGAACACCCACTAAAGGCCGGCCTTCGCGCGACCAGAGGTAAAGCGAGCCGTCGTAGAGCTTGACATTGCTGTTGCCCAGCAGCTCCGAAAATACAAACCACGCTCCTGAGGCGAGATTGCCGCTGTTGCAGTAGCTGATCGCCGGCACTGCCGCATCAATACCGCTTAGCTTTGTCAGCGTCTGATATTGCGCACGGGTTAAGAAATACTGTGCACCCTGAGTGCTGCGAAACATGACTTCGGGCGGTAGTGACTTCGCATTGGCGATATGGCCATATTGATTCACATAAGACCGTTTGGTCAGCCCATAAAAGGAGGCAGACTCGCGGCCATCAATTAAAAGCGGCCGTGCTGACTTTGAGGCCTGCTCGACATCCGCGGAGCTCGCAATTAAGGCTGCGCGATAGCCCTTCGCCGTCCAGTTCCCCGGCGCAGGCTTGGCGGAAGCCGCCAGTGAAAGGGTTCGGCCCGAGGCCAGCCAGCCGGCACTGCCGCCATCGAGTACAGCGACGCGGTCCTCTCCGAACACCTTCAGGGTCCAGTAAAGCCGCAAGGCTTCGACCACATCCGAGGGGTCCAGCCCAAGCGCCGCGATCACAATCGGCTTATCGCTGCGCAATCCTGCAGCGCGCAGCCGCGACTCCAGCTCTTCGCGATCGGGGATCAGATATTTGGTCTTCTGGCCATCAAAGAGTTTTTCGCTGCGCACTAAGGCGTAATCGACCAGCAACGCACCCGGGATGACACCGCCCACCTCTTCCACCTGGACCTTTCCGGTTTTCTTATCCACCGAGGTCACCGATTGGCGGCTATAGCTTTTGGTGTCAGAGCGTACATCCACCAGCTGAACTTGGGCCTGATTGGCGGCAAGCCAATCCGCAGTCACGATTGGGCCAGGCAGCTGCTGCGCAAACGCTAGCGAGACCCCCAGCGCAGTGAATGCCGCGATTAATAATTTTGAAATGCTCTTCATTACCTATCCTTTTTGGTTTCTTACTTTGCAAGCTTGGCTAGCGTTTTCATCAAATCAATCGGCCTCTCACAGATGACATCCCAACGCCGATCCGTGAGGTGCGATCCACAGCCGGTTGCCCGTTGCCGCTGCTGATGCCAGCGAAATCGCCGCTGATGCAGGGCCTGGATCTCTGAGCGATACAAATGCACCATGGCCGAAATCCATCGGCTGACTGGTGATAAACGGCCGCGCAGCTGGCAGTGAAACTCATGGAGCAACGGCTCCAGTTGCTGCGGCGCTGCCCAGTGTTCTCCCGTCACCCACTGGTTGGTGAGGAACAATCGTGTTGGTAGGCCCTTTGGGTTCATCGAAACACCAATCAAATGATGAAACCGCTGCCGACCGCCGGGCCGCGTAAAAACATGGAAATGGCCATGCTCATCATGCGAATGCTGCGCGCCATTGTGCGCGTGATAGTAAAACTCACTGTGGTGGGTCGCATCAACCGCATCCCGGGCTGGGTAGTGCTGCCACTGAATAAATTGTCGGGCGCCACACAAAGCCGCGATACTGAGATTTGATCGTTGGTGTGCCAGGCGCTGCATGACACCCATGATCGACTCCGCACACTGCCTTGTCTGCATTACTCAGACTTTTTACGTTTTGGGCCGCAGGGATTGCTCGGTCCGCAGGGATTCGCAGAGCGCTTTTTTGGGCCGCAAGGATTGCTTGGCCCGCAGGGACTGCTTTTTCGGCTTTTCGGA
>JBILVT010000008.1:0-32640 GCA_044370275.1 Burkholderiaceae bacterium | reverse complement strand
CCGTGACTTTTGCTGAAAACGTGTTAAAGGGCTTTGCACCCCGCATGAATGATCAGCAGTTCCTCTGGTCACTGCGAATGACCGTATTGATTTTCACGATCATCGTGACGTTTTATTCGATCATGACTGATGAAAGCATCCATGGTATGGTCGAAAATGCCTACCGCATCACACTTGCCGGAGCCTTCGTGCCGCTGGCAGCAGGCCTTTTTTGGAAAAAAGCGAGCAATCTCGGGGCGGGGCTTGCTATCACCGCAGGCCTGAGTGTCTGGCTGGTGCTGGAGACCCTTGGGATTGAAGAACCTGTCGAACCTCAGCTCATCGGTCTAATTGCCAGCGTACTCGGCATGCTGATTGGCTCCACGATTTCACCGAATCGGGCCCACGGCCATGGCGGGGAAGCCCGGCACGTATGAATGTCGTCATTCTGGCAGCCGGCAAAGGAACCCGGATGCGCTCCGGGCTGCCCAAGGTGCTCCATCCCGTTGGGGGCCTGCCGATGCTGGGCCACGTGCTGAGGACTGCACAGGCACTACAACCGAAAAAAATTATTGTCGTGATTGGACACGGCGCAGACCAAGTCAGAGCTGCGATACAGGCGCTACCCGAAATCTTCAAAGCCGCCCCAATTGACTGGGTCATCCAGGATCCGCCTCAGGGTACCGGCCATGCAGTGGCCCAGGCACTACCGAAGCTTGATCTCCAGTCTGCTGCACTGATTCTGTATGGCGACGTTCCCTTAATCAGCAGCCAGACTCTACACCGGCTACTGGATACCGCAGAGAAAAATCGCGGTCTGGCGGTACTCACCGCCATGCTCGACTCCCCGACCGGCTACGGGCGAATTGTTCGCGACGCGGATCAAAATATCCAAAAAGTTGTAGAAGAAAAAGATGCTGATGCTGCTGTTCGCTCAATTTGTGAGGTCAATGCTGGGTTTATGGCGGCGCCAGCAAAGCTTCTTGCTGCATGGGTATCTGCGATCGATAACCGGAATGCCCAAAATGAGTTTTACCTCACCGATATCATTGCAAAATCAGTGGCTGAGGGCAAAGCGGTTCATGCCCTGCGGTGTGAACATACCGAAGAAATTCTCGGCGTAAATAGCCAGGAAGATCGGGCCCAAATCGAACGGGTTTATCAGCGCAGCATTGCTCAACAGCTCATGTCTGGAGGTGTTCGGCTGCAGGATCCCGAGAGAATTGACGTGCTCGGCCAGCTTGAATGCGCACCAGATGTCAGTATCAGTATCGGCTGTGTTTTTGAAGGCACCGTTCAGATTGCAGCAGGTGCTGTCATTGGCCCGCACTGCGTGATTCGTAATGCTCGCATTGGCCAAGAGACCGTTATCGAAGCTTTTAGTCATATTGATGGTGCGTCTATTGGCCCCAAATCGATTATCGGACCCTACGCCCGGCTGCGGCCCGGCACCGAACTTGCAGAGGGCGTGCATATCGGAAATTTTGTTGAAGTAAAAAATAGCGTGCTGGGACCACGATCCAAGGCCAACCATCTTTCCTATCTTGGTGATGCCAGCATCGGCAGTCGGGTCAATGTTGGGGCAGGCACGATTACCTGCAACTACGATGGTGCGGAAAAACACCGTACGATTATTGAAGATGATGTCTTTATCGGCTCGGACACTCAGCTGGTGGCGCCTGTGACTGTTGGCAGGGGCGCTACTCTCGGTGCAGGCACAACGCTAACCCAGGATGCGCCTGAAGACGCGCTGACGATCTCAAGGGCCCAGCAGGTCACGATCAAAAATTACCGGCGGCCCCAGAAAAAGGAACACTGATATGTGTGGCATTGTCGGAGCGATCGTCGCTCCGAGTTCAGGGAAAAATGTTGTTCCAATTTTGATTGAGGGCCTCAAGAAACTCGAGTATCGGGGATACGACTCCGCGGGACTGGCGATTGCGACAGCAAACGACATTCACCGCATTCGGGCCGTGGGCCGGGTCGCAGAGTTGGAGCAGAAATCTTCCGGTGAAATTGCAACGATGGGCATCGCCCATACCCGCTGGGCCACTCATGGCGGTGTAACTGCGACTAATGCCCACCCCCATCTTTCGGAACGCGATGGCCTGGCTATCTGCGTTGTTCATAACGGAATTATCGAGAATCACGACGTGCTACGAGAGTCGCTTTCAGGCCAGGGCTACGTCTTTCACTCCGAGACCGACACCGAAGTCATTGCCCACCTGATTCATCTTTATCGTCAACGCTGCAAAAGCCTTCAGCAGGCTGTGCATGAGGCCCGTCAGCAGCTGAAAGGCGCCTATGCGATTGCGGTCATGAGCAGCCAAGATCCGCAGGAGCTCGTCGGCACGCGGCAGGGCGCGCCGCTGTTGATTGGGCTAACCGAAAATCAACAGGGAATGTTTTTAGCCTCGGATACCTCAGCCCTACTCAAGGTTACAAGAAACATTATTTACCTAGAAGACGGTGATCTGGTGAGGCTCACCGCCACTTCAGCCGAACTCTGCGATGCCCGGGGCGAGAAAATTCATCGCAACACGGTCGTCAGCAGTCTCTCGGCTGATGATGTTGAATTGGGCCCACATGCCCATTACATGCACAAAGAGATTCTCGAGCAGCCTGGCGCAGTGGCTGCCACACTTGAGGAAGTAATGGGTGCCCATGCCTTATCGCCAGGCCTATTGGGCCCCGATGGCGAGCGCGCCATCAGCAGCATTCAGCAAGTACTGATTCTGGCCTGCGGCACCAGTTTTCACGCGGGGATGGTTGCCCGCTATTGGATTGAATCGATCGCACGAATCCCGGTTTCACTTGAGATCGCCAGCGAATATCGCTACCGGGATTCGGTCATGCTGCCCAATACCCTGGTAATCGCTATCTCCCAATCGGGTGAGACCGCCGATACTCTGGCTGCACTTCAGTTTGCAACGCGCAGTGGTGCTGCAGCCAGCCTTGCCATTTGTAATGTGCCCGAATCATCGCTGATGCGCTCTTGCACGCTGCGCCTACTGACCCGGGCAGGCCCGGAGATCGGCGTGGCCTCGACCAAGGCGTTCACCACTCAGTTGGTAAGCCTCTTTCTCGTGACACTGCTGCTGGCCAAAGCCCGAGACCACCTAAGCCGCGATCAGGAGCAGGAGGCCCTGGTGTCGCTGCGGCACCTGCCTGCCGCGATGGTCCAGATTTTGTCTGCTGAGACACAATTTAAATCCTGGGCCAATCACTTTATTGACAAACAGCATGCGCTATTTCTTGGTCGGGGCATTCACTATCCCATTGCAATGGAAGGCGCGTTAAAGCTCAAAGAGATCAGCTATATCCACGCAGAGGCCTATGCAGCGGGAGAGCTCAAGCACGGGCCGCTTGCCTTAGTGGATGCATCAATGCCGGTGATCGCCGTCGCTCCGAACGATCAGCTCAGTGAGAAACTGAAAAGCAACCTACAAGAGGTCCGGGCCCGTGGGGGCGAGCTCTATATCATCGCCGACAAAGGCTCAGGAATTGAGGCCTCAGACGGTGTTCATGTGATCACACTTGGCGACCATGCAGGGCCCCTGTCCCCCATCCTGCATGTGATTCCTCTACAACTCCTTGCCTACCACGTGGCGTGTGCAAGGGGCCATGATGTGGATAAGCCGCGTAATCTCGCCAAGAGCGTCACCGTCGAATAACATTACTGGTCTTCACAAGGAGATCAAGATGCATATCGGTATTGCCGTTGATGGCTCAGAAAATTCCCTGCGGGCTGTAAAACACGCTATTGGCTTTGCACAACAACTCAAGCAGGCCCCCTCACTTAGCCTGATTAATGTCCATTTATCGGCCCTGATCTCCCCGGTTGCAAAGGGAATCGATCGTATTCAAATAGAGCAGTATATGGATCAGATCGCAGAAGAAGAACTCAAGGCCGCCCGTCAGGCAGTTACGGACTCCGGGCTTTCCGCCCAAGTCATTAAAGGCCACGGCGAAGTCGCTCCCACGATCATTGAGATCATTAAAAAGGAAAAGATCGATCTGATGATCATGGGCGGCAAAGGCCGCAGCAGCTTAAGTGATTTGATTTTGGGTTCAGTGACTACCAAACTGATTAGTGTCAGCCCTGTGCCGGTGTTGGTAGTGAAGTAAACCGATCAAAACGCTGGCGCATGAGCGCCAGCACGATAACACCTGGCATTGCCAGCACAGTCGACAGCAAGAAAAATTCTGGCCAGCCCCAGTCTGAGGCCACGACGCCTGCGACTGGGCCGATTACAACCCGACCAATCGAGGCCAGAGCGGATAGCAGTGCAAACTGCGTCGCGGTAAATCGTACGTCGCACAGGCCCATGAGCAGGGCGACAAAAGCAGCGGTGCCCATTCCTCCTGCAAGGTTCTCCAATAGAACGACTGCAGTCATTCCAGCGAGCGTGGGTGTCGTTGAGGCCAGCCACCAAAATCCAAGATTAGTGACGCCCTGAAGCACACCGAAAACCAACAAGGCCTGCCAAAGCGAAATTCGCGACAACAGCAATCCGCCTGCCAATCCGCCCACAAGTGTCGCCAAAAGGCCCATTCCTTTATTCACCGCGCCCACTTCCGCAGGAGTAAAGCCAGCGCCGCGAATCAGAAATGCGGTCGATAAGCTGCCAGCAAAGGCATCGCCAAATTTATAAAGCACAATCATCAAAAGAAAAAGCAGGGCGCCGGGCCGGCCGAAAAATTCCTTAAAGGGCTCTACAACCGCAAGCACCAATGAGCGCGGCACGGGCGCCTGAGTGGGCTCTGGCGCGATCGCCGCAATCACCGCAAAGACAACAGCAAAGCCCGCCATCAGCAGATAAACCCCCTGAAATCCCAGCCAGAGATCCGCCAACATCAAGGCGAGCCCCCCTGAGGTCAGCATGGCGAGCCGGTAGCCGATCACCGACCATGCAGCACCCAGTCCACGTTGCGAGGGCGTTAATGATTCTGCGCGCCAGGCATCGAACACAATGTCAAAACTTGCAGAGAGAATCACCAGGCCAAATGCTAGGGCCGCAAGCCAAATCAGGCTATTTGGATCCGAAGATGGCGCCTGAAATGACATCGCCACAAGCACAACCGCCATGGCCAACAGCAGGGCAACTAGCCAGCCCCGGCGGCGGCCGGCCCAATCTCCTGCGGCCGGAAATCGATAGCGGTCCAAAAGCGGTGCCCATAGGAACTTATAGGTGTAGGGCAGTCCCAGTAGGGTCAGCCAGCCTAGGGTCTTGAGATTGACCCCCTCGACCGTCAGCCAGGCCTGCAGGGTGCCGGCCGAGAGCGCCAGCGGCAGCCCGCTTGCAAAACCCAGCAGCAGGGTCATGGTCAGCAGGGATCGGGGCGGCGGGGCCATGAGGGCCGGCTGCTGGCCATTGCGATCGGGAGTCATGAGGCAGTATTGTCATCGGATATGCGCTTTTTTGCTGCTCATTGGGCGGCCCGCACCGCGGCCGCAATTGGACTGGCCTTTCTGGCAACAGGAATGCCTGCATTTGCTCAGCCCTCTGCTGAGGGCATCACGCTTGAACGGCCATCGCGACTAAAAAATCTAGTTCCTGCCGAGCAGCTCGAGCGGGCCGCACAGCAACAGTTTGCGCAGATGAAACGTCAAGCATCAGAAAAAAATGCCCTCGCTGCGGATGATCATCCGCAGCTGATTCGACTGCGCGCGATTGCTAAGCGGCTCATGCCCCATATCGGCCGATGGAATTCCAAGGCAGTGAACTGGCCATGGGAAGTACAGCTCTTCGGATCCAACGCCATCAATGCCTTCTGCATGCCCGGCGGAAAGATTGGTTTTTATACAGGGATTCTCGATCGGCTCAAGCTCACCGATGACGAGGTGGCCATGATCATGGGCCATGAGATGGCCCATGCCTTGCGCGAACACTCACGGGAGCGGCTTGCCAAAAATCAGCTCACGGGCATCGGTGCGACAGTGCTGTCATCTGTACTCGGGCTAGGAGAAGCTGGCCGCACAGTCATGGATTACGGTGCGCAGCTGACTATGCTGAAGTTCTCCCGGGATGATGAAAGCGAGGCCGACTTAATTGGCCTAGATATCGCTGCGCGTGCAGGCTTTGATCCGCGCGCTGGTATTACGCTGTGGAGAAAAATGTCGGCGCAATCCAAAAATACGCCGCCGCAATGGCTATCGACTCACCCCTCGGGCAACAATCGCATCGCAGAAATTGAGCGGCATCTCGATCTTGTTTTGCCGCTTTACGCACAGGCAATTGGTGTATCGATCGAAAAGCTGCCGCCCGATCCGAGCCTTTAAGCAACGCCCCATCGCTCACGATAAGCGGCCACTGCATCTCGATAACGGGAAAGCTCCTGGTTATCGGAGCGATCCAGAAATTCCAAAAGGTCCGCGAGATTGGCGATCGCAATCACCGGGATTCCGAAGAGGTCCTGAACTTCCTGGACGGCAGAGCGTTCCGTCGGTGCACTGGCGGTTCCGCCACGCTCCATTCGATCCAATGCAATCAGCACGCCTGCTGGCGTTGCACCATGGGCACGAATAATATCGACCGATTCCCGCACTGAAGTGCCTGCCGAGATCACATCATCCACGATCAGAATGCGGCCAGCCAGGGCCCGGCCCACCACGACCCCGCCCTCACCATGATCTTTGGCTTCCTTTCGGTTGTATGAAAATCCGATATCTCGGCCCGCATGCGATAAGGCGACGGCCGTGGCGCTGACCAGAGGAATGCCTTTATAGGCTGGCCCATATAGGCTATCGGCCCGCAGCCGGCCGTCAAATTCCGCAGCCAAAAATGTCTTGGCATAAAAGCCCGCCAGCGCGCCCAGCGTACCGCCATGATCAAAAAGTCCGGCATTAAAAAAATACGGCGACTCCCGGCCTGCCTTCGTAATGAAGCTGCCGAACTTTAATACGCCGGCATCAATCGCAAACCGAATAAATTCCTGGTCGGCGGGTCGTGAATCATAAGAGTGGGCCATGATGCGAGAGAATATCACCCATGCGCATCGTCTCGCTGAACCTCAATGGTATTCGCTCAGCTGCATCAAAAGGGGTCATGGCATGGCTTGGCCGCCTGCAGGCCGATGTCGTCTGCGTGCAAGAGCTTAAGGCCCAAGAGCAAGATCTCTCGGACGAACACCGCCGCATCTTGCACAGCGGCCAGACGCTGCAGGGAGCATTTTATTGCGCGCAAAAAAAAGGCTACAGCGGCGTTGGCATCTACAGCGCATTGGCACCCTCGCGCATTCTGCGTGGCATTGGAGTTCAAGAATTCGACGACGAAGGCCGTGTTCTGCGGGCGGATTTTGACCGGGCCAAGACGCCCGTATCCGTGATCAGCGTCTACTTGCCGTCTGGATCTGCATCTGAAGAGCGCCAGGCCTCTAAGTTCCGATTCCTGGATGCCTTTTATCCCGTGCTCCAGTCATGGTTTGAGGAGCATCAAAAAACGGGCAGGGAGTTTCTGATTTGTGGCGATTGGAATATCGCACATAAAGAAATTGATCTGAAAAACTGGAAAGGGAACCTGAAGAATTCAGGCTTTTTACCCGAGGAGCGGGCCTGGCTCACCCAGGTCTTCGATGGGCTGGGATGGGTTGATGTTTTTCGCGGACTCGATTCACGGCCCGAGCAATACACCTGGTGGAGTCAGCGCGGGCAGGCCCGCGAGAAAAATGTCGGCTGGCGAATCGATTATCAGATCGCCACACCGGGGCTGGCTAAAATCGCCCGCTCATGTTTCATTCACACTGCCGATCGGTTTTCGGATCATGCGCCGCTGGTTATCGACTACGGCAGCTAAATCAGATTTAAGCTAGGCCTTCTCGGCCAGCATCCGCCGCGCGATCTGCTCAGCAATCAGCATCACCGGGGCATTGGTATTTCCTGAGGTAATTGTCGGCATCGCTGAGGCATCGACCACTCGAAGCCGCGCTACACCCCGCAGCCGGCAGTCCGTATCCAGCACGGTCATGGGATCTGCAGCCTGGCCGCGACGATCGACTTGGCCCATCGCACAGGTCGCGACCGGGTGGAAAATCGTGGTGCCGAGATCGCGGGCAGCGTTGATGAGTTCCGTCTCGGTCTGAAGCGCAGGACCCGGCAGGATCTCGGTGGGCTGATAGCTTGCCAGGGCGCGGCTCTGCATGATTCGGCGGGTCCATCGCAGGCCAGCCACGGCAGTCTGTAGGTCTGCTTCGGTTGATAGGTAATTACACATGATCTTCGGTGATGCCATCGGATCCGGATGCGCCAAACGGATCGTGCCGCGTGAGCTGGGGCGTAGATTGCAAACACTTGGAGTAATTGCATTAAAACGATGAAGCGGTTCGCCAAACTTTGGCAGTGACAAAGGCTGCACATGCCACTCAAGATCGGGCGTTACGCACTCGGGCCGGCTTTTGGCAAACGCGCCAAGGGTCGAGGGTGGCATCGTCATGGGCCCGGAGCGCAGAAGAGCATATTTGAGGGCCATCCCGATTCGGGTCACCGGATTGCGATACAGGGTATTGACCGTGGCGCAATTGGCTACCTGATAAACCGTACGGATTTGCAAGTGATCTTGTAGGTTCTCACCGACCCCAGCAAGATCATGAATGATCGGCACACCCACAGCCGAGAGAACTGCGGCCGGGCCGATCCCAGAGGCCTGAAGCAAGTGCGGTGAACTGACCGCGCCGGCTGACAGAATCACTTGATCGCGCACCGATACGCGCTGCTTGGTGCCTTCGTGCAGTATTTCGATACCGGTCACCTCATGGGCGGCATTGGCCCATGCGGACTCGGCATACTGCCGTTGATGGGTCGTCTCAGAGGAAATCGGCGCGGTAATCAGCCGCAAGACCTGCGCCTTTGACATCACTTTTAAATTAGGACGATGGCGCACAGGATGCAGAAACGCATCTGCCATTGACCAGCGAATCCCCCGACGCTGTGTCACATGGAAATAAGCGCAGCCTGAGTTATCACCGCGGTTAAATTCCTCGATTGCAGCAATGCCCTGCTCGGCAGCAGCCTGCCGCCAGGCATCCAGAATCTCCCAGCGCACTCGCGGAGATTCCACACGCATTTCGCCGCCAACGCCATGCCAGAGATTGGATCCGTCAAAGTAATCTTCCATTGCGCGATAAGTGGCCAGCGCCTCTGGCCATCCCCAGCGGTCATCGCCAGTCGCTTGCACCCATCGGTCGTAGTCCGACGCCTGACCACGCATATAGATCATCGCGTTAATCGATGATGAGCCTCCAATCACTCGGCCGCGGGCATAGTGGATTGACCGGCCGTTTAGGCCGGGATCTGGCTCAGTTTTAAAGCACCAGTCCGTTCGTGGATTCGCAATCGTAAACAGATAGCCGACCGGGATCTTGATCCAGATCCAGTCATCCTCACCACCCGCCTCAACCAATAAAACCTGGCGACTCGGATCTGCGGAGAGTCGATTGGCCAGCAGGCAGCCCGCACTGCCGGCTCCGATAATGACAATATCGGCCTGCATCGCCGCCCGCTAAGCGGACCTCTGCAGCACGAAGCCCTGAACGGTCTGCGAACGGGTCCGGGCGATGCTCATGAGAATGCCGGCGCCAAAGCCCAGTGTCACCATGGCCGTGCCGCCATAGGACATCCACGGCAGGGGCACGCCAACAACGGGTAGCACCCCCGTTACCATGCCCATATTGACAAATGCGTAATTAAAAATAGTCAGCGAAATTGCTCCGGCCAAAAGCCGGGAAAACAATGTGGGCGCACCAATCGCGATCCAGAGTCCGCGCAGAATTAAGCCCGCATAAAGACTTAACAGCAGCAGATTGCCCAGCAATCCAAACTCCTCGGAGTAGGCAGCGAAAAGAAAGTCTGTAGTGCGCTCTGGGATAAATTCCAGGTGAGTCTGCGTACCCTGCATCCAGCCCTTACCGAAAATTCCACCGGAGCCCACCGCAATAATCGACTGAATAATATGAAAGCCCTTGCCCAGAGGATCGCGCATAGGGTCGAGCAACGTGCAGACACGCTGACGCTGATATTCACGCAGGCCCGGCCAATTCACGCCATCCGCGCAGGCTGCATCACCGAAGACAATCAGCAGCAATACCCCGAGAACTCCAATTCCAAGGGCCACCAGAACTAGACGCCATGGAAGGCCCGCGAAAAATAAAACGAAGAGCCCCGCTGAAAATACAAGTATCGCGGTACCGAGATCCGGCTGCGCAAGAATGAAAGCGGTGGGCACCATTAATAGCAACACCGCCATCAGCCAATGCTGAAGGGTGCGCAGGCCCTCGACCCGATGGACAAGCCAAGCCAGCATCATTGGCATCGCGATTTTCATTAGCTCCGAAGGCTGAATCCGCGTGACGCCGATATTCAGCCAGCGACGGGCGCCTTTTGATACATCACCAAATAAGGCGACCGCCAGAAGCAGTAAGACTCCCAAGACAAACAAGGGCACGGCAACGCGATGAATCATGCCGGGCGGTATATGTGCGACAAGCCACATAATTAAAACAGCGATGCCGAGATTGCGAATATGGCCGATAAATCGGCCATCAAAATCATTGCCTGCACTGTAAAGCGTAATGGTCGAAAGAAAAGCGATGCCCAAAAAGAACAACATAAATGGGCCATCGAAAACTGCCACCCAAGGCTGAATCCGTATCCAGATACCCCGCCAGCCCCTCGGAATAATCTCACTGGCCACGGGCTGCACCTTTTTTCAACAAAACGTGATCAAACACAAGCCGCGCAATCGGTGCGGCGGCGGCCGCTCCGAATCCTCCGTTTTCCACAATCAGGGCTACGGCCACTTCTGGCTGCTCAGCGGGTGCAAACGCCATGTAGAGCGAGTGGTCCCGGTGCCGCTCGGCCACCCGGGAGGCGTTGTATTTTTCATTCTGTCCAATGCTAATGACCTGTGCGGTGCCTGTCTTGCCCGCCACGCGATACGGCGCGCCCGCGAACACCCGTGCGCCCGTGCCCGACTTATTCACTTCCACCATGGCGTCAATCACCAGATCCAGATGCTTATCGCTGACCTCGACCTTACGCAGTAACTCAGGCTCTGTCTTGATGACATCGCCGGTGTTGGGATCCTCGATCGCCTTCACCAACTTCGGCTTCATGATCACGCCTCGGTTAGCCAATCCGGCGGTCGCAACCGCCATCTGCAGCATCGAAAATGAGTTGTAGCCCTGTCCAATTCCGATCGACATATTCTCGCCAGGATGCCAAGGCTGCTTAAAGCGCTCCATCTTCCACTTTGAAGAGGGCAAAATACCGTTAACCTCACCGATGAGATCGACGCCGGTCTTCTGCCCAAATCCCCAAGGTTCGACATATTGATGAATCATGTCCACGCCCATGTCACGGGCAACGATGTAGTAATACGTGTCGCTTGAGACCACAATTGATTTACGAAGATCCACCACGCCATTGCCCTCGGGCTTGCTGTCACGAAACTTGTGATTACCGAACATGAAGAACCCGGGGTCATTGATAGTGTCTTCGGGCTTTCGAGTACCCGACTCCAACGCTGCCAGCGCCATGAAAGGCTTATACGTCGACCCAGGCGGATAAGTGCCACGTAACGGCCGATTTAAAAGCGGTTTATCCGGGGAATTGTTCAACGCATCCCAGGTGGTCGAATCAATGCCATCGATAAATAGCGCAGGGTTAAAATTGGGCATCGATACAAAAGCAAGAATTTCCCCTGTCGCAGGCGCGATAGCGACTAAGGCGCCGCGGCGCTTGCCGTAAGCCTGCTCGATAATCCGCTGCAACTCACCATCAATCGCGAGACGCAGATTCTGGCCCGGCACAGGAAGCCGCCGCGCCAGGCTTCTCACCATTCGGCCGCCCGCCGTAATCTCCATACGATCAAAGCCAGTCCTTCCGCGCAGCTGCTCCTCATAGGCCTGCTCGAGTCCTAGCTTTCCAATGTGTGAGGTCCCGAAATAACTCGAAGCCAAATCAGACTGCTCAATACGCTCACGATCGCGCCGTGAGATCCGGCCAATGTGGCCCAGAAGGTGGGAAGACGAGTCGCCGTAGGGATAGTAGCGCATGCTGCGTACGTTGACTGAGACGCCAGGCAGCTGATGGAGGTGTACAACGACGCGGGCAACTTCTGCATCATTTAGTGTCGGCCGCAGCGGGATCGTATCGAATCGGCGAAGCTCGCTTTTCAGGCGTCGAAATCGGCGCAGATCGAGCTCATCAATCTTGATGAGTGTTCCCAGAAATTGGAGCGTCTCCTCGAGATTGGGCACCTTATGCAGCTCAATCTCCAACGCAAAGGCGGAGCCGTTGCGGGCAATAATGTTTCCATGGCGATCAAAGATTTCGCCGCGAGGGGCCTGCACCGGCAGCAGGGCGACACGATTTTCCTCCGAAAGCGCATGAAAGTCGTAGTAGCGCCAGATCTGAAGATATGCAAACCGTATCAGCAGCAGAGCAAATGCAATCAGCACAAGCGCCGCGACAAAGGAGGCGCGCAGCCGAAAATCTTTAGAGTCGTTGGCGCGAAATTCGGTCATCACTTGCCCTAAACTCCGAAATGCCTAACGGCCAATTGCCGCAGTTGAACTCTGCGGCCGATTCAGTCGATTTAAAATCCCAATTGTTACGGGCAGCCACAGCGCAGCGGTGAAAAGCGGTGAGATAAAAAATGTCCAATTCGGGCCGATGCCCGAAAAGAACAAATGCACCACCACCACAATCACTTTTGCCAGAAAAAACAAAGGCAGCAGCTGCAGGGCCTGCCCGCCAAGGGAGTACCAGAGCAGCCGACGATGCAAGGCAATAGCGCCGTACGATAAAACGGAATAGGCGAGTGCGTGCTGGCCGAGCAGAGACCCTGCATGAACATCCATCAGCAGCCCCAAGAGCCAGGCCAGCGCGATGCCGACGCGCCGCGGCTGAAAGACATTCCAAAACACCAAAATCAAGGCGAGAAAATCCGGCGCCGGAAATCCGCCCCAGGGCAGCATCTCCAGAGCAAACGCCACAGCGATTGATCCTGTGATCATGGAGGTTGTGGGTGCCCGACCCAGCATAGTGCGCTTCATCGCTGGAGCCTCATTTATTCATCTCGCTTCTTGCTTTCGGAATTGGCCGATCAAGCTCGCGCGGGGCGGGTGGAATTAATTCCTGATCAATTAGTATCACCAAGACATGCTGCAGCGTTCCAATTGGCGCCACTGGAGTTGAGGTGATACGCGGAAACTGTCCGCTGCCCGCCCGCTCGACCCGATTGATTTTCGCAACAGGCAGTCCGCTCGGATAAAGACCATCCAAGCCTGAGGTCACCAAAGTGTCGCCGACATCTACCTCGGCATTGATGTTGAGGTATTTGAGCTCAACCTGCTGGCCATCACCTGTGCCCGAGGCCAGACTGCGAAGGCCCGAGCGCGGCAGCGAGACTGGGATCATGAGCGATGGATCGGTGACCAAGGAGACCTCGGCCGTAATCGGCGAGACGCGGACCACCTGGCCTACGACACCCTGGGCGTTAATGACCGGATGGCCTGGCGCCACGCCATGCTGACTGCCCCGATCGATCACGATGCGATTAGAAAACGCATCCCGAGTCTCGTGACTAATCTGGGCGGTTAGCGTTTTATGTTTTACGGACTTGCGAAGATCTAAAAGCGTGCGGAGGCTTTCGTTTTCTATTCGCAGCTGCTCGATCTGAAGCAAGTTTTCAGAGTTCTCGATTTCCTTTCGCTCTAGCGTCACGCGCTGACCCACCAGGTCGGAGACCGCCGAGCCATAGCGGGCAAACCAGATCACGCCATCGCGAGGCAGAATCAAGAGCTGCTCAATGGGATAAAGCACCATGGTCAGCCCCTGCCGCAGGGGCTTCAAAATGCCAAAGTGCAAATCTGAGTAGAGCATTGCAATCGCTGCAATCACAGCGATCAGCATCCGAAGCCGGGCAGGAAGGCCTTGTTTAAAAAGCGGTGGGGGGCTCTGCGAAAGTGCCATGGCTAAGCGATGGCACCCCCCTTATTCGTGAGCAAAAACATCCTTGAACTCATCAATCCGATCCAGCGCAGCGCCACAGCCCCGCACCACGCAAGATAGCGGATCTTCAGCGACGTAGACAGGAAGGCCCGTCTCCTCGGATAGCAAACGATTGAGATCTCGCAGCAGTGCGCCGCCGCCCGTCAGGATCAGGCCGCGCTCGGCAATATCCGCAGCAAGTTCCGGCGGCGTCTGCTCAAGCGCATTTTTGATCGCGACCACAATCTGATTTAGAGGCTCGGTGAGCGCCTCCAGAATTTCATTGCTCGATACGGTGAAGGTCCTCGGAATCCCTTCGCTAAGGTTTCGTCCGCGAACTTCCATTTCACGAATTTCGCTTCCCGGAAATGCCGAGCCAATTTGTTTTTTGATCGCCTCGGCAGTCTGTTCACCAATCAGCATGCCAAAGTTACGCCGGATGTAGTTGGTAATCGCCTCATCGAATTTATCGCCGCCAACCCGCACACTGCCTGCATACACCAGGCCGCCCAACGAGATCACCCCAACCTCGGTCGTGCCGCCACCAATATCCACCACCATCGCACCATGCGGCTCAGAAATTGCCAAGCCTGCACCAATTGCTGCAGCCATCGGCTCTTCAATGAGATAGACCTGGCTTGAGCCAGCCGACAAGGCTGACTCACGGATCGCACGGCGCTCCACCTGAGTGGAGCCACAGGGTACACAGATGATGACGCGGGGGCTCGGTGATAGAAATTTTTTCTCATGCACCATGCGAATAAACTGCTTCAGCATCTGCTCGGTCACGGTGAAATCGGCGATAACTCCATCCTTCATTGGACGGATCGCCTCAATGTTGCCGGGAACCTTACCCAGCATTTGCTTGGCCTTATGGCCGACGGCCTCAATGACTTTTTTGCCGCCATTGCCGCCCTCGTATCGGATTGCGACCACTGAGGGCTCGTCCAGCACGATGCCCTTGCCCTTCACATAGATCAGGGTGTTGGCGGTGCCCAGGTCAATGGCGATGTCCTGGGAGAAATAATTACGAAGAAATCCAAGCATGAGAACCCTGCTGCAAAAGAAAAGGATAATAAAGCAAACGTCCCCGTTGATTTTTGCGCCGTGAACCTAAACGCCCAAGACCTCGAAAAACTTGCCCGGCTTGCCCGGCTTGCCCTCTCCGATCAGGAGCGCGACGAAACGCTGCCTGCGCTTCAGTCTGTCCTGAACTGGGTCGGTGAACTGTCCCAGGCCCCGACCGCCGGCGTTGCGCCCATGGCCCATCCCCACGATGTGGGCCTCAGGCTCCGTGCCGATGTGGCCGAGCCACTTCCGCCCCGAGATGACCTTATGGCCAATGCCCCCCAGACCGCCGAAGGCCTATTTATCGTTCCTCGGGTCGTGGAATGAGCGCCGCGATTCCATCATTTTCAGACCTCTCGGGCCTGGCTGCTGGCCTTGCCCGGCGTGACTTTAGCGCTGTGGAGCTCGCCCAGTGGACGCTTGACCGGCTGGCCGCCGATCAAACCAATTCGGTGCTCTCACTTGTACCCGAGGCGACACTCGGTCAGGCCAAAGCGGCCCAACAACGGCTTGATGCAGCGGGGTCTAAAGCGTCCCAACATGGCGGACCCGGATTTTCATTGCTCGGGCTGCCAATTGCCCATAAGGATATTTTCGTCACCCGAGACTGGCCAACGACTGCCGCCTCAAAAATCCTCAACGGCTATATCAGCCCGTTTGATGCAACTGTGGTCCAGCGTCTATCGGCAGCCGGCATGGTCTGCGCCGCCAAGCTAAATTGCGATGAATTTGCGATGGGCTCGGGCAATACCCACTCCGCTTTTGGACCAGTGAAAAACCCTTGGGACCCACTTGCTGTGCCCGGCGGATCATCGGGCGGCTCTGCAGCAGCGGTCGCGGCAGGCCATGTCCCCGCCGCCACCGGGACTGACACGGGAGGGTCAATCCGTCAGCCCTCAGCCATGTGCGGGATCACCGGTATCAAGCCCACCTACGGGCGGGCCTCGCGATGGGGGATGATTGCCTACGCCTCCAGCCTCGACCAGGCGGGCCCGATTGCGAGAACTGCGTTGGACTGTGCGGTGCTACTCACGGCAATGTGCGGCTTTGATCCCAGAGATTCCACCAGCCTGCAGCTTGATGAAGAAAACTTCACGGCAGAAATCGATCAGCCACTTGCGGGCGCCCCTGCAAGCACGCCGCTGTCCGGACTTCGGGTGGGCCTGCCGAAAGAATTTTTTGCAGAGGGCCTGAGCGCCGAGGTGCGATCCGCCATCGATCAGGCAATCGGTGAACTCAAGCGCCTTGGTGCCACGGCCTGTGAAGTCAGCCTGCCGCGAACTGCGCTCAGTATTCCGGCCTATTATGTGATCGCGCCAGCAGAAGCTTCCAGCAATCTGAGTCGCTTTGATGGCGTACGGTATGGCCATCGGACCGCAGCGCCAAAAGACCTTCTTGATTTGTATTGCCGGTCACGAGCAGAAGGTTTCGGGACCGAGGTGAAACGTCGAATTCTCGTTGGCACGTTTGTACTTTCACACGGCTACTACGATGCCTATTACATCCAGGCCCAGCGTGTACGACGGCTTGTTGCCCAGGACTTTGACGCCGCATTCCAAGACTGCGACTTGATTGCCGGACCCGTTGCGCCCACTGTTGCCTGGGATATCAATGCAGCAGCCAGCGACCCACTGCAAGAGTATCTTGCTGACATCTACACACTTGGTGCAAATCTTGCAGGCCTACCGGCCCTGTCGATGCCCATTGGCTTTGGATTTGGCAGCGGCACCGGAAGGCCCCGACCGATCGGGATGCAACTCATTGCGCCAAGGCTCAAAGAATCACTGCTCTTAAGGGCGGCCCATCATTTTCAATCGACCACTGACTGGCATCAAAAAACGCCTGAACACTCCGGAGCGGCACGATGAGCTGGGAGATCGTGATTGGCCTGGAATGCCATGTCCAGCTGAAGACCGCATCAAAAATATTTTCACCAGCATCTACCCAGTTCGGGGCCGCTCCAAATACGCAGGCCCACATGGTCGACATGGCACTGCCTGGCGTTTTGCCGGTGATGAATCGCGAAGCTGCCGTCTGTGCGATCCGGTTTGGGCTTGCAGTCGGCGGACAAATCGCCCATCGGTCTATCTTCGCGAGAAAGAATTATTTTTATCCTGATCTGCCCAAGGGCTATCAGATCAGCCAGTATGAGACCCCGGTCGTCTCCGGCGGCCAGATCGTGATCAGTATCAATGGCCAACAGCGCCATATCGAACTCACGCGTGCCCATCTCGAGGAAGATGCCGGAAAGTCAATCCACGAGGGCGTTGCTGCAATACCTGCGGGCTGCTCAGGAATCGATTTAAATCGGGCGGGAACACCGCTTTTGGAAATTGTGAGTGAGCCCGTAATGCGATCGGCAAAAGAGGCGGCCGCCTATGCGCGCGCGCTGCACAGCCTAGTGACCTGGATTGGGATTTGCGATGGCAATCTGCAAGAGGGCTCATTTCGCGTAGATGCGAATGTTTCAGTGCGGCCGGCCGGGCAACAAGAATTTGGCACCCGCTGCGAAATTAAAAACCTAAACTCATTTCGCTTTCTCGAGCGGGCGATTGAGATCGAGGCCCAACGACAGATTGAGCTCATTGAAGACGGCGGCCGGGTTGTTCAAGAGACCCGTCTTTACGATCCTGATGCGGAGCAAACCCGTGCCATGCGGTCAAAAGAAGATGCCCATGACTACCGCTATTTCCCGGACCCCGATCTGCCGCCACTGATCTTAGAGCCGGCATGGATTCAAGAAATTCGATCCCAGATGCCGGAGCTACCCGGTGCGATGCGGTCGCGGCTGACCGAACAATTTGGTCTCTCTGACTATGATGCCTTGATGGTGTCCTCCACACGTGCCACCGCAGATTATTTTTTTCAGACTCTTGATGCGGGCCAATCGCCCGGGGTCGATCCAAAGGCGATTGCCAACTGGATAATGGGTGATGTCGCCTCGAGCCTAAATCGAGATGGCCTGGAGATCGAAGAATGCCGAGTCTCGGCGGTGCAGCTTGCTGGGCTCATTGCGCGAATTGCTGATGGAACAGTCTCGAACAAAATCGGGCGTGAAATTTTTGCAAGCCTCTGGGCCGGGGAGTTCGAATCGGCAGATGCGGTGATTTCCGCAAAAGGCCTGCGACAAATTCAAGATACAGGCCTGATTGCCCGGCTGGTGGATGAGGTCTTGGCCGCTAATCCCAAAATGGTGGAGGAATTCAAAAGCGGCAAAGACAAAGCCTTAAATGCCTTGGTCGGCCAGGTCATGAAAACATCTCAAGGCAAGGCGAATCCCCAGCAGGTGATGGATCTCATCCGATCAAAACTCTAGACCGCTGACTTTTTATGGCCCCCGCCAATCCTTTTCATCAGCATGCCGCTGCTGGCCAGCCGACACCACAACTGCGGGATTTTGGCGGCGGAATTTTCGCACTGGACTCTGGCTATGTACGGGATGAATTTGATGCCGTTCATTTGATTGTCGAACAGGGGCGTGTTGCGGTGATCGATACCGCAACCCAGTATGCGGTTCCCCGAATTCTTGAGGCCCTCCGGGCCCTCGGCCTTGGCCCCGAATCCGTTGACTGGATTTTTCTCACCCATATTCATCTCGATCATGCCGGCGGGGCGGGCGCCTTGCTCGAACACTGCCCAAACGCGAAGGTCACCGTTCACCCCCGCGGCTTTAAGCACCTCGCTGATCCCTCCAAGCTCTGGGCAGCGGTCTGCGATGTCTACGGAACCGAGATGGCATTACGGGAGTACGGCGGCATGAACCCTATTTCAGTTAATCGACTCATCGAAACGCCAGAGGGTGCGGTGGTTGAGCTCGCAGGCCGCAAGATCGAATTTTGGGATGCGCCAGGCCATGCTCGACATCATGTGTTTATTAGAGATTGCCATACCAACTGTTTTTTCACGGGCGACACCTTTGGGATTTCCTATCGCGATTTTGATACTGCCCAAGGGGCCTATGTTTTCGTGACCTCCTCACCGTCACAATTTGACCCCAAGGAATTTAAGGCCTCGGTTGGCCGGATCGCCGATGCGGCCCCGCCCGCTGTCTATCTGACCCACTATGCGCAGGTCCGAGACGTGGGCCGACATGCCCAGCACCTGATCAAGCAAATCGATGCCTTCTGCGAGATTGCCCTCGCGCACAAAGGGGCAGGATCGGCCCGGGCCGATCGCATTAGAGAAGACCTGGCCCAGCTGATCATCGGTGAGCTCCGAGATCACAGCGTGGCCCTATCGGATGCCGCCTGCCGAGAGGTCCTTGCGCTGGACTTAAAACTCAACAGTGATGGCCTGGTCTGCTGGCTGGACAGTCTAAAATAGCGGCCTCCTGTACTGAAACCTGACCACGGGGATCTCAGATCCCCGCTTTTATTTTTATGCCAAGCCTCCTTCCTGAATCCCATGCATTTGGCTTGCTGCGCCAGCAGCTGGCCAATCGCATCATGATTTTGGATGGGGCTACTGGCACGATGATTCAGCAATACAAGCTGAGTGAAGAGCAATACCGCGGAACTGATCGCCTCGAGCTCTCCGCTGACGTTCGGCAATCGATTCAGTCAGCGATTGCAAAAGGCATTGATCTGAAGGGCAACAATGAACTTCTGTCTTTGACGCGGCCAGCGGTGATCTCTGAAATTCACCAACAATATCTTGCAGCCGGTGCCGATATTGTTGAAACCAATACCTTTGGGGCGACAACGATCGCACAGGAAGATTACCGGCTGCCTGAGTTAGCACGCCTGATGAATCTCGAGTCGGCCCGCTTAGCCCGTGAGGCCTGCGATCAGTTCTCGACCCCAGATCGGCCTCGATTTGTTGCTGGCGCCATCGGGCCAACGCCGCGAACAGCTTCGATTTCTCCGGATGTAAACGATCCGGGAGCACGCAATATCAATTTCGAGCAGCTTCGTCAGGCCTATCAAGAGCAGATTGAAGCCTTGCTGGATGGCGGTGCGGATTTGCTCTTACTTGAAACCATATTCGACACCTTAAACGCCAAGGCAGCGCTGTTTGCAATGGAATCTGTTTTTGAGGCCCGTCAGCAGCGTTGGCCCGTTATGATTTCCGGCACCATCACCGACGCTTCTGGCCGAATTCTCTCTGGCCAGACCGTCGAAGCCTTCTGGAATAGCGTCTCGCATGCCCGACCGATCACGATCGGTCTGAACTGCGCCCTCGGTGCAGCGCTGATGCGGCCTTATGTCGAGGAGATTTCAAAGCTTGCAGATACCGCGATTTGTATCTATCCGAATGCAGGCCTACCCAATCCCATGGCACCGACCGGCTTTGATGAGACACCGCCGATCACTTCGGGCTTTTTAAAAGAATTCGCTGATCTCGGCTGGGTGAATATCGTCGGCGGCTGCTGCGGTACGACCCCTGAGCACATCCAAGCAATTGCCGATGCAGTGAAGTCTTATACGCCAAGAAAAATTCCTTCGATAGTGCCTAAGCTTCGGCTTGCTGGCTTGGAGGCCTGCAATATTGACGAGCAATCCTTTTTCGTCAATGTGGGTGAGCGGACCAATGTCACCGGTTCTAAGCAATTTGCTCGCCTCATTTTAGCTGGCGAGTACGAGCAGGCCATCGCGGTGGCCCGTCAGCAGGTTGAAAACGGCGCCCAGGTAATTGATATCAACATGGATGAGGCCATGTTGGATTCCGAGGCAGCCATGGTGCGTTTTCTAAATCTGATTGCCTCGGAGCCGGATATCGCCCGAGTCCCGATCATGATCGACTCCTCAAAGTGGAGCGTAATTGAGGCCGGCCTGCGCTGCGTTCAGGGTAAAGCGATTGTTAACTCAATCTCAATGAAAGAGGGCGAAGCAGAGTTTCTCCGGCAGGCACGGCTCTGTCGACACTACGGTGCGGCAGTCATCGTGATGGCCTTTGATGAGCAGGGCCAGGCCGATAGCCTGCAGCGACGAAAAGATATTTGTGCCCGGGCCTATCGCCTCTTAACTGAAGAAGTTGATTTCCCCCCGCAAGATATTATTTTTGATCCCAATATTTTCGCGATTGCGACGGGTATTGAAGAGCACAATGCGTATGCAATTGACTTTATTGAAGCCACCCGCTGGATTCGACAAAATCTTCCGTACGCCAAAATTTCAGGCGGCGTTTCCAATGTCAGCTTTTCATTTCGTGGTAACGACCCCGCCCGAGAGGCGATTCACACCGTCTTTCTCTACCATGCAGTCAAAGCGGGCATGACCATGGGCATCGTCAATGCGGGGCAGCTCGGTGTCTACGAAGACCTCGCACCGGAATTACGTGAGCGCGTTGAGGACATTGTGCTCAATCGCCGGCCTGATGCCACCGAGCGGATGATTGACTTTGCTGCCACGCTAAAAGGCGAGGGCAGGCGAGAAGAGGCGCAGCTGCAGTGGCGTAGCCTGACAGCCGAGAAGCGTCTTGAGCATGCCCTAGTCCATGGGCTTACCGAATTCATTGTCGAAGATACCGAGGAAGTCAGGCAGCAAGTCGCTGAACGCAGCGGCCGGCCCATCGAGGTCATCGAGGGCCCACTGATGGCGGGCATGAACGTAGTGGGCGATCTGTTCGCTCAGGGAAAAATGTTTTTGCCGCAGGTGGTTAAGTCGGCCCGGGTGATGAAGGCAGCGGTTGCCCATCTTGTGCCCTTTATCGAAGAAGAACAACGGGCCTCAGGCACCACCCAGGCCAAGGGAAAAATCATCATCGCTACCGTAAAGGGGGATGTTCACGATATCGGCAAGAACATCGTATCTGTAGTGCTTCAATGCAATAACTTCGAGGTCGTGAACCTCGGAGTCATGGTGCCGGCCCAGCAGATCCTGCAGGCCGCACGAGATCACGATGCCGACATCATCGGCTTATCCGGTCTGATCACCCCTTCCCTAGAGGAAATGTCGTACGTCGCAAAAGAAATGGAGCGTGACGACTGGTGCCGCTGCAAACAGATTCCTCTGCTGATTGGTGGCGCGACCACATCCCGTATCCACACTGCAGTAAAAATTGCACCGAATTATTCGGGGCCAGTCATCTGGGTGCCCGATGCAAGCCGTTCAGTGCCGGTCGCCCAGTCGCTCACCAGCGATGCTGCCCAAAAAGGCGCTTATCTCGGCGAACTAATGCGGGACTATCAAAAACTGCGTGAGCGGCATGCGGCTAAAACCGCCACGCCCCTGCTCACCCTGGAGCAGGCACGGGCCAATTCACCTCGCATCGATTTCGCAGCCAATCCGCCCCCTGCGCCAAAGGCGCTTGGTCGACGCATTTTGAAGGCCTACGACCTACATGAATTGGTGGAGACTATTGACTGGACTCCGTTTTTTCAGACCTGGGATCTTGCAGGATCCTTTCCAGCCATTCTTGATGATGCAGTGGTCGGGGCACAGGCCCGCCAGGTATACGCCGACGGCAAGGCAATGCTGGCTAAATTGCTGTCGCAACGAAAACTTAGCGCCAATGGGGTGTTCGGACTGTTTGCAGCACAGCGTACCGGGCCAGAGGACATCACGCTCTATGCTGATAACAAGCGGCAGCACCCGATCCTAACCTGGATTGGACTTCGCCAGCAGACCCAAAAACCCGGCGGTGAATTCAATAAGAGCTTGGCAGATTATGTCGCCGACAAATCAAGCGCAATTGCAGACTATCTTGGTTGCTTTGCGGTTTGCATTCAAGGTGCCGATCAGCTGGCCAAGGACTATGAGTCCCAAGGTGATGATTACAACGCGATTCTGGTCAAGGCAATTGCGGACCGACTCGCGGAGTCGTTTGCAGAGCGTCTGCACCAGCGAATCCGCACTGAATTCTGGGGCTACACCCCAGATGAGCAGCTGAGTAACGAAGACTTGATTGCCGAAAAGTATCAGGGGATTCGTCCAGCCCCGGGCTACCCATCGTGCCCTGATCACACCGTAAAGACAGCGCTATTTCAGGCGCTTGGGGCCCATGAAATCGGCATGGCACTTACTGAGAATCTTGCCATGATGCCCGCTTCAGCCGTATCAGGTTTTTATTTTTGGCATCCGCAATCGCAGTACTTCAATCTCGGCACAATCGGTGAAGATCAACTCAAAGATTATGCGCAGCGGTCCGAGATTAAAGAAGATGTCGCTCGCGCACGACTCGCTCCGGCCCTCGGTTTTTAGTCGACCGACAGCGCCAGAGCCCTTAGACTCCCCAGACCACCGGGACTTTCTTTTTCTCTGCCGCGGTCAGCATCTCCAATAAGGGGAAGGCCCGTTGTGACAGGCCAATCGGCAGTTCTTGTGCGGCCGTTAGGCCCTCACGCACTGATTCGTCATGCTGATTTAATCGCGATTGATCCTGCTTGCGGGACTGGTCAATCGCCGCTGCCAGACGGCTGCGGACCTCCGGAATCTGAGCCTCGGTAAAAATTCCTTTGACAGAAAACTCCTGGCCAATCGCCGCAAAGACCATCTTCATTACTGGCTCAGTCATGAAAAAGCCGCCTGCCGCTTTACTTCGAAATTCGATGATCACGCTAAACTGCTCCCAACAATGAGACAGATGATTTTAGTGCGTCGCTGCTTAATCAGCGTGATCCTCGTGTGCATATTGGGGATTATTTACGGATGCAGCCCCCGGATGGATTGGCGCGAAGTCCGACTGGAGGCAATCAGCGGATCAGCCCTATTTCCGGGCAAGCCCGTTGAGGTCAGCCGCACGCTGCAACTGGGGGATGCCCAAAACGTCGTCACTTTAACGCTACGCTCGGCCAGGATCGATAGCACAGTTTTCGCAGTAGGCTGGGTGCTCGATGCAGGGCTTGACACACGAGAAAAGCTCGAGGCTGCGATGCTTGCGAATATCAGTGCCGAGGTTTCCATGATCTCGCGTCAGGCGATTCAGCAAAGCGATCGTGTCATTCACGAAGTCGCCGCTAGCGGCGAGATGCGTCTGCGGCCCGATTCAGCGCGCGTGCCTGCACGGCTATGGATGCGGAGCCTGACAATTAACCGTGCAGTCTCGGGGCAGTCGGAGGCCCGACAAGTCATTGAGGTCATTGCTGCCGGCCCAGCCCACGAGCTCAAAGAAGAAGATGCGCGGCTTTTCATTGAATCCCTAAAGCTCTCGCAATAGTCGATGAATTCAGCGCGATAATCCCCCATGCCTTCGTCAGACCCAAGAGCGCCGCAGTTTGCCGCTGTATTTCTTCCGTTTGCGGCTGCGTACTTTCTTTCTTATGTTATGCGCTCCGTCAATGCAGTGCTCTCCGAGCCATTGACAGAGGAATTCAACCTGACCGCATCTCAGCTCGGACTACTGTCGAGCAGCTATTTTTTAGCTTTTGCAATCATGCAAATTCCGCTTGGCGCGCTGCTGGATCGACACAGCCCCCGACGTGTGGAGATTGTGCTGCTGATGTTTGCGATTGGTGGCTGCGTATTAAGCAGCCTGGCCGAGGGATTTTTCGCGCTGTGGCTCGGCCGGGCCATGATTGGTATCGGTGTCTCGGCCTGCCTCATGGCTGCCTACACCAGCTATCGCCTTTGCTTTCCCGCCGATCGTCAGGCCAGCCTCGCTTCGCTCATGCTCATGGTCGGCTCCTTTGGAGGGCTTGCCGCAACGCTACCAGTGGAATTACTTTTGCCGGCACTCGGATGGCGGGGAATATTCGTTCTAACGGCCTGTCTTTTTTTGCTATCGGTCGCTGGCCTGACCTGGCTTTTACCCAATGTTGCCGCGCCGTGCGCATCGCGCGAGCCATATTGGCGCTACACAATCGCAGGGGCAAAGACCGTTTTTGCACACCAACAGGTAAAACGACTTATTCCGGTCTGCATCTTTACGCACGGAGGCTTTTTGGCCGTGCAGAGCCTCTGGATGGGCCCGTGGCTTCGAACGGTTGAAGGCCAACCAGCGACCGAGGCCGCAACAACGCTCTTGGTGCTCGGCATTACCGTGATGCTGTCGCATCTTGCGATGAGCTGGCTTGGACTAAGGCTCAATCGTTGGCAGCTTTCAATTGATCGCATCTTAGTTACGGGCTGCCTATTGATGCTGGTCTTTACGACTGCAGCAATTACCAGACTCTGGAATAACCCCTTGTTGGCATGGTCACTTGTTTTTGTGACGACTTCGGTGAGCGGCCTAATCTATGCAAAGACTGTCCTCGCCTTCCCGATCGAAATGGGCGGACGGGCCAATACTGGAATCAATTTCGTGGTCTTTGCAGGCGCATTCGGGATGCAGTGGGGCCTGGGCTTAATTACCGATCTTGCAATATCGGTCGGCCAAAGCGAGGCCGGCGCCTTACGGACAGCCTTCATCAGCTGGGCGTTTATGCAGGCTGTTGCGTTGATCTGGCTGGTTCGAAATCCTGAGCCTCAGCCACCACGTCAGCAGCACGCCGCAACTCAATAGCTTCAGCGATCTGCGGGATCTTGATCTGATCCTCGCCATCGATATCCGCAATCGTTCGGGCAACGCGAATCACACGATGCCATGACCTTGCGCTCCAGCCCCAACGGGCCGCAGCCTGCATCAGGAGCTGCTTAGCCTGGGGGTCACATTCGGCCTGAATCTGAAGTGCCTGAACACCAAGCCGTGAATTCAGGCATGCCTGCCGTCTCAGCTGCCAGCTGCGCGCCTGCTCGACTCGATCCCGCAATGTCTCGCTGGATGATTCTTGTGTGGGCGTCGCATCCAGCCCGGCCAGCTGCTGAGCAGTGGGGGACTCCATCGTAACTGCCATGTCAAAGCGATCCATCAAAGGGCCCGATAGCCGTGATCGATAACGCAGAATTCGATCTGGGCTACAGCGGCAGATTTTTTTAGCATGACGAACTCCAAAATAGCCGCAGGGGCATGGATTCATCGCAGCAATCAGCATAAAGTTCGCCGGAAAACAGACGCGATCGCGAACTCGCGCGATCTCCACCGCATGTCGCTCGAGCGGCTCGCGTAAGGACTCCAGCGCATCACGCGGAAACTCCGGTAGCTCATCAAGAAAGAGTACGCCATGATGGGCAAGCGAGATCTCTCCAGGCCGCAGGGGCTGGCCGCCGCCGATTAATGCGCGCGACGATGCACTGTGATGTGGCGACCGATAAGGCGGACGCTGCCACCGCTGCAAATCGATAGCCCCAAGTAGGCTCTGAATCGCAGCAAGCTCACAGGCCTGTGCATGGCTTAGGCCCGGCAGGAGTGCTGCGATCCGGGCTGCAATCATCGACTTTCCAACACCGGGTGGCCCCATCATCAGTAGATTGTGTGCGCCGGCGGCAGCGATGATCGCGGCGCGCTTGGCTAATGATTGGCCGCGAATTTCAGACCAATCCATGGCCGGCCCTGTCGCAGCAGATTCCGCTGGCATTGGCTTGCAGCCCATCAGTAGTGTTTGTAGAACAAGATGTGCGGCAACTTCGCGCAGGCTGGATGCAAACGCCAACCGTACTGAGCCAATGGCAGAGATCTCTGTCTGATTGGCCAAAGGAAGAATCAGCCTACTCTCGGCCGACGGCTCATGAAGAAACCCAGCGGCCATCGCAAAAGCGCCGCGAATGGGCAAAAGACCTCCTGTTAACGAGAGCTCGCCTACAAAAATCAGTTGTGATAAGCGCGAAGACAGATAGGCTGACTGAATCTGGCCACTTGCAATGAGTATTCCGATCGCGATGGCCAAATCAAAACGGCCGGAGTCCTTTGGCAGATCTGCAGGTGCCAAATTGACCGTGATGCGCCTTGAGGGAAACTCGAAACCTGAATTCAGTATTGCCGAACGAACCCGTTCTTTTGCTTCGCGTACCGCAGTGTCGGGAAGCCCAACAATTGAAAATTGCGGCAATCCGTTGGAGAGGTCAGTCTCTACCGATACTGGGAGCGGAGTAAGGGCTGCAATGGCACGCGACTGGACAATGGAAAACGACATCCGGCCCATTGTTCCGGGTTCGGAGGCCTGACAAAACTAGCGGGTGGAATTAGCTCTTTTTCTCTAGACGAAGCTTCTGGGCCTCGAGCTCTACGACGCGACGCTCTAAGGCCGCCATCTTCTCGAGGGCCTTGGTCAACATCTGCTGCTGCAATTCAAAATCCTCGCGGGTCACAAGATCCATCTTGGCCATCGCGGCTGAGAGGGCGGTCTTCATATGGCCCTCAATTTCCGTTGCGGGCGAAGTGCGCATTAGGTCAGAGACCTTTGCCTGGAGATCCGCAAAGGCCTTTGGCATCGGCGGAAAGGGTGGGAAGGGCGGCTTAGACATGGACCCAATCTATCACGCAGATGCCAGCCCAGATTTAGCAGACCAATGGCAACACGCACTGTTTTAGAGATTAATTTGCACAAATATGGTGCAACGAGATGCTGCTAGCCTGTAGAAAGTGCAAAAAACCTCGGTTTTTAAGGGAAAACCCGGTGATTTTTGCCTGGCACGGGTTTCGCTAACTCCTTAGGCGGTCTCTCCCGATCGAATTCTTATTAGGAGCTCAAAAATGAAGAAGGCTATCCTCGCACTCTCCCTGGCGTCGCTCTCAGTCCCCGCTCTGGCGCAAGGCAAAAAACCGGAACCGGAGATTTCTTTAACTGGAAATTTCGCACTGGTTTCGGACTATCGCTTTAGAGGGATTTCCCAGACCGACAAGAAGCCGGCTACCCAAGGCGGCTTTGACATCGCTACCAAGGCAGGCGCGTACGCCGGCATTTGGACATCTAACGTATCGCAATGGACTGCGACCGGCGCAAGTCAGGAGGTCGACCTCTACGGAGGCTATAAGGCCGCTCTGCCGATGGATATTGGGCTTGACGTGGGTTACATCGCTTATCAGTACCCCGGAAACTCCGCAAACCCAAAGAACAACACCCGCGAGTTTTACGTAGGCTTGGCCAAGGGCCCGATCACGTACAAGGCCTACCAGACTTCGGGCAACTGGTTTGGACTGGCCAAGTCAAAAGGTTCGCTTTATCACGACTTGACGCTCTCTTACGGACTCACAGACGCGGTGACACTCGTGGGCCATGTCGGTCGCCAGACCCTTCGCAATCGTGCCGAGGACTATCTCGACTATCGGGTAGGTCTGACCTATGACCTTGGCGATGGCTTATCGGCAGGACTGGCGTTTACGCGTGTGAACTTCAAATCAGAGCGGGCTGGTGCGGCCTGGTTTACCAATTCCGCCGGAAAGTCGCTCTACGGCAACGGAACCGTTCTGTCTGTTACCAAAACCTTCTAAGCCCGCCTTCATGATTCCCGGGGCTCAGCAAATCATCGCGGCCCCTATTTAACCTAGAGGACAACATGAAACTCATCACTGCAATCATCAAGCCGTTTAAGCTCGACGAGGTGCGTGAGGCCCTATCCGCGATCGGCGTACAGGGCATCACGGTCACCGAAGTCAAAGGCTTTGGTCGGCAAAAGGGCCACACCGAGCTCTATCGGGGCGCGGAGTATGTGGTCGACTTTCTACCAAAAGTCAAAGTCGAGGCCGCTGTCTCGGAAGATCTTCTCGAGCGTGCCATCGAGGCCATTGAGGGCGCTGCCCGCACCGGCAAGATCGGCGACGGAAAGATCTTCGTCTACGACCTTCAACAAGTGATCCGCATCCGAACCGGCGAGACCGGCAAAGAGGCGCTCTGATTCACATCATTATTTCTACGTGAGGCGAAAATGAAATCCTTCTACTCTCTTATCGCGCGCTTAGCCAAGCCGCTGCTGGCGGTCCTTGGCACCGCTGGCCTTGCGTCGCTGGCTTTCGCTGCAGACGCGCCTGCGGCACCTCCGCCCCCAGTCCCCAACAAAGGGGATACGGCCTTTATGATGCTGTCAACCGTGCTCGTGTTATCGATGATCGTTCCCGGCCTTGCGCTCTTTTACGGTGGCCTGGTGCGCTCCAAAAACATGCTGTCAGTGCTGATGCAAGTCATGGTGGGTGCTGCCCTGATTTTTGTTCTTTGGGCAATTTACGGCTACTCCCTGGCCTTTACTGGTGGCAGCCCCTTTGTCGGCGGCTTTGATAAAGCATTTTTAGCTGGCATTACGGGTGACTCAGTTGCGGCAACGTTTAGCAAAGGCGTCGTCATCCCTGAGCTGATGTTTGTGGCCTTCCAAGGCACGTTTGCTGCCATCACTTGTGCGCTGATTGTTGGTGCGTTCGCTGAGCGGATGAAGTTTGCGGCAGTACTGATGTTCCTGGTGCTCTGGTTTACGTTTGCCTACATTCCTACCGCACACATGGTCTGGTACTGGGATGGCCCTGACGCCATTACCGATGCGAAGTCGTTAGAGGCTGTGATTGCTGCAGCAGGAGCTCTCTGGGCAAAAGGCGCACTCGACTTCGCTGGCGGTACAGTGGTCCACATTAATGCTGGAGTTGCTGGCCTGGTTGCAGCCTATATGGTGGGCAAGCGTACCGGCTACGGCAAAGAGCCAATGCCACCGCACAATCTCACCTTGACCATGGTGGGTGCTGCCATGCTGTGGGTGGGCTGGTTTGGATTTAACGCCGGCTCAAACCTCGAGGCGACCGGAACTGCGGCACTCGCCGTGACCAACACGCTGTTTGCCACCGCTGCTGCGATCGTTGCGTGGACGCTTGGCGAAGCAATCTTCCGCGATAAGCCTTCGATGCTCGGTGCTGCCTCAGGTGCGGTTGCTGGCCTGGTAGCGATCACGCCCGCCGCTGGTTTTGTCGGGATCATCGGTGCGTTGATCATCGGCCTGACTGCTGGATTCTTATGCCTCTGGGGTGTAACGGGCCTGAAGCGGATCCTCAAAGCAGATGACTCTCTGGATGTGTTTGGCGTGCATGGCGTTGGCGGCATCATTGGTGCGCTGCTAACCGGCGTATTTGCTGCGCCCTCGCTGGGCGGAACCGGAATCTTCGATTACGTTGCCAATAAGGTCGGCGAGGAATACTCGATCAGCAGCCAGCTGCTGATTCAGGCCGAGGCAGTGATTACGACGATTGTGCTGTCAGCAGTGGTCTCGGTTATTGCCCTGCTGATCGTGAAGATGATTGTTGGCCTCCGGGTGCCCGAAGAGTCTGAGCGCGAGGGCTTGGACACCACCTCCCACGGCGAAAAAGCGTACTACCTGTAATTGTTCTCCTCGCTGTAACTCAAGCCCGCCCTCTGGGGCGGGCTTTTTTTTGAAACAAAGGTTTCACCATGGGCGGGCTAAAATGCCCAACTATGGTGCCTTACAGTCTTCATCGCCCGGACGGGGGCGGACCCCTTGCCGCTTTAGAGCGTCAGATTCTTCAGGCCAGCGCTGAGATCGAGCACTGGTTTCGCTCGCAATGGCTCTCTCATACGCCACCGTTTTACGCCTCAGTCGACATCCGAAATGCGGGCTTTAAGCTCTCTGTAGTCGATACCAATCTTTTTCCGGGGGGCTTTAATAACCTTGCTGAAAACGCCCTGCCGCTGACCGTGCAGGCGATGAGCGCAGCGGTTGAGCGGCGCTGCCCAGATGTCCGTCGATTTCTTCTGATCCCAGAAAGCCACACTCGCAATACCTACTACCTGACCAATGTGGCCCGACTTGCGGCCCTACTTAAACAGTCCGGCCTTGAGGTTCGGATCGGCACGCTGATTCCTGAAATTGCACAGCCCACACCGATTGCGCTGCCCGATGGCGCGCAGCTGCTGCTTGAGCCTCTAGAGCGCCGCGGAGATCGGCTGGGTGTAAAGGGCTTTGATCCCTGTGCAATTCTGCTCAATAACGATCTCTCAGCCGGGATTCCCGCAGGCCTTCAGGGCATTAAAGGCCAACACATCATTCCGCCGCTGAATGCGGGCTGGTCAGTGCGACGCAAAAGCCAGCATTTTTCGGCGTACTCGACTGTGGTAAAGCAATTCGCCGAGCGCTTACAGATCGACCCCTGGGTGCTGGATCCGTTTTATGCCACCTGCTCAGAGGTCGACTTTCAGGCCCGCGAGGGTGAGTCTTGCTTGGCCGACAATATTTCGATGCTGCTGGAGAAAATCCGCATCAAATACCGCGAGCTCGGAGTCCAACAGACCCCCTATGTGGTGGTCAAGGCCGATGCTGGCACCTATGGCATGGGCATCATGATGGTCAAAGACGCCCAGGAAATCATCAACCTCAATCGTAAGCAGCGCAACAAGATGGCAGTGATCAAAGAAGGCCTGTCAGTCTCCGATGTGCTGATTCAGGAGGGCGTGCCCACCGTTGAAGCGGTTGATGGGGCAGTCGCAGAGCCCGTGGTCTATATGGTGGATCGCTATGTGGTGGGCGGTTTTTATCGGATTCACGCAGAGCGTGGTCCAGATGAGAACCTAAACGCCCCGGGCATGAAATTTGTGCCGCTACCGTTTGATGAGAGCTGCATGCAGCCAGATCAGGCTATTCATCCCGATGCGGCACCCAATCGTTATTACGTTTACGGCGTCATTGCCCGTCTGGCACTATTAGCGGCATCCTTGGAACTCGAGCAGGCTCGGCCATGACCCGCAGTGTGCTGTTTGTCTGTGACCCACTGGGTGGGTTTAAGACCTATAAAGATACGACCTTTGCCATGATGCGAGAGTGTCAACGGCAAGGCATTGAGATCCACACCGCTGAATTGCATGAGCTGCGGGCCCGCACCGATCACGATGGTAGCCGGCTTGAGGTTTTTGCCCACCAGATTCGCATCGATCAGCCCGAGGCGCCGATGTGGTGGATCGAAGACACCGCGCAATGGAGGCCCGCAAATCAGTTTGATCTAATTCTGATGCGTAAAGATCCACCATTTGACTCGCGCTATCTTGCGGCCACGCAGCAGCTGGAAATCGCGCAACGCGAGGGTGTGCGTGTGCTGAATTGTCCGCAGGCCTTACGAAATCACGGCGAGAAAATAGCGGCCCTTGAATTTCCAGAGCTTACGCCAGAGACGCTGATCTCAGCAGATCTCAAGGCCCTACGAGACTTTGCGATTCATTATCAAAAAATTGTCGTCAAGCCTCTGGATGCGATGGGCGGAATCGGTGTTTTTGTATTGGAAGCGGATGACCCCAATCTTCCGTCTGCAATTGAACTCCTCACCGATCATGGCGAAAAGCAAATTGTAATTCAGCGCTATTTGCCGGCAATCTCGCAGGGGGATAAACGCATCATTGTGATCAATGGTAGGCCCGTAGAGTCCGCTCTAGCAAGAATTCCTCCTGCCGGCCAGTCCCGTGGAAACCTCGCCGCGGGTGGCAAGGGCGTAGTCACAGGACTTTCCACACGCGACCGGGAAATCGCACAAACGGTAGGTGAAGCCCTTGCGCCCCGGGGCCTTATGCTGCTGGGTCTTGATGTGATTGGCGAGCACCTCACCGAAATTAATGTCACCAGCCCGACAGGATTTCAGGAAATCCAGTCCCAGTCCGGGATCGATGTTGCGCGCATCTTTATCGAAACGGCACTTGAATCATGACCGCCTTGATTCTGATTTGTCACGCGCCCTTAGGCCATGCCCTTCATGCCGTCGCCTGCCACGCTTTTGGCCGGTATATAGCAGAGGTAGTCGTTGCGGATATTGCTGCGAACTCTTCACTCGATGACGCCGTTGCGACAATTGAAACCACATGGAAACAGGAGGGCTGCCCGCAGCAGGTTGTCTTACTGGGTGATATTTTGGGGGCCACGCCTTGTAACGCAGCC
>JBILVT010000152.1:0-2967 GCA_044370275.1 Burkholderiaceae bacterium | reverse complement strand
AGGTAGGCAAGCCGACCATTAAAGCGTGGCGAGGCGCTGATAAAACGCTCCGAGGCCACGACAAAGGCTGCGAGCGAAGATTTCATATCCGATGCACCCCGGCCGTAGAGCAATTCGTTATCGATCTGTGCTGAGAATGGGCCGTGCTTCCATTGGTCACGTGGTCCTGGCGGAACGACATCGGTATGGCCGGCCAATACCAGCGTAGGTCCGGGCTGGCCGCCTTCGCGGACGGCCCAGAGGTTGGTGACATCACCAAAACGCAGAAACTCTGTTGAAAAGCCAAGCGGGGAAAGTCGATTCGCAATCAACTCACAGCAGCCGCTATCGCGGGGCGTGACCGAGTCGCGCTGAATCAGTTCCTTGGCAAGGGCAAGGGTGGGCGCGTTCATTTCGTTGCCTTGGGAAACAGACTGCGATAAAGCGAATCAGAAAATCCAACTGACATCTTTTCTCCGACTTCGAGCACCGGCCGCTTGATTAACAGTGGATGGGCCAGCATGAGCTCTGATGCAGAGAGCTGATCGTTGATTTGGGCCCGAAGGCCTGGATCGAGCTGCCGCCAGGTCATGCCACGACGATTTAAAAGCGCATCCCAGGGCAGATGGGTGAGCCAACGATCGAGGGTAGCGGCATCCAGGCCCGTCTTTTTCAAGTCAATGAATTCAATGCCACAGTCATGCTGCGTCAGCCAGGCGCGGGCAGCCCGGACCTGGTCGCAGTTGGTGATGCCGTAGAGCCGCACCTGCGGCTTGTGATCGGCATGCATGGCGGGGTTCATGATTCAGTCGCCACGCAGCAATTCATTAATGCCAGTCTTGGCGCGGGTCTGGGCATCAACGCGTTTGACGATTACGGCACAGGCCAGCGAATAGCGGCCATCGGCAGAGGGAAGGCTGCCTGGCACAACGACTGCGCCCGAGGGCACCCGGCCGTAGGTGATCTCGCCGGTTTCGCGATCAAAAATCTTAGTCGATTGGCCAATGAAGACGCCCATCGAAAGCACCGCATGATCTTCAACGATCACCCCCTCAACGACTTCTGAGCGTGCACCGATGAAGCAGTTATCACCAATAATCGTGGGATTGGCCTGCACAGGTTCTAAGACCCCGCCAATACCAACGCCGCCTGAGAGATGAACATTCTTGCCGATCTGGGCGCAGGACCCCACAGTGGCCCAGGTATCGACCATCGTGCCTTCATCCACGTAGGCGCCAATATTCACGTAAGAGGGCATCAGCACTACGTTCTTGCCAATGAAGGCGCCGCGGCGAGCTGCCGCTGGCGGTACGACCCGAAAGCCCCCGGCTTTAAAGTCAGCCTCGGAATAGCTGTTGAATTTCGGGGCTACCTTGTCGTAGAAACGCAGCCCACCACAATCTAATGGCGCGTTATCCCGAAGCCGAAAACTTAAGAGCACTGCCTTTTTGATCCACTGGTGGGTGGCCCATTCGCCGTTTATCTTCTCGGCAACACGCAGCGTTCCGCGATCGAGTTGTTCAATGACTTCCTCGACCGCAGCCCGAATATCGGCGGGCGCGTTCGCAGGCGAGAGCGCAGTACGGTTTTCCCATGCGCCATCGATAACAGAGAAAAGTTTTTGGTGTTCTTGGTGAGCAGATGTCATTTTGTATTGGTGTTAGCGAGAGATCATATCGGGATGGTTCAGCGCATCGGCTGCTGCGGCTCGAAGGTCTGCAGCTGCACAGCGGGCTGGGGTTTCCAGCCTTTGGCACGATGTTCGGCGACCACTGTGGTGAAGATGCCGCCGCGAACATACCAGCGGGCCGTTAGCCGCATAAAGCGGGGCGCGGCCGCCTTCACCATGTCGGTCAGAATCTTGTTGGTGACTGCTTCATGAAAGGCCCCTTGGTCACGGTAGGACCACATGTAGAGTTTTAGCGCCTTCAGTTCGAGATTCTTTTTTTCTGCAATGTAATCAAGCGTGAAGTGTGCAAAGTCCGGCTGACCGGTGAGTGGGCAGAGGCAGGTGAACTCGGGGATCTCGATGTGGACCAGGTAGTCCCGGCCAGGCTCGGGATTGGGGAAGGTCTGGAGGGCTTTGCTGGGGTGGCTGGCCATGGGGTTTCAAATCCAGATGAAGAGGTAAATTGAGGGTTAAATGAACGAAGTTAGATAAATTTAGGGCTATTTTTTAGCAAAAAACCGGGGTCTTGCTGGGTGATATTATAGCCGCTGGCCTGCCTCCAGCCTTATTTCATCGTGGGTTTATCGTGCGACTGTCCTATCTAAAGCTTTCTGGTTTCAAGTCCTTCGTCGACCCCACTACGCTCCACTTTCCCAGTGTTCTGGTCGGAATCGTCGGCCCAAATGGCTGCGGCAAATCCAATGTGATTGATGCGGTGCGCTGGGTGCTCGGAGAGTCGCGAGCCAGTGAGCTGCGCGGCGAGTCAATGCAGGATGTGATCTTTTCGGGCTCGGGAAGCCGCAAGGCCTCGGGCCGGGCAAGTGTTGAGCTTGTTTTTGAGAATACCGAGGGGCGGATTACCGGCCCCTGGGGGCAGTACTCTGAAATCGCGGTCAAACGAATCCTGACCCGAGACGGCCAGTCGACTTACTGGATTAACAATCAGGCGGTGCGTCGGCGCGACGTCTATGACTTGTTTCTTGGCACGGGCCTTGGGCCGCGGGCCTACGCCATTATTGGTCAGGGAATGATCTCCCGTGTGATCGAGTCGCGGCCTGATGAGCTGCGCGTGTTTCTGGAGGAGGCAGCGGGCGTCTCCAAATACCGCGAGCGACGAAAGGAAACGGAAGGCCGTCTGTCCGATGCCCGTGAGAATCTCGCGCGCATTGAAGATATTCGGCTTGAGCTTGATGCCCAGATCACGCGGCTTGAGCAACAGGCAGAGCTTGCACAGCGCTATCGTGAGCTCAGCGACCGTCGTGACGAGAAGCAACGCTGGCTTTGGTGGACGCGGCGTGAAGAGTTTGTGCAAAGCCTGG
>JBILVT010000063.1:0-10841 GCA_044370275.1 Burkholderiaceae bacterium | reverse complement strand
TGCTGCTGCGGCAGTTGATGCAGACACCGAGCAGCTGGCGCGAGACGACTTTCGAAGATCTTCGGCATGCCCCAATCGCCTGGGCGCGACAGTGGAGTTGGGCCTAACGCGGTCGAGCAATTCGCGCCAGCGCGCGGCGGAGTGCCTCGTTTTTTAGATCATCCGACAGCGCACGGAATTGCTGGAGCACCGCCTGCGGAATCTTTTTTCTCGCCACCACAGTTGATACTGGAGGCTGCAAAGATTGTGCCCGCTGCGCGATTACCTTCAGATGCTGAATGCCCCAGCCTTCTTGCCTCAGCGCGGTGGGCCAGTCTGCAAGCGCGAGTTTTAGTTTGGCGGCTGCAGCTGCGTGTCGGGCAATGACAGTCACCTGGCTACCCCGAATGCCTCTGGGTGGATCATCACGGCGGATCTGTACCACCAGGCTTGCCAGCGATGCTGGAATGGCCCGCTGTACGCTGGCCATCAGATCTTCACTGTCGCGCCATGCCCGATCAATTCCCGCCCAATCAGCGGAGGTACGCAGGGCTTCGCCAAGCCCTCTGAAGGCAGTCTTACTCATACCCGCATGCTAAGATCGAACGTCCATGATTGACAATTTTCTCAAAAAAATTTTTGGAAGTCGCAACGAGCGACTCGTTAAAAGCTACGGCCAGCGGGCTGCCGCGATCAACGCGCTAGAGCCCGCCATGACCGCCTTATCCGATGAGGCCCTGCGGGAAAAGACAGCTGAATTCCGCAGGCGGCTGGCCGATGGCGAAACGCTTGAGCAGCTGTTGATCGAGGCGTTTGCTGTCTGCCGGGAGGCCGGCCGCCGAGCACTCGGCATGCGGCACTTTGATGTTCAGCTCATTGGTGGAATGGTTCTGCATGACGGCAAGATTGCTGAAATGCGCACTGGCGAGGGCAAGACACTGGTCGCGACTTTGGCGGCCTATCTGAATGCGCTGGCCGGCAAAGGCGTGCATGTTGTCACGGTCAACGATTATCTGGCCGAGCGTGACGCCAACTGGATGGGCAAGCTGTATCGATTCCTGGGCCTGACCGTTGGCGTGAATCTTACCGCGCTGGAGCATGCAGAGAAGCAGGCCGCCTATGCGGCCGATATTACATACGGCACCAATAATGAGTTCGGATTTGATTATCTGCGCGACAACATGGTGGTCGATCGCGCCAATCGGGTCCAGCGCAGCCTGAGTTTCGCGATTGTGGATGAGGTAGATTCGATCCTGATCGACGAGGCCCGCACGCCGCTGATCATTTCTGGTCATGCCGATGATCAGACTGATTTGTATCGCGTGCTCAATGTCGTGCCGGGGCAGCTCAAGCCCCAGGCCTCCGAGGAAGGCCCTGGGGATTATTGGGTCGATGAGAAATCTCGGCAGGTCTATCTCTCCGAGGCCGGATTCGAAAAATCGGAGCAGCTGCTGGCCTCGATGGGCCTGCTTGCTGAGGGCGCAAGCCTTTACGATCCAGCGAGCATCTCGCTGCTGCATCACCTCACCTCGGCCCTTCGGGCCCACACATTATTTTTCAGAGATCAGCACTATGTGGTTCAGGCCGGCAAGATCATCATTGTTGATGAATTCACTGGCCGATTAATGCCGGGGCGGCGCTGGTCTGAGGGGCTGCATCAGGCGGTTGAGGCAAAAGAAGGTGTCGAGATTGAAGCCGAGAATCAGACGCTGGCCTCGATTACCTTTCAGAATTATTTCCGCATGTACGACAAGCTCTCGGGCATGACTGGCACGGCAGACACTGAGGCATTCGAGTTTCAGTCGATTTATAACTTAGAGACCGTGGTCATTCCTACTCATCGTCCCATGGTCCGCCTCGATCTTCAAGATCAGGTCTTTAAGTCGGCAGAGGAAAAGTATGACGCTATCCTGGCTGATATTCAGGCCCGGCATGCTAAGGGCCAGCCGGTGCTTGTCGGTACGACATCAATTGAAAACTCTGAGCTGCTCTCCGCAATGCTTGCCAAGGCCCAGTTGTCGCATCAGGTCTTAAACGCAAAGCAACACGAGCGAGAGGCTGAGATTGTGGCCCAGGCGGGGCGTCCCGGCATGATCACGATTGCGACCAATATGGCAGGCCGAGGAACCGATATCGTGCTCGGCGGTAATGTCGAGAAGCAGATTGATGCCTTGCGTGCGGATCCCAGCCCGCCGGAGTCTGACAAGGCCAGGCAGGAGACCGTGTTGCGCGAGCAGTGGCAAGGACTGCATGACCAGGTGATTCAGGCCGGCGGCCTACACATCGTGGGGACCGAGCGGCATGAGTCGCGCCGTATCGATAATCAGTTGCGGGGCCGCTCTGGCCGCCAAGGCGACCCTGGTTCATCGCGGTTTTACCTCTCGATGGATGATCCGCTGCTTCGGATTTTTGCCGGCGACCGAATGAAGGCGATCATGAATCGTCTGGGTGTGCCTCAAGGGGAGCCCATTGAGGCGGGCATGGTCTCGCGTTCTATCGAGTCAGCCCAGCGTAAAGTCGAGAATCGAAACTTCGATATGCGCAAGCAGCTTCTGGAGTACGACGATGTCGCAAACGAGCAGCGCAAAATCATCTATCGACAGCGCAATGAGATTTTAGAAGGCGAAGACTTGGCGGATCTGGTGGGCAGCCTGCGTCAGGGCATGATGGCGGAGATCGTGCGTGCCCATGTGCCCGAAGAAAGTGTTGAAGAGCAGTGGGACCTCGCTGGGTTGCAGCAGACACTGCAGGCGGAGTGGCGGCTACAGATTGATCTTCAGTCGTGGGTAGCCAGCAACGATCAGGTGACCGATGAAGAGATTCTGCAGAAGGTAATTCAGACTGCTGATGAGGCTTACGCACAAAAAGTAGCGCCTGTAGGCCGCGAAGCCTTCAATCAATTTGAGCGCTCGATTCTGTTGCAGGCTATTGACACCACCTGGCGCGAGCACTTGGCAGCACTCGATCATTTGCGGCAAGGCATTCATCTGCGGGGTTATGCGCAGAAAAATCCGAAGCAGGAATACAAGCGCGAGGCCTTTATTCTGTTTGAGCAGACGCTCGATCGGATCCGGACTGAAGTGACGCGGGTGTTGATGAATGTTGAAATTCAGAGCGCCGAACAGGCCGCGCAGTCAGTGCCCGAGGCGCCGCGGCTTGCCGATGTGCAGTATCAGCATGCGGACTTCGATGCTCAGTCGGCGATGGCATTGCAAGATCCCGAGGCCCTGGCACTTGCGGCTCAGGCACCCGGTGGTGCTACGCAGACGGCAGAGGCTGATTCCGAAGCCTCCGCGGGCAGCCCAGTCCGTCGGGCAGAGCCCAAAGTTGGCCGAAATGATCCGTGCCCCTGCGGTTCAGGCAAGAAGTTTAAGCAGTGCCACGGAAAACTTGGCTAGACCAACCCCGTCTTGCCTGACTTGCTCAGTCGACCCGAGCACCGCTCGCTTTCACCACAGGCTCATAGCGCTGCCGCTCCTGCGCCATAAAACGACCGAATGTTTCTGCTGAGGTTGGCGTTGGCTCGGCGAGCAGCGCAGCAAAGCGTTGGCGAAGTTCTGGGGAATTCAGCGCAGAAGTAAATATCTGATTAAGCCGATTCACGGTGTCGGTCGGAGTCCCCGCCGGGGCGATGATGCCCCACCATGTGTCGATCGCAAAGCCGGGCAAGCTATCTGCCATTGGGGGCACGTCGGGCAACACAGGACTGCGTTGCGTGCTCGTGACGGCAAGTGCCCGAAGCCGTCCTGACTTAATATTTGCCGCAGCGGTCGACAAATTATCGATATTAAAATCAACCTGCCCTGACAGCAGCCCGAGCTGAGCGGGTGCGCCGCCGTTATATGGGATGTGCACCGCGAAGATGCCGGCTGATTGTTTCAGCATCTCTCCAGCCAAGTGGCCTGCGCTGCCATTGCCCCCGGAGCCGTAATTGAGCTTGCCCGGATTGGCTTTCGCGTAGCGAATGAAATCACTAATTGATTTGATGCCTAGACGATCTGCGACCTCGGTATTCATCACAACAACATTGGGCACTCGAACCATTTGAGTGATGGGTACAAAGTCTTTGCTCGCATCGAAAGGCATTTTGTTAAACAGCCAAGGATTGATGGCGTGGGTTGCAGTGGCAGCGATACCCAGCGTCCGCCCATCGGGCACCGCCTTGGCGACCAAGCTCACGCCGAGATTTCCCCCTGCACCTGGCCGATTCTCAATAATGATTGGTCCGAGTCCTTCGCGGGCACGCTCCGCCAAGGCGCGGACCGTTAAGTCAATCGGCCCCCCTGCTGCATAGGGAACAATGATGCGCGTCGGCTGCTGGGCGGTTACGGGTGGTGTGAATGAAAGAAAAGAAAGCACAAGCAAAACTATTCGGCCTGACATAAAAGGACCTTTCAGTGTGTTGGACGTCCGGCCGCCTTGCGGCCCGTCGATGGCCGTAGAATAACGGCATCACGCCGAAACCCCTAGGGCCCTCATTCAGTCCCCATGCCGGTCAACCTTCCGCTCCCCAATCCCACAGATCTACATCCGGTAGCCGGTGTGCAGCTGGGCGTGGCCAGTGCGGGGATTCGTAAAGGGGGCCGACGCGATGTGCTGGTCGTTGCCCTCGCACAAGGGACCACGGTGGCTGGAGTATTTACGCGAAATGCATTTTGTGCGGCGCCCGTTCAGGTCTGCCAGTCTCATCTGGCCGCAGGCCCTGAGGACGGCATTCGCGCCTGGGTCGTCAATACTGGATGCGCAAATGCGGGCACGGGCGAGCAGGGCCTGATGAATGCGAGAAAGACAGTCGAATTTCTTGCCGCTGAATTAAAGCTGCAGCCGATTCAGATATTGCCGTTTTCCACGGGCGTCATTCTGGAGCATCTGCCAATGGACCGCCTGCTGCCCGGCATCAAAACCGCATGTGAAGGCCTGGGTCAGGCCAGTTGGCTGGAGGCTGCGCAAGCGATCATGACCACTGACACTCAGCCGAAAGCCTTTTCTTCACAGCACATAATCAATGGGCGGCCCGTCACGATTACCGGCATTTCAAAGGGCGCCGGCATGATTCGGCCCAATATGGCAACGATGCTGGGATATGTCGCTACTGATGCTGCTATCGAGCGTCAGCTCTTACAGCGGCTGGTACAGCAGGCCGCCGATGAATCATTTAATGCGATTACGATTGACGGAGATACTTCAACCAATGATTCATTTGTCGTTGCAGCCACTGGCGCAGGCGGCCTGCGGCTGCAGTCCGAGCAAGATGTGGGCTGGAGCGAATTTCGCCGGGCCTTTATCGATGTCTGTCGTACGCTCGCCCAGGCGATCGTGCGGGATGGCGAGGGCGCAACGAAGTTCATCACGATCCAGGTGCGGCAGGCTGCATCACGCGAAGAAGCCCGCCAGGTCGGCTATGCGGTTGCCCATTCCCCTCTTGTGAAGACAGCATTTTTTGCAAGCGATCCCAATCTTGGCCGCATTCTTGCGGCAATTGGCTATAGTGGTGTGCCAGGACTTGATGTGAATCGGCTCCAGGTATTTCTCGATGACGTCTTGGTTGCTGAGCATGGCGGACGGGCTGCCGCGTATACCGAGTCGGACGGCCAGAGGATAATGCAGCAGTCTGAGATTACCGTGTCGGTGAATCTGAATCGTGGACATCACGAGGCGTCGGTCTACACCTGCGATCTCTCACACGACTATGTCTCGATTAATGCAGACTACCGATCCTAGGCCTTAACTTGACTACACCCACCCACGATTTAATCAACAAGCTGAATCAGCTCTTGCCGCAAATTCCGGCCAAGCCGGATTTTGCATCTGTGAAAGCGATGCGCTGGAATCGCCGACCGACTCTGCTGGGCCATGTATCGTATCTTGAGCCGGTAACGCAATTTGCCGAGATTCATTTTTCTGATTTACAGCACATTAATCGTCAACGTCAGCTGGTCGAACAAAATACACGGCAGTTTTTGTCCCGAAAGCCCGCAAATAATGTGCTGATGACCGGCGCTCGTGGCACAGGTAAATCGTCATTGGTGCGGGCCTGCCTGACTGAGTTTCATGGACAGGGCCTCCGAGTTATTGAGGTTGAAAAACAAGATTTGATGGATCTGCCGCGGCTGGTGGAGGCAGTTGCCAGCGCGCCCTACCGCTTCATTATTTTTTGTGATGATCTCTCGTTTGAATCTGGTGATGCGGGCTATAAGGCGCTGAAGTCAGTACTCGACGGATCCGTCTCGGCCCAGTCTGACAATCTGCTGATTTATGCAACCTCGAATCGTCGGCACCTGATGCCGGAGCATATGAGCGAAAATCTTGAAACCCGCTACGAAGCCACAGGCGAGATTCACCCCGGCGAGACGGTCGAGGAAAAAATCTCCTTGTCTGAGCGGTTTGGCCTATGGGTATCGTTTTACAGTTTTAGCCAGCAGGATTACCTCGACATCGTGGCCCATTGGCTCAAGCATTACGGCTGCACATCCGCTCTGATTCAAGAGGCCCGTCAGCCCGCTCTGCAATGGGCGCTTGAGCGTGGCTCACGATCGGGCCGAGTCGCATTGCATTTCGCCCGCGATTGGGCGGGCCGACATTAATCTGCTGCAATTCATCTCGTTTGGTACGAACACCATCTCGCAGTAGTGTTGCTTGCGCTACGGAGCCTTTGCAGGTCGTGGTTGCGATCTTGCGCAGACCAGAGGGCGCGGTACTGCTGTCGACGCGCCCACCGGGCAAGGCCTTTGAGGGCTGGTGGGAGTTTCCCGGCGGAAAAATTGAACCCCACGAGACCCCTGAGCAGGCGCTAATTCGGGAATGCCAAGAAGAGATTGGCGTTCAGGTTTCAAAGCTCGCATTCGCATGGACGATTGGCCATACGTACCCGCATGCTGAGGTGGCGCTACATTTTTACTGGGTCACGCATTGGAGCGGAATGCCAAAGCCGATTGAGGGCCAGCAGCTCTTGTGGGTAGCGGCCGATCAGGCCTGGCCATATCCTATTTTGCCAGCGACGGTACCGCTACTGAAGCGAATCAGAAATTACAAAGCGTGAGCTCAAACGGAATTTCTTGCTCGATGCCTTTCAGGTGCATGGTGGATTCGAGCTGGCGGAATCTCACGGAGACTACATATTTGTTTGCACTGATCTCTGCCACGACCTCGGGCTGTTTAGGGACTGCGACACGAATGATTTGAATTTGTCGGCCATCCATCGAAAGCTCAAAGTAGCCGCGTGTCGCCAAGTAAGATTCGGGGCGTGTGCCTTCACGCAGCAGTTTTAAGACAATCTCGACACCCTCGTAGACTGGCAGCAGCGAGTTTACCCATCCGTTAAGCATCTCCTGCCGAATTTCAATTGGCCGATGCAGCCAGACATGTAATGAAGGGATATCAAATTCACAGATGCCACCGGGAATTCCGAATCGGCCTTTGAGCAGCTGCAGCCATTCATGTTCTGGAATATGCTGGCCCAGGCGGGTATTGGATGCAGACAGGGCATTAAAGATGGTCTGAATCCGATTCAGTAAATCATCGAGGGCCTCTTGTGAGACACCCGGTTTTCCCGCGAACTGATTCAGACGGGCCCGCTGGCGATCGAGTTCCTGGAGTAATTCGGATTTGATGTCGCCGCGCCCGCCCACCAGGTCGAATAGTTCAAAGACTGACCAGAGGGCCGCCTGATGACCGAACGCGGTAGGGTATTCATTGAATTCCTTGCAACGCCTAAACAGGCTCTCAATTCGGAGCAGGGAGCGGATCCGCTCATTGCAGGGAAATTCGAAGGTCATCCAGCCCGGAGGGGCAGCTACGGCGGGCAGGGTGGGATCGCTCATCCTCGAATTATGAATGAATTAATTGCTGATGCAGGGCGTCGATCTGCTGGGCGAGCTGCTCAATTCCACCGTCGTTATTTAGCAGATGGGTCGCGTTGGCCTGACGCTCCGCTCGGCTTGCCTGCGTCGCCATAATGGCCAAGACATCCTCGCGCGTAAGCCCACTGCGCTGCATAACCCGTTGAATCTGCGTTTCTTCAGCGCAGTCCACCACAATAATCCCCTCGACCGGGCCCTCTGTCGGGCGGGACCGCATCGGGCTGCGATGGGTCTCGATCCATAGCGGGACCATATAAATTACATAGGGTTCGGGGGCCAAGGCGAGGGCGGCCTGCGCCTCGCATCGGATCATAGGGTGAAGGATCGCCTCGAGCTGCTGACGCGCTGATGGATCGGCAAAGACCAGGGCCCGGACCCGGTCGCGGTCCAGTCCACCGTCTTTTCTAAACCACTGTGGGCCCATCGCAGACCGTATGGCGGCGATGGCAGCACCCCCCGGTGCGGTCAGCTGCCGAGACAAAGCATCGGCATCGACGACCGTGATTCCTTTGGCCGCGAAGTGATCCGCTGCAAGACTTTTTCCTGAGCCGATACCGCCCGTGAGCACGATGACGCGTTTAGCCAAGATGGATCCAGGTGATGATGCCGCCAAGCGCTAACGCTGGACCAAAGGCGATGTGTTGTTTTAAAAAAGTGCCCGGCTCTGAATGGGCCACGCCGTCTTGTCGATGAGAGAAACGCCATCTGAGGTGACGCAGCCCTGCCACCGCAAGCCCGCAGAGACTGGCGATCAACCAGACCATAGCAATCGATTGCCAGCCCAGCCAGGCACCAAGGCCAGCACTCATTGCAAAATCGCCGCGGCCCATGGCCTGATCATTCGCAAGTCTGCGGAAAATTTTTGCGAGAAGCCAGAGCAGCGCATAGCCTGCGGCGCAGCCTGCGATCCCATCGCTTAGTGAGACCGCCTGTGGTGGCAGCTCAAGCCCATGGGCGATCAGGCCCGTTGTGGCTAATAGCCCCGTGAGTGGATCAGGTAACAGACGACACTGCGCATCAATTCTTGTCAGCAGCACCAGCAGTGCTGCCAGTATCCCAATGAGCAAGGCCGCTAGAGCTGACATGGCAGGGTGCTGATCACGAAGTTCTGGGCTCGCCGTCGAGAACAGCAGCAACGCCACTGCGCTTGCAAGCAGCCACCATGCAACAGAAATGTAATCCAGCTGGTGCATTGTCTGCTCATCGACCCAGCGGGCGATGCTTCGATTGCCAAGCCGCGACAGTGGCGCAAGGACCATCAGGGCAATGGCCATGCAAAGCAACGCGGCCACAATGGACCCGAGATTGCCAGTAACTGCATGAGATGACATCACCTTTTACTGATCGGGTGTAATTCTCGGACGGCTGAGCCGAACGCGACGAATCAATCGGCCCTGGGTCTGCAAAATCTCCATCGGCACCTCTGCAATTTTTACAGAGACATGTGCATCGGGAAGATCTTCGAGTGTTTCAAGTAATAATCCATTTAAGGTTCGGGCCCCATCGATCGGAAGCTGCAGGCCGAGTCGGCGATTTAACTCTCGAATCGGCGCGGTTCCGTCAACAATGATGCTGCCGTCTTCCTCCCAGCGCAGGCCTGAGGACTGGTCGCCCGGTGCCTGGGTTGTGAATTCTCCGACGAGCTCTTCGATGATGTCTTCCAGCGTGACCAGACCGTCGATCTCACCGTACTCGTCGACCACCAGACCAATGCGTTGCTTATTTTCCTGAAAATATTGCAACTGGGCAAATAGCGGGGTGCCGCTGGGTACAAAATAAGGTTCAGTCAAGGCCTCTCTAAGCGAAGTATGGTCAAACTCGTTGCGGGAGAGCAGAGCCATGGCCTTGCGGACATGCAAAATGCCGACAATGTTATGCAGATCTCCCTCAAAAACGGGCAGCTTGTTGTGAAAGCAAGTGGTGAGCTGATCGACCAAGGCGGCCGGCTCTGATTCGAGATCAAGCGCTTCAATACGGCCCCTGGGCACCATGACATCATTGACGGTGAGATCCTCAATGTCAAAGAGATTGAGCATGATGCTGCGATGCTTGGCAGGAATCAGCCGGGTCGACTCAAGAATTGCAGTCCGCAATTCTTGCGGTGACATCGCCTGCTGCTGGGGTGATTCGGTGAGTTTTCTGAGCCCGATCACACGAATCAGGCCCGAGACCATGCCGTTCACAACTACAACAAGCGGGTAGCCGTATCGCACAAGGGGCGTAAGGACCAGACTCGTTGCCATCGCGATGGGCTCGGGACGGCTTGCGCCTAATATTTTTGGCGTGATCTCCGCAAAGATAATGATGGCGAGCGCGACCAGTCCTGTGGCAATGGCCAGCACGCTGTCGTTATTGCCGAAAGATTGAATGGCCAGGGCCGTGACCAGCGCGGTAAGCGCGGCGTTAACGAGGTTGTTGCCCAGCAGGATTGTCGCCAGCAGCCGATCAGTTTGGTTCAGCAGTGCCAGCACGCGCCTTGCACCGCCCCTTCCTTGCTGGGCCAGATGGCGCAGCCGATAGCGATTGACCGCCATCATGCTCGTCTCAGAAATCGAAAAGAAGCCCGAGATCATGAGCAAGACCAGGATCGCGGTCAGGTGAGTCCAGAAAGGCAGTTCGTTCAAAACAACCGATGGCGGTTGGCTTTTTAGGCCTGGGCCGGTGGTGGGTACTGCGTAAGACTATCGGAGAACCAAGGCCGTGTGTCTGGTCGGGGTGAGAGGATTCGAACCTCCGACTCCTGCGTCCCGAACGCAGTACTCTACCAGGCTGAGCTACACCCCGAAACGAAGGCGGAAGTCTAGCAGGGAACCGATTTTTCCCTGAAATTCGTGGCTTTAAGCGCGACGCTGTACGAGCTGGTCCAGCAGCTGGAGTAAGGCGGTTTTGTACTCTGAGGCAGCAAGTCCCGACAGCGCTGCGCGGGCAAGGCTGCATTCCCGTTGGGCGGAATCGAGCGTGGCCGCTAAGGCGCCGGTGCGCTGAATCGCCCGCACGACCTGC
>JBILVT010000151.1:0-3023 GCA_044370275.1 Burkholderiaceae bacterium | reverse complement strand
TGCCGCCACCAATATCCACGAGGGCTACGCCCAGCTCTTTTTCATCTTTCGTTAAGACTGAGTGGCTCGAAGCCAGCGGCTGCAGAATCAGCTCATTGACCTCCAGTCCGCATCGACGCACACACTTAATAATGTTTTGTGCTGCACTCACCGATCCGGTGACGATGTGAACGCGAACCTCCAGCCGTACGCCACTCATGCCAAGAGGCTGGCGCACATCATCCTGGCCGTCAATCATGAATTCCTGCGGCAGCACGTGCAGCACCTGCTGATCTGACGGTACGCTGACCGCAGTAGCCGTCTCAATTACGCGATCCACATCGGTCTGCGAAACTTCTTTTTCTTTAATGGCCACCATGCCGGTCGAGTTAAAACTCCGAATATGGCTGCCTGCTATCCCAGTCCAGACGGCGGCGATCTTGCAATCGGCCATCAGCTCCGCATCTTCAAGCGACTTTTGAATCGACTGAACAGTGGCATCAATATTGACAACCACACCTTTTTTAAGGCCCTCACAATCAGCCTGGCCTAGGCCAATGACTTCAAGCCGACCGTCCTCAAGAATCTCCGCAACAATCGTGACGATCTTAGAAGTCCCAATATCCAGTCCAACGATTAAGTTTTTAGCTTCACGCGTCATTTGGTGTCCTCACAAAATTCTTAGGGCGCAAATTCATGTGTGCACTCCAATACAAAGCGGTGTTGGATTTGAGCCGAAAGGCTGGACCTCGGCGCCAGCAGGCAGCGGCACGAAGGCGTATCCGATGGCATAGCGAAGGTCCGCCCGCGCCAGCCGCGGCGGTTCACCGGGCGATCCCAGCCGCTGCGCCAGCCAGGGCTGGGTTTTGACAAACATGCGAACGCGCTCCTCCACAGGCGTGGCGAGTGCATCACGGCCAAGCTCCAGCACGAGACCTCCGGTGAGCTCTGCCGTCCAGGCGTACTGTTCGGAAAGCGTCAGCCGCTGCAAATGCCGCTGCGTTGGCGCAATCCACTGGGCCAATAAGCGGGCCCGATCGAGCACCAGCCGCTCGCTACCTGCGGGACCGGCCAGCGGAATGAGCCGGCAGTTCTCCTCGTGATCAGCGGCGAGCGCTGCAAAAGACTCGCCAGCGTCATTCACCAGCCGGCCATTCGGCCAAACCGCGACAGCGCGTTGCTCTTCAAGCCGCACCAGCAGGCGATTGGGCCAAATGCGCCGAACCGTCACACTGCGAATCCAAGGAATAGCCTGCAGTGATCGATGGACCTGAACTAAATCCGCCGACAACACGGTGCCGTTTAACGCCTCTGCAACCGCTGCATGAATCTGTGGGGCCGATACATGCTTTAAATTCCCCGCGACAGATTCCACAATTACGCGCTTTACAACAAAGGCGGGCCGATTGGCCATCCAGAAAAAGAAAAGTCCAATCAATGCCAGGCCAGAGATCGCAACAAGCAGGCCCGAGAGGCGATTTAGCCTTGAAGGTGAATTCCAAAAATCCCGCATCGGTGACGGCCTCATTGGATAGTCCCAATCTTCAGGCTGGCCTGGGCCAGAATCCGTAACACCAATTCGTCATATGAGATACCCGCGGCCTGGGCGGCCATTGGCACTAAGGAGTGATCCGTCATGCCTGGCGATGTATTAATCTCCAAAAGCATCGGATCGGTTTTTCCATTCCACATGAGATCCGCCCTCGCCCAGCCCGCACACTGAAGCGTCTCGAAGGCCCCCACCGATAAGGACTGGATCTGCTGTGTCAACGCTGCATCGATCGGCGCCGGGCAGAGATAGCGTGTCGCATCTCCGAAATACTTATTCTGGTAGTCGTAACGGCCTTCGGGGGCTTGAATCTCAATCACCGGCAAGGCCTGTGGCTGGCCCGATACATCCTGCAAAACAGCACAGGTAAATTCACGGCCCGAGACAAACTGCTCTGCCATCACCGACTTGTCGTATCGGCGGGCTGCTCTGTAGGCGGCCTCAAGATCGGACTGCCGATCCACGCGCGTGAAGCCTAGCGATGAGCCTTCCATCACGGGCTTGACCACCAGCGGCAAGCCGAGCCGCTTCACGACTCGATCGGCATCAAACCCGTCAGAGAGCAATTCAAAATCAGGGGTGGGCAGCTGGGCCTGCTGCCAAATCCGTTTCGTAATGGCCTTATCCATGGCCACACTGCTGGCCATCACACCGCTTCCGGTGTAAGGAATTTTCAATAATTCAAGCATTCCCTGTACGGTGCCGTCTTCACCAAATCGGCCATGTAAAGCAATGAAAGCGCAATCTACCGACTCATCCCGCAATCCCTGCAAGGGCCGCTCAGCTGGATCAAAACCAAAGGCATTCACGCCGCAGCGCTGTAATGCAGCCAGCACGCCCGCGCCGGATCGCAAGGAAATCTTGCGCTCGGCTGACTCGCCGCCAAAGAGCACCGCAACGCGTTTAAAGGCGGGCTTTGCGTGATCGGCGGGGCTCAATTGGCCTCCCGGTTTCTAAGTGCGGCCGCGACTGCACCGATGGAGCCTGCACCCATACACAGCACCACATCACCGTCTTGCGCATGCTCACGGATGCGGTCCGGCATTTGTTGAATCGATTCCACATAAATGGGCTCGACGCGGCCGGCAACCCGGATCGCCCGCGCGAGGGCCTTGCCGTCCGCCGCCGCAATCGCTGACTCGCCCGCCGCATAAACCTCGGCCAACAAGAGCTGATCGGCCTCGCCCAACACACGCACAAAGTCTTCAAATAGATCACGGGTGCGGCTGTATCGATGCGGCTGAAACGCTAATACGATACGCCGGCCCGGATAGGCACCACGTGCAGCTGCAATCGTCGCTCCAAGCTCGGCCGGATGGTGTCCGTAGTCATCAATCAATGCGAAGTGGCCACCGCCTGCGGCTGGCACGGATGCATCCACCTGAAAACGTCTGCCCACGCCACGAAAATCTCTGAGCGCAGCAATAATCGCCGTATCCTCAAGGCCGAGCTCAGTCGCAACCGCAATGGCAGCCAAGGCATTCTGTACGTTATG
>JBILVT010000062.1:0-10970 GCA_044370275.1 Burkholderiaceae bacterium | reverse complement strand
GCATCGGGCCATCATCGGCTGCGATGACCAAGAGCGCAAAGTCAATTCCGCTGGCCCCAGAGACCATGGCATGCACAAAACGCTCATGGCCCGGCACATCGATAAAGCCGATTGTGTTTTCCGCTGAACGGGGCCCAGCCGCGACTGCAAGATAGGCGTAGCCCAGCTCAATTGAAATACCGCGACGTTTTTCTTCTGGCAGGCGGTCGGTATCTTTGCCGGTGAGCCTACGAATCAGGGAAGTCTTGCCGTGGTCAATGTGCCCGGCAGTGCCGACAATCATGGCGTAGCCTGGCGCAGCGCCTCGATGAGCAGCGCCTCCTCACTCGGCAAGAGGCATCGGCAATCAAAAAGAACTGCGCCATCACGAATGCGGCCAATCACTGGCGTGGGCAGCTGGCGAAATTTAGTGAGCGTTTCCTGTAACAATCCGCCGCTTCGTCGTAAGACGGCCTTGGGACGCAGCATCACCGCTGCCGACGGCAGCCGCTCCTCGGGCAGTGCGCCCGATCCAATTTGGCTTGCGCAGTCCGCGATTTGCATTTCGAACGAATCGCCAGCAAAGGCGGCTATTGGCCCAGCAACACGGTGGCAGGCCTGCTGAATATCGGCCCGCGAGCGCGTTAGCATCGCCAACACCGGCAGCCGCTCTGGCAGCCGATGGCCTGAGTCGAAGACTCGCAGCGTTGCCTCCAATGCTGCAAGCACTAGTTTTGATACGCGTAAGGCCCGTTTTAACGGATGGCGCTTGATCCGGTCGATCGCCAGTCGACTGCCGACGATGATGCCCGCTTGGGGTCCGCCCAAAAGTTTATCGCCCGAGAACATCACCACATCCGCGCCCTTTGATAACGAATCAGAGGGCAGCGGTTCCCGTGGCAGGCCCCATTGGCTGAGATCAATCAATGCGCCGCTGCCCAAATCCACCATATACAACAACCCGTGCGCACGCGCCAAGGCGCCCAGCTCGGCATCTCCGACCTCTGAGGTAAATCCGGTCACCGCATAGTTCGAGCGGTGAGCCTTGACGATCAGCGATGACTTTTCGCTAATTGCGTCACGATAATCGTGCAGGTGGGTGCGATTGGTCGTACCCACCTCAATGAGCTTGCAATTCGCGGCGCGCATGATATCGGGCATACGAAATGAGCCGCCAATTTCAATCTGCTCACCACGCGAAATAAGAACTTCCTTGCGGGCGCCCAGCGCAACCAAAGAAAGCAGCACCGCGGCAGCGCAGTTATTCACGACAGTCGCAGCCTCGGCACCGGTGAGCCGGCAGAGCAGCTCCTCGATTACGTCATCGCGATCGCCGCGCCCACCGGATGCGAGATCGAATTCCAATGCTCGATACCCACGCATGGCGGCGGCAACAGCATCGATGGCTTCTTCGCCCAATAGCGCACGGCCCAAATTGGTGTGAATCACGGTACCGGTCAGGTTGATCACGCCGCGCAGGCGGGAGGCGGCGTCCTTCTGGGCGCGGGCCTGCGCTCGGTCAATGAGTAGGGCCTCGGAGGGCGGATCGGCCAGCGCAGACTGCTGCGACCGGGCGCTAGCGAGCTCGGCCTGAATCGCGCGCTTAACAAGGCCGCGGCCAAGCGTTTCGGAGAGTGAGGCGAGTGTGGGCGCGGCAAGTAGCCGATCCACTGAAGGCAGGTGGCGAGGATTTTTTTGGACTTCGGATTCGCCCGAACCGGGCAGAATCGAGGGAGACATGGCTAGTCGTGCCCCGGATAAAAAAGCAGATTCGGGCCAGTCCGCGAGTAGCCCTTTTCGTCGACCAGCATATCCAGGGCCAACGAATTCAAATCATCGGCAATTGGATCGATATTGGGATCTTTTTCTTGCATAAAAATCTTTAGGTAAGTCTTGCATTCATCGCAGGTCTCCGCACGAATCGGCACATCTGCCGGCAGACGGCCCTCAGCTTCAACAGTGAGATAGGCTACGCCCTTTTCTTCTTCGCACGAGGTGCACTTCACCCGCTCCATGTTCCATTCTGTCATACACAGCGAGCAGACAAGATAGCGGTAATTCATGCGATCCGGGTTAATCCTGACCAGGCTGCCGGTTGGACGCATGCCGCAGCAAGGACAGACGGTCGGCACATCACTTGCGCCGACATCTTCCGCAGTCAGCGAGGCCGCCAGCCGCGAGAAATAGACCTGCAGGGCAGCACCGATTAGAGGATAGAGCGGGCCATCGCCCGGCTCGGGAATGCCTGCAATGATTCGATCGGCGATGGCTTCAATTTTTGCAGGATCAGATGCCAAGGCTGACGTCAGCTCAGCAATGACCGCTGCAAGCTGGGCATTGGCCTGGCCTTGGGCGCTGACTTCAGCCAAAACATCGCGCAAATCGGCATGCCATTGGACATCCCGCGGTGTGACGTGGGCCGATAAAGGTGGCATGCCGTACTGACGGCTATTCGCAATTGCTTTCTCTGGCACGGCGTGGGCCGGGCGGGCCGCATAGGCCTTGGCCTGGCCGCGACAGACTTGGCCGAGAAAGCGCATATAAGCACCCGAATCGCCGTGTGCAGCCAGAGCATCAAAGCGGGCCGCACGGTCTCGAAACAGGCCTTGCGGCTCGGGCAGCACCACCCGCGGGGCCTTGACGAGTCGGTCCATCGTGCCGTCGGTAATGATGGGGGTCGGCATACCTGCGTTTTCCTCTTGGCTTAACAATCCACTTCAAAATAAAAACCGGCCCCTTACGGGGCCGGAATCACTTACCACTTCCTTGCTTAACCGAAATCGATTATCGCTTATCGATCGACTGGTACCACAGGGGATGGTGATGCTTGGCCCAGGCGCGCGATACAGTGCCCTTGGTCATCGCACCAATCGTACCTTTCACCCAGATGGCGGCATAGACATGCACGATGATCGTAATGATCAGCAACGCGCCCGCCACAGCATGGACCAAGGCTGCGAGCCGAAGCGTATCAATCGCAAACATGTGCGAGAAATACTGCCTCCAGATGATGATGCCGCTGGCCATCAACGCCAACATAGTGAGCAACATCGCCCAGTAGGCAAGCTTCTGCCCGGCGTTGTACTTGCCTACAGCCGGCAACTGATCATCGCGATTGGCAAGCACATCACCAATCTGGCCCAGCCATTTCCAGTCGTAACTCCTCATGACATTGTCACTGAACTTCTGAATGGCGAAGATCATGAAGGAAACGAACATGACAACGCCAATGATGGGATGGAGCATGCGCGATAACTCGCCCCCGCCCAGTACAGCACTCAACGACCAAAATGTCGGGTGAAAAAACGCCAGGCCACTGGCGGCCAGCAACACAAACGTGATTGCTGTTAGCCAGTGGTTCCAGCGCTCGTTGGCGGCATAACGCTGAACTTCATTGCCTTGGCTCATGAATCAGACCTCCTTTTCATCAACAGTCTTGGGACCCTTGATGAAGTAGTGGGCGATTCCAACGGCAACTGCCGCTGCCATACCCCAGGACAGCACAGACTTGGTCACGCCCTTCCACAGGCCAACTGTTGGGCTGATCTGCGGATCGCTGGGAAGGCCGTTATAGGCCTCAGGCTTATCGCCATGACGCAGCACATACATCACGTGTGTGCCACCCACTCCCTGCGGGTTGTACAAGGCTGCGTTCTGATAGCCACGCTCTTTCAAGTCCTTCACGCGCTGATCGGCCCAGGCCACGAGATCCTTCTTCTTGCCAAAGCGAATCGCCTTGGTCGGGCAGGATTTCGCGCAGGCTGCGCCTTCGCCCACTGCCACACGGTCTGAACAGAGCGTGCACTTGTAGGCCTTGTGATCGGTCTTGCTGATCCGCGGAATATTAAAGGGGCAGCCAGCGACGCAGTAGCCGCAGCCAATACAGTTGTCCTTAACGAAATCGACGATGCCGTTTTCGTATTTGACGATTGCGCCCGGCGCAGGACAGGCCTTCAAGCAGCCAGGATCCTCGCAGTGCATACAGCCGTCTTTACGAATCAGCCAATCGAGGCCACCGTCGGCCCGCTCGACTTCATTAAAGCGCATCACGGTCCAGGACTTGGTCGTGAGGTCGGCCGGGTTGTCATACACCCCGACCATCGACCCGATTTCATCCCGGTTGTCGTTCCACTGCATACAGGCGACTTGGCAGGCCTTGCAGCCAATGCACTTCGACTCGTCAATCAACTTCGCAACGGCGATATCCGGATTGCTCTTAATCGGCATCTCCGCCGTGGTTGCGGAGCGATTCACAATGTTCATGGTTGTTGCTGTAGCCATTGTTATCCTCCTTAGACCTTAGCGATGTTGACAAGGAACGCCTTGAACTCTGGCGTCTGTGAATTGGCATCACCCACAAACGGCGTGAGTTCATTGGCCAAGAATCCGTTCTTGGCAACGCCCACAAAGCCGAAGTGAATCGGTATGCCCACGTGATGCAACGGTTTGCCATCGACCATCATTGGACGAATCCGCTTGGTCACAGCAGCAACCGCCTTGACCTGGCCACGATTGCTCCAGACCCGGACCATGTCACCGTTACGGATGCCCTTCTCCTTCGCAAGCGCCTCACCAATCTCAACAAACGGCTGAGGCTGTGTGACGGCGTTGGACTGAACGTTCTTCGTCCAGAAGTGGAAGTGCTCCGTTAAGCGATAAGTAGTCGCGGCATACGGGAACTCATCTGCCTTGCCGAACGAAGAAGCATCTGCCTTGTACACGCGCGCACAAGGATTGCTGGTGACCTTCGGATTGTTCGGGTGCATCAGGTTCTTGCCAACCGGTGTCTCAAACGGCTCGTAGTGCTCCGGGAACGGACCTTCAGCCATGCCCGGTGCAAACAGGCGGCCCACGCCCTCCGGATTCATGATGAAGGGGCCCGTTGCGGGCGGCAATGCAGGCGCTATATCCGGAATATCCGGTCCCGCCCACTTGGTGCCATCCCATTCAATGGTCGGACGCTTCGCATCCCAATACTTGCCTGTCGGATCCGAATTCGCGCGGTTATACAGAATCCGGCGATTGGCAGGCCATGAGTAGCCCCACTGCTGGTGGATACCCATGCCACTCTCGTCGGCGTTATTACGACGCGCCGTGAGGTTACCGGCCTGCGACCAAGAACCACCGTAGATCCAGTTACCGCACTCGGTCGTGCCGTCATCACGGAGCACGCCAAAGCCCGGTAGCTGCTCGCCGGCCTTAAAGAGCACGGCACCAGTTTTCGGATCCTTGATATCCACCAGTGCACGGCCCGAGATCTCTTTTAGAAGTTCTTCGGGTGCGGGGTTGGATGGATTGGTGTAGTTCCACTTAATCGCCATCAACGGATCACGGCCCTTACCACCTTCTTTGCGGTACATCTCGCGAAGCTTGGTAAAGAGTGTACCGATGATTTCACGATCGGTCTTGGCCTCACCCGGCGCATCAGCAGCAGCATAGTGCCAGTGCACGACACGGCCGGAGCTGGTGAAGGTACCCGGATCCTCTGCGAAGCAGGTGGATGGCAGGCGAATCACCTCGGTCTTAATGTCTTCGGGCTTGGCGTTATTTAACTCACCGAAGTTTTTCCAGAACTCAGCCGACTCGGTCTTCAGCGGATCGATCACCACCATGTATTTCAGGTTGGAGAGCGCCTTGTGAAGCTTGGCTTTGTTTGGAAGTGCCGCGAGTGGGTTATAGCCCTGGCAAATCAGGCCATTCATCTTGCCCTGAACCATGCGCTCGAAGTTGGCCAGTGTGTCGTAGGCCGCATCGCGCTTGGGCAGATAGTGATAGCCGAAGTCGTTGTCCTTGGTCGCATTGTCCCCGTAGTAGGCCTTCATCAGGCTGGTATTCCACTTCGGGAAGTTCTGCGGGAAGTTCATCGAGTTGGGCCGGGTGGCCTTCGGTGTGCGGACCTTGAGATAGGTTTCACGGGTGTCGTCGGATTCCATCGGCGAAACCATGTACCCCGACAGCACTTCCGAGTAGGCACACATATCGGTAATGCCCTGCACGTTGGCATGGCCACGCAGCGCATTAACCCCACCACCAGGACGGCCCACATTACCCAAGAGCATCTGGATCATGGCCATGGTGCGGATATTTTGCGAACCATGTGAATGCTGGGTCCAGCCCAAGGCATACATGATGGTCATGACCTTGTCGGGACGCGACGTCTCGGCAATGTATTCACAGACCTTAATAAACTGATCCTTCGGTGTGCCGCAAATTGCCGAGACCTTCTCGGGTGTGTAGCGGCTGAAGTGGGACTTCATCAGCTGGTACACACAACGAGGATCCTTCATGGTCATGTCGACTTTTGCAAAGCCGTCATCACCCATCTGGTAAGTCCAGGTCTTCTTGTCATAGGACCGCTTTTCTTCCTCATAGCCGGTAAACAGGCCATCCTTAAAAGAGTAGTCCGCGTTGATCAAGAAGGGAGCATTCGTGTAATGACGGACATAGTCCTCGTGGATTTTGTTCTTCGACAGCAGGTAATGAATGACCCCGCCTAGGAAGGCAATATCCGTACCGACACGAATCGGCGCGTAGTAATCCGCAACCGCTGCGGAGCGAGTAAAACGCGGATCCACCACCACAAACTTTGCTTTGCGGTGCTCCATCGCTTCGGTGACCCACTTAAATCCGCATGGGTGCGCCTCGGCAGCGTTGCCGCCCATTACTAAAATCAAATCTGCATGCTGAATATCTGGCCAGCCATTTGTCATGGCGCCACGCCCAAACGTCGGACCCAGACTGGATACCGTGGGGGCGTGTCAGATACGTGCTTGCGTATCCAGCGCAACCATACCGAGGCCGCGCGCCATTTTGACTAGCGCATAGCCTGCCTCGTTTGAGGTTGTGCTTGATACAAGAAGTGATGTCGTATTCCAGCGATTTACGGGAACGCCTTTGTCGTTTTTCTCGACAAAGTTTGCATCGCGGTCGGCCTTCATATGACGCGCAACGCGATTCAAGGCATCTTCCCAAGAAATTTTCTTCCACTCTTTCGAGCCTGCCTCACGGACTTCGGGGTGGAGCAGTCGATTCGGCGAGTGGACCATGTCCAGCAGGCCTGCGCCTTTCGGGCACAGCGACCCCTTGTTCACCGGATGATCAGGATCACCCTCGATGTGAATGAGTTTGGTTTTCTTCGCGGCCTCATCAGTTCTTGAATACATCAAGACGCCGCAGCTCACAGAGCAATACGGGCATGTGCCACGGGTTTCAGTGGTGCGGGCTAATTTAAAAGCCCGGACTTCAGCATGTACAGTCGCGGGGGCAAACCCGAGACCCACTGCAGATGAAGTCGCGACACCTGCCGAACAGACCTTAAAGAACTGTCGGCGAGACATCGGTGCGTTCATTTGTGTCCCTCCAGAACGAACGTTGAACAAGTACCAATTGAGTTACAGCAAAAGTCTTTGCGGATTTTTGCTGCGTGAAGTGTGAGCTTCTCCCCTACAGTTACAAGGTGCATTGCAACATATGCCAAAAGGAATACATTCATTTGTCGATGTTTTGCTCTAGACATCATGCTGATGTCCAAAACAAGCGCTCCACATCTGGGTTTGACTTCGCTGCCCGACTTCCGCAGGCTTTGCGCTCCAACTCACTGATATTGCGCCTCTTTTGGATGAATCTACGTGCCTGACTCCTTCGCTCCTCAGACCCTTGATATGGCTCTGCAGGCCATCTCCAGCCAGATCAGTGAGTCAGTAACCCCAGAGCGAATCCCGCTTGCTTCAGCCGGGGGCCGCTTCCTAGCGCACGATGTTTGTAGCCCCCAGGACGTTCCAGCACACCCGCTTTCTGCCATGGACGGATTCGCGTTTTCCCTGAGCCACCTGAACAAAACCAATAAGAATAAACCCCTATTACTTAGGGTTACTGGAAAGTCGCTCGCCGGCCGGCCCTTGGAGGGTATTGCCGACCCTTCGGCCTGCATTCGCATCTTCACCGGCGCCCGTGTGCCGGAAGGCCTAGACGCAGTGATTCCCCAAGAGCGCGTCAGCCAATCCGCATCTAGCGAGCGCGTTGAATTCTCCATTGAGGGCATTTTGCCCATGGCCAATATTCGACAGGCTGGCGAAGACATTGCGGGCGGCGCGGTAGCGCTTGCCGCTGGCACGCGCATCAGTCCGCAGGCAATCGCCCTGCTCGCCTCCATCGGGATCGCACAGGTGGATGTCATGCGGCCATTGCGCGTAGCGGTACTTTCCACGGGCGATGAGGTTGCTGATCCCGGCAGCCCCCTGCCCGAGGATGCAATCTACGATGCAAACCGGCCCCTGCTAATGGAATTGATTCGCGCGATCGGTGCAATACCCATTGATCTCGGAATCGTTCGCGATGACGCGGAAAGCCTGCGCCACCATCTTCGACAGGCGGCATCACTCGCTGATGCAGTGATTACATCAGGCGGCGTGAGTGTTGGCGAAGCGGATCACACGCGGGCCGTCATGCAATCACTCGGTGAAATCGCATTCTGGAAGCTGGCCATTAAACCGGGCCGGCCACTGGCCGCTGGCTGGATTCACAACGAAACCGGCCGGCGCACGCCTTTTTTTGGTCTCCCGGGAAATCCTGTTGCCGCCTTTGTGACCTTTCAGGGCATTGTGGGGCCGTGCCTGCAGCAGCTTGGTGGTGCAACGCCCGTCAAGCAGCCTCCAGTGCGCGCACGGCTTGCGAAAGCCACCAAAAAAACACCAGGCCGCACCGAATTTCTTCGCTGCAAACTCACTCGCGATGCGCAGGGCGACTGGCTGGCTGAGATCGCAGCCTCGCAGGGCGCGGCCAGCATTAAGTCCTTGGTGGATGCCGATGGCCTTGCAGTGCTGCCGCACGATGCAGGGCCCTTGGCCGAAGGCGCGACTGTGGATGTGTTGTTGCTGAAGTAAATTAGGCCTTTGGTGCTGCCGATGTACGACAAAGGCTCGCAACGCGAAATGTGCCCATCAATCCGGAGTGTTGATGCTCGGCCACATGGCAATGAATCATCCAATCGCCTGGGCTTTCGGCAACAAATGCAATCTCTTGGGTCTTAAATGGCCAGACCAACGTTGAATCTTTAAACGGCCCCCACTGTCCATTGGGCAGGCGCTCGCGAAACACGATGCCATGAAAATGCATGGGATGAAACCAGGCAGTTTTATTGTCAATCAGGCACCGCACTGTGCAGCCCTGCTCAAATGTAAATAGCGGATCAGGATGTTTGCCGTGCACATCCATGTGCGAGCCATGATCATTGCCTTTGCCATTCATGAGCCAGATGGCCTCACGGGTCGCTTTATTCGATAACGCGCCGCCCTCAAGCACCATCTTTACGGACTCAGCACCCGCAAGTACTGGCTCAAAAAGCGTGTTCGGTGGCAGCTCTCCGAAGGGCTTGCGGGCTCCTACTGCAGCGCGACTACTGTAGCGAATCAGACCGACCTTATTGCGCATCGCAGGGAAAAATTCATCCTCAATCTCAAACTGCGCATTCGGCGCGCCCGTGCAGTCCAATATCAAATCCATGCGATTGCCCGGCGAAAAATAAAAGGACTCGGTCAGCCGATACGGCGTGCACGGATGCCCATCGTGGGCCACTACCAGCGGCTGATGTCCATGGATCTTGATCCGAAAGAGTCGCGCACTAGCGGCATTCAGTAAGCGCAGACGAATCCGCTGGCCAGCCCGAACATCGAGCATGGCTGGGCCACGCTGACCGTTGACCAGCACGATATTGCCGAGTCGGCCTGCATGAGCGGCATCATGCAGGCTCTTGAAATTCGGCGCGATCGACGCATCTTTGGTGAGCATGACATCAGAGAGCACCCAAGTGACATCGTCATCCACATCGGGCGGCTGCCGCTCTTCAACCTGAATCACGCCATACAGGCCGCGTCCAATTTGTTCATACGTGGCCACATGCGGGTGATACCAGTATGTTCCTGCATCCGGCAGGGCAAACTCATACATAAAATCTTCGCCGGGCTTTACGGGAGCCTGGGTGATGCCTGGTACACCATCCATGGCATTTGGCAGCCGTATGCCATGCCAGTGAATAGTCGACAGGCCGGCGAGTCGATTGCGAAAACGAATTCTGAGCGTGTCACCCTGGTTGGCCCGTAAGACCGGGCCGGGAATCATATTGTTAAAGGCCCAGACATCTGTGGCCGGATAGTCATCGCCCAAAAGGCCCAGCCGCGAGGGCTGCGCGATCAGCATATGATCACGAAGCCGGCCGCCTCTTGCCAGGCTCGCCAGTGGCAGTGTGGAGGCGCCCGCAAGGGCTAGGCCAGCGGCGCCCGCTTTTAAAACGTTTCGACGGTTCATAATGGATCGCAGCCCAAAGTCTTAAGGAGGTCTCCAAAAAATGCAAGCTGCAGCCCCGCCACTTCTGGCTCTATTGTTGACGGCCGCCGCGGCGCCCGCTTGGCCGCACAGCTGCCCGCTTGAGATGTACAAAATTGACCAGGCCCTGTCCACGTCGAAAAATCTCGATCCCGCGCTGATTAAAAAAGTGCGAGACCTGCGTGCAGAAGGTGAGAAGCTACATAAACAAGACAAACATGGCGAAGCGATGTTGGTGCTGGGTTCAGCAAAAAAACTACTGAAAATCGAGTAGCCCGCCGCAGCCCCGCCCGACCCCATTTCGTCAGCCCTTCCTATGCGTTATCAGCATCATCTCTTTATTTGCACCAATGTGCGCGACAACGGTGACTGCTGTGCCGCAAGAGGGTCACTTGATCTTTTAAAGCAGATGAAAAATGAGCTGAGAAATCGGGGCCTGGATCACGAAGGCGGCGTTATGGCCAACAAATCCGGCTGCTTTGGCCTGTGTCAGCAAGGCCCAAATGTCGTCGTCTATCCGCGGGGATCCTGGCATCGCGTGACCAATGCCGATGATGTCACTGCCCTCATTGATGGCCTCACCCAATCCAGCATCTGAGCCCATCACGGGACTGCTGCTATGTGGCGGCGCCGGTCGACGCATGGGTGGCGCCGATAAGGGGCTCATCAGC
>JBILVT010000061.1:0-11033 GCA_044370275.1 Burkholderiaceae bacterium | reverse complement strand
CATGGCATGCTTGATCCGATTTTCTTTCTGGGTTACTGGAACAACCCGCGTGCGACCGAAGCAAAATTCGCCAATCACGATCTCCAATCGTGGTGCCGCACAGGCGATATGGCCCTGATGGATGCCGATGGATATCTGATTTATCAGGGCCGCACCGACGATGTGTTCAAAACTTCGGGCTATCGGGTCGGGCCGGGTGAAATCGAAAACTGCCTGGTCAAGCACCCTGCGGTCGCCAACGCGGCGGTCATCCCCAAGCCTGACGCAGAACGCGGTGCAGTTGTAAAAGCCTTTGTTGTGGTTGCCGCAGGGTATGCCGCGTCGGCCACCCTGATCGATGAGTTGCAGGCCTTCGTAAAGACGCGGCTTGCGCCTTATCAGTACCCTAAGGAAATTGAATTTATCGATGCATTGCCCATGACCACCACCGGAAAGATTCAGCGCAATGTGCTGCGCGCCCGACAGCCCGCTGGCTAAAGTTGGACTCGATAAACGCGAATCGGCAGCGCGAGCGGCTAGTGGGCCTGGCGCAGCTGCTCACGCAAGGCAGTCTTTAAGACTTTTCCGTAATTATTTTTCGGCAGTGAAGTGGCAAGGATGTAGCGTTTGGGCCGTTTAAAGCGCGCGATGTTCTCGGTGCAGTAGCGATCAAGATCCGTGAGATCAATCTGTGCGCCGGACGCGGGAACAATAAATGCAACGACTGCCTCACCCCACTGTGGATCTGGCTCGCCAATCACAGCGGCCTCGGCAACGCCAGCTGCTGACATCAAGACTTCCTCGACCTCTCGCGGATAGATGTTGGAGCCGCCGCTGATAATGAGGTCTTTGCTGCGATCTTTGAGTGTTAAAAATCCGTCTTCATCAAGGCAGCCTACATCGCCTGTGAAGAGCCAAGAGTCTCGAATCGCTGCCTGGGTCGCAGCAGCGTCCTGCCAGTAGCCGCGCATAACGGTATCGCCTTTCACGAGAACCTCGCCGATTTCTCCGACAGGCAGTGGCGCGCCCTGGGCATTGGCAATTCGAATCTGCACAGGAGTCTGGGCGATCCCTACCGAGGCAATGCGCTCACGATAGCGCGGGTGATCCACTTGACTCAGATGTTGTCGCGACAGCGCAGTGGCCACCATCGGGGTCTCACCCTGCCCGTAAATCTGAACGAACCGAGGGCCCATGATCTGAAGCGCCTGCTCGATATCGGCGACATACATCGGCGCTCCGCCATAGACAATGGTTTTAAACGCGGCTGCACACTGATCGATACTCAGGCCGGCCTGCGACGCATGTTCCACGAGCCGCTTGACGATTGTTGGCGCTGCGAATGTCGACAGCGGCCCCAGCGCATGACCCAAGGCAAAGAGTTCGGCCGGATCGACCCCGCCGGATTGCGGCACTACATGGCGTGCGCCTGCTATCAGGTGGGGGATGCAGTACAGGCCCGCGCCGTGCGACATCGGGGCTGCATAGACCATGAAGTCATTGGGCGTGATCGGATCAACATCGGTGAAATAGCACAGGCCCATCGCCATTAAATTGCGCGACATGATCTGCACGCCCTTGGGCCGGCCTGTGGTGCCGCTGGTGTAAAAAAGCCAGGCAGTGTCATCGGCAGCGGTATCGTGGAGCGCGACCTCTTGGGCAAGAGCACTTCCTGCAAAAGCAGGGGCCACTATGGTATCCAGGGCGTCAGATTCAAATTCAAAACATTTCTCCAGGCGGCTGATGCCGGCGCGATCGCCGGTCCGGTGAAAAAAACCGACGCGCGGTTTGGCGTGATCAATGATCCACTGGACCTCTTTGGGATGCAGACGGGCATTTACCGGGATCGCAACCAGGCCTGCCCACCAGCAGCCGATCAGCACCTCAAGATAACGTGGATGGTTCTGCGCAAAAAGCAGCACCCGATCACCGGGCGTAAGGCCCAACTCGCGAAACGCTTGCGCAAAGGCCGCTGCCCGCGCAGTCCATTGGCCAAACGTAGCCCAGACGGATGTGCCGAAAAATATGGCGGGCTGATCGGGCTTCAGACGGCCCCAACGGTTCAGCAGCCGGGCGAGATTCATTGGGCCCGTTGGTCCGCCTGAAGCGCCCAGTCAATATCTTTCTGAGTCAGGCCGCCTGCATCGTGTGTGGTGAGTATGATGGTGACCCGGTTATAGACATTGAACCATTCAGGATGGTGGCCGGCCGATTCGGAGTAGATCGCCATCTCGGTCATGAATGCAAAGGCGGAGGGAAAATCAGCAAAGCGAAAATCACGGCGTATCAGGCCGCCACGATCGTTTTGAAATTCCCAGCCCGATAGTCGGGATAGCGCTTGATCACGTTCTTCGGTGGAGAGAGTCTTCATCGTTTTGGTCGGTGGATTGAAAAATTAAATTCCGCGGCGGCTGGCCAGAGGATTTTCCTTGATTCCGAGCCGCTAATCGGGGTAGATTTGGGGCTCCACGTCTCCCTTCCCTCAAGGAGTCACCATGAAAAAAGGTACCCTCTTTACCAAGCTCGTCCCGATAGCCTTCGCGCTCTTGTCGGTCATCGTTGCCTTTGTGATGATCAGTCTCGCATCGGATGGCCCCAATGATAATGTGCCGGTGGTGCTGGGCATCATCTTCTTCCTGCTGGTGGTGATCATGGGCTTTAATGCCTTTGCGCGCAAAAGCCGGGCTGCAGGTGACAGTGAGAGCCTTGCCGCACGGATCTCCACCAATGCAATCGGGGGCATGACGCTGTTTCTGATTGTCGCGGGCATGGGCGTGATCGCAGTCCGGGGAATGTAAGGCCCCGCAGCATCGAGCCGGCGTTGCTAGAAGTGCGGCCTTGATGTCGCAGACGCTGACCTGCGGTGGTTTGAAAAAATCTTGGTCTCTTGATTCTGGTTAACGCCGCGGCGCTGGTGGATCAGCTCAAATCCGTGACGCGGCAGGCAATCCGCATGGGTTGGAATGTTGTAGATCACGACACAGGGAATGCGGCGCAACTGCCGCAAGACTTGATCCAAAATCACATCGTCGAATGGGTTATAGAGATAGGCAATCAATCCATTGCCGAGTGACCCATAGTGAAAGTTGGTTGCATCTGCAGCGATAAACTCACCCTCATTGCCAAAGACCTTGCGGTGGTTCTGTCGGGCGATATCGACAAAAGAAGCGACATAATCCAGCCCGACAATGCGTTGTTCAATTCCCGCGGCTGCGCAGGATAACCTCCAGACGATCGGCACTTTGCCCTTGCCACAGCCGATATCGACAAAGCTGTATAGGGGCATCCGTGGGCCGAGACTTGAGCGTAGCAGCTCGAAAGATTGCTGAATTTCGCTGGTCCAAGAGGCCATATAGGGCTTGCCGTGGGCCAGATTAGGCAGTTCAGGAAATCCTGACTTGGCTAAAGGGGTGGTGGTGTTTGTGCCGTAGTCCATGTCGAAGCGGTCTCGCTCCTGGAACTCCAGCGTAGTCAGGTTTTGAGGGGGCGTCCGAGAGGGCGGCATGGGGCAGATCTGAAAAAACAGGAGTCAGCGATGAAGTTCTTACTGGTGGTCTTTATTAATCTCAGCTCGAATAACCAGCTGATTCATCATTTTGGCGTGCCTTATGACACGCTGCAGGCCTGTGAATCGGCCCGCCGGCTGGTGCAAAACTCCGAGTGGTATACGGTTCGCACGTCTTGTGCGGCCTATGCCCGCGACCTGAAGTCGCAGCTTCCTCAGGTGCAGGGACAGTAAGCGAGCCCCAGGGGGCTGGATCGGGCGTGCCGCAAGGGCGCACCAAATGAGCGCAACAAATTGACGCCTAGGCGGCCTTTGCTTCGCCAGTGCCGCTCCACATATTGGTGTTTTTGCCCGCCATGAACATGCGGGCCGCCAGTACGCTTGAGGTGTAAAAGACCATCTGCCCGCGTTCATTAAAGACCGCAAAGCGCCGCTCAGTGGGCGAAATCAGAATGGATTCGAAGTACATGGCTCTCTGGGACTTACTTTATCGGATACCGGGCTTACGGAACAATCCCGTTCCGCCTTTAGGCTGTTAATTTTGCGGCGCATCAAACCCCTAGGTCGGGGTGATTCCGATTGGCAGGCCGATAAGCCTGTGACTATGATTGCGATCCCCAAAGAGGAGACCCCCGGTATGAAGACAACGCTCACTGTGAACGGCAAGTCCGTCACGATAGAAGCCCCCGATAACACGCTCTTGGTCCACGCAATTCGCGAAAATCTCCGGCTCACTGGCACCCATGTGGGCTGTGATACCGCCCAGTGCGGCGCCTGCACGGTGATGATGGACGGCAGCGCAGTGAAAGCCTGCAATATCTTATTGGCTCAGGCGCAGGGCAAAACCATCACCACTATTGAGGGGCTTGCAGCAGCTGATGGCAGCCTCCATCCAATGCAGCAGGCCTTTAAAGAGTGTCATGGGCTTCAGTGCGGATTTTGCACACCTGGCATGGTGATGAATGCCGTTGATCTTTGCGGCAAGCACCCAAACGCCTCTGAGCAGGAAATTCGAGAAAACATCGAAGGCAACCTCTGCCGTTGCACCGGTTACCACAACATCGTGCGCGCTATTCAGCAGGGCGCTGCCGCAATGAAGGCTTAAGGAGAAAAGACAATGGGTTCTTCCGATTTCGCAAATCTTCCGCATATTGGTGAGTCTGTTCTTCGTAAAGAAGACATTCGTTTTCTCACGGGCGCAGGCCAATACACGGATGATGTCCAGCTCGCCAACATGACCTATACGGTCTTTGTGCGCTCCCCACATGCCCACGCCAAGATCAAATCAATCAATAAAAAAGCAGCCGCCTCCGCGCCGGGGGTGATCGCGGTATTCGATGGCCAGGATGTTGCCAATGACAAGATTAACGGCCTGCCCTGTGGCTGGTTGATTACCAGCACCGACGGCCAGCCGATGAAAGAGCCGCCGCATCCCATCCTTGCCCAAGGCAAGGTCCGCTACGTGGGCGACCATGTGGTGATGGTGATTGCAGAGACGCTCGAGCAGGCCCGCAATGCGGCGGAGCTGGTGGAGATTGACTACGAGGTGCTGCCAGCTGTCGTGGGGGTGCTGGATGCCAAGAAGTCAGGCGCGCCTGTGCTTCATGACATTGCGCCAGATAACCACTGCTACAAATGGGCCATCGGCGATAAAGCCGCCGTTGATGCCGCCTTCGCAAAGGCGGCCCACGTCACCAAGATTGATATCACCAATAACCGACTCATACCCAATGCAATGGAGCCTCGGGCTGCCATTGGCTCATTTAATCGGGCCTCAGACGAGTACACGCTGTATGTTGCCAATCAGAATCCGCACGTTGAGCGTCTGCTGATGACCGCTTTTGTCATGGGACTGCCAGAGCACAAGGTACGGGTGATTGCGCCGGATGTTGGCGGCGGCTTTGGCTCAAAAATTTATTTATACGCCGAAGATGTCTGCGTCACCTGGGCAGCCAAGAAGATCAATCGTGCGGTGAAATGGACAGCAGACCGTAACGAGTCTTTCCTAAGCGATGCGCATGGCCGTGATCATGTCTCGCATGCCGAGATGGCGATGGATAAAGATGGAAAGTTTCTTGCTCTGCGGGTCCATACCGATGCCAATCTGGGCGCCTACTTATCGACCTTCTCGACTGCGATTCCGACCATCCTCTATGCAACGCTTTTGGCGGGCCAGTACACCACGCCGCAGATTTACGTTGAGGTCGATGCCTGGTTTACAAGCACCGCTCCGGTGGATGCGTATCGTGGCGCCGGCCGGCCTGAGGCCACCTATCTGCTCGAGCGTCTGGTGACGCGCGCCGCATGGGATCTCGGCGTGGGCCAGGATGAAATTCGCAAGCGCAATTTCATCACTCAGTTTCCGTATCAGACACCGGTGGCCCTGCAGTACGACACGGGTGACTATCACCAGTGCCTGGAGAAGGCCAAAACACTTGCGGATGTAGGGGGCTATGCAGCTCGCAAAGCAGCCTCCGAGAAAAAGGGACTGCGCCGCGGTATTGGCTACTCCAGCTACATCGAGGCCTGCGGTATTGCACCTTCAAACATCGCCGGGGCACTCGGTGCCCGCGCGGGCCTATTTGAGTGCGGTGAGGTCCGTGTGCATCCGACGGGAAGCGTTACCGTCTTTACAGGCTCCCACAGCCATGGTCAGGGCCATGAGACCACATTTGCGCAGGTGGTCGCAGCGCGCCTGGGCATTCCGGTGGAGAACGTTGACATCGTGCATGGGGATACAGGCCGTGTGCCATTCGGTATGGGGACCTATGGATCCCGCTCGATTTCGGTGGGTGGTGCAGCCATTATGCGGGCCCTCGACAAGATCGAGGCCAAGGCGAAAAAGATCGCCGCCCATCTGATGGAGGCCAGTGACGGCGATATCGAGTTTTCCAACGGTGAGTTTGCGGTCAAGGGCACTGATAAGAAAATCCCGTTTGCCCAGGTGGCACTGACCGCCTATGTGCCGCATAACTATCCGCTCGATAAACTGGAGCCGGGGCTCAATGAGACTGCGTTTTATGACCCCACCAATTTCACATTTCCCGCAGGCACTTATATCTGCGAAATTGAGGTCAATCCCGAGTCGGGCGAGGTCCGCATTGATCGCTTCACGGCAGTTGATGATTTCGGAACCATCATTAATCCGATGATTGTCGAGGGCCAGGTCCACGGCGGTCTGGTGCAGGGCATTGGCCAGGCCTTAATGGAAAACTGTGTCTATGACCCCGAGTCGGGCCAGCTGCTCTCGGGCTCTTTCATGGATTACGCAATGCCGCGGGCCGACGATGTGCCGATGTTCAATATCGGCCATGTCTGCACTCCGTGCACAACCAACCCGTTGGGCACCAAAGGATGTGGCGAGGCAGGCGCGATCGGTTCGCCACCGGCGGTCATGAATGCGATTCTGGATGCGCTCGCACCCCTTGGCGTTAAAGAGCTCGATATGCCGGCGACCCCACATCGCGTTTGGCAGGCCATTCAAACGGCAAAAGCCTAAAAGGAGATTCACTATGTATGGATTTTCATTTGATCGTGCATCCTCGGTGCAGGATGCTGTTGCCAAGGCGGCCAAGGGCGGTCAGCTGCTTGCTGGCGGCCAGACCTTGCTGGCTTCAATGAAGCAACGTCTCAGCAGCCCTGAGTCTTTGGTGGATCTCGCAGCGATTGCAGATCTGCAGGGCATTTGCAAAGACGGCAATGCCATGGTGATTGGTGCGATGACGCGCCATCAGGATGTCGCCAACAACAAAGAGATGCAGTCTGCGATTCCCGGCTTGGCACGGCTTGCTGGCGGAATCGGAGATCGCCAGGTGCGGGCCATGGGCACGATGGGCGGGTCAGTTGCAAATAATGACCCAGCCGCCTGCTATCCCAGTGGGGTATTGGGACTTGGTGCCACCATTAAAACCAATCGCCGCGAGATCGCTGCCGACAGCTTTTTTAAAGGTATGTTTTCCACAGCGCTTGAGCCGGGCGAGCTGATTGTGGCGATTCGTTTTCCGATTCCCAAGGCCAGCGGCTACGCAAAGTTTAAGCAGCCCGCATCACGTTATGCGTTGCTCGGCGTATTTGTCGCCAAGACCGATGCTGGCGTACGGGTTGCAGTAACCGGCGGCGGCAACGGCGTTTTTCGTCATGCAGGGCTCGAGGCTGCGCTTAGCAAAGACTTCTCGGCCGCCGCAGTCGATGGTGTTGCGGTCAATGCTGCCGATCTCACTTCAGATCTGCATGCCTCGGCTGAGTATCGTGCGCAGCTCGTTAAAGTCCAGACCAAGAGGGCCGTTCAGCAGGCCCTCGGAAACGCCTAGGTCAGCGTGCAGCAGTCGGATAAGGCCCTTGGGTCCGTTGATGGGCTCATCGGCTTGCTGCAGGCAGTCGGCTATTACCCAGACCGCCGTCTTGCGACGGCGGTCTTTTTATCGATGCGGCTGGGCAGGCCTTTGTTGCTCGAAGGCGCACCGGGGGTGGGCAAGACGGAGCTCGCGAAGTCACTTGCCACCGCATTGGGCCGCGTGTTGGTGCGGCTGCAGTGTTATGACGGCATGGAGCAGCGCGAAGCGCTCTATGAGTGGAATTTCTCGGCCCAGCTGATTCACATGCGGGTCCGTGAGCATCAGGCCAAGGCAGATGAGATCGAGAAAGAGGTCTACCAGGACCGTTATCTGATTCGCCGGCCGCTGCTGCAGGCGCTCGAGGCGCCCGATCCTGGCGCAGTGTTGCTGATTGACGAAGTGGATCGCGCTGACGAACCCTTCGAGGCGTTTTTATTGGAGTATCTTGGGGAGTATCAGGTCAGCATTCCTGAGCTCGGAGTAATTCGCGCGCGCTCCACACCGCTAACTATCCTGACGAGCAATCGCACCCGCGAACTTAACGATGCCGTCAAGCGTCGCTGTCTTTATCAGTGGGTAGATTATCCGCAGCGGGATCGTGAGCTAGAAATTGTCCGCTCCAAAGTGCCCACAGCCAGTGAGGCTCTGAGCAGCCAGGTGGCGGATTTTGTGAGCCGGCTTCGGCAGCAGCCGTTTGCCAATGCGTTTCAGCGCGCGCCCGGCATTGCAGAAAGTGTTGAGTGGGCCAAGGCCCTTGTGGCGTTGGACACCCTGCAGCTGGATCCCGAAGTCATTGAACAGACGGCAGGCATTCTCTTTAAGCAGAGAGAAGATGTTGCCGCCTTGCAGACCGTTACCGAAGAATTACTGAAGGCCGAGTGATGCTGCTCGGTGATGCCCGGGCGGGAAAGCTTGCGGAAAACATCGTTGGATTTTCGCGTGCCCTGCGCCGCGCTGGTCTGCCGATTGACAGCGCACGCATTGGACTAGCGCAGCAGGCCGCGGCACTGGTGGGTGTTTCCCAGCGGCTCGACCTATGTGCGGGCCTTGAGTCTGTGCTGGTATCTCGTCAGGAGGACCGGCAGGTCTTTCAAGAACTCTTTGATGCGTTTTTTCGCAACCCCGAGATTGCAAAGCAGTTGATGGCCCAGCTGCTGCCGTCTTCAAAGGCCCAGGCCAATCCGCCTAAGCGTGGCCCCCGGGCCACCGAGGCGCTGACGCCGCCACGTGCGGCCACACCGATGCAAGCTGCCCGTGAAGATGAGATTCATCTGGATGCAGCGATGAGCGCTAGTGATGTTGCGCGGCTGCGGCACGCAGATTTTCAGTCGCTCAATGCCAGTGAATTTTTACTGATGGAGCGCCTGGTGCGCGAGGTACCCCTTGAACTGCCCACCCACCGATCCCGCCGAATGCAATCGGCAGCCCAGGGCCGGCATCCCGATTGGCCTCGGCTTGTCCGTGAGACAAGCCGCTATGCAGGCGAGGCGCCAGCACCTGCATTTTTGCGGCATCGTCAGCAGCCGCTGCCGTTACTAGTGCTGGTCGATATCTCGGGATCAATGGAGCGTTATGCACGGCTGCTACTCGCATTTTTGCATCAGTCCACACGTGGTCTGCGCCGCTCGGTATTTTCTTTTGGCGTTACGCTTACCGATCTGACACGGGCCTTTCGAGAGCGCGATACCGACCGAATGTTGGATTTAGCTAACAAATTAATTCCGGATTTTGCCTCAGGCACACGGCTCGGGGAGTCGCTGTCGCAGCTGCGACACCATCATCGGTCGGCGGTGGTGGGCCGGCGTAGCCTGGTATTACTGATTAGCGATGGTCTTGATACCGGCGCTAGTGATCTTTTAGATGAAGAACTTGGCTGGCTCTCGCGTCAGAGCCGGCGGCTCGTTTGGCTTAACCCGTTACTTCGCTATGAGGGCTATCAGCCGCTGGCCGCAGGAGCCACGGTCTTACATCGCTATGCCGATCGTGCAGTAGCGATTCACAATCTCTCGCATGTCGAGTCGCTTGCCAAAGAGCTTGCGGCGCTGATGCGATCCGAGTGATCCACAGAGATGCATAAGGACTGAGCGCGTGGAGAATCTTGATGTCATTGTTTTGCGGCATCTGCGCGATTGGCGCCTTCAGGGAAAGCGGGCGTTGCTGGCAACTGTTGTGCGGACGTGGGGTTCATCGCCCCGGCCCTTAGGCTCGATCATGGGTTTATGCGAGACCGGCGCAGTAGTGGGGTCGGTTTCAGGCGGCTGCATTGAAGATGATTTGATTTTTCGTTACACACAGGCGGCTAAAGCGGGCAATGCTGATGCGTTGCGCGACGGGCCACCGCAGCTGCTGCGTTATGGCATTACCGCCGATGAGGCCCACCGCTTCGGTCTACCCTGCGGTGGCACGCTCGAGCTATTGCTGGAATTTAATCCGAGTGCGGCGTCACTGACCGCGCTGGTGGAGCGTTTAGAGTCAGGCGGATTGGTTCGGCGTGTCACCGAATTAGCCTCCGGAGAAGTCCATCTGGAATCGGTGAGTGAAATTGACGAATTAAGCATCGACAGTCAGACACTGAAAAATACCTATGGTCCGGAGTATCGAATGCTGCTGATTGGCGCCGGGCAGATGGCGGAGTACCTGGCTAGCATGGCGCTCTTTAATGGATTTCAAGTTACGGTTTGCGATCCGCGCACTGAGTATTCGGGTTCTTGGTCCGTGCCGGGAGTCTCGATACGCTCGGACTGGCCGGATGATGCAGTCAGGGCGTTCAAGCCCGATCGGCGATGCTGTGTGTTGGCATTGACCCACGACCCCAAGCTCGATGACATCGCGCTTTTGGAGGCCCTACAAAGCGATGCATTTTATGTCGGTGCAATCGGCTCGCGTTCTAATAATGCCGAGCGTCATCGCCGCATGATTGAGCATTTTGGCCAGACTGAGGCAGGCTTAGCGCGTCTGCGCGGGCCGATTGGGATTTATATCGGTAGCAAAACGCCTGCCGAGATCGCTGTGAGCGTGATGGCCGAGGTGCTCGCGGTGAAAAATGCAGTGCCACTTCCCCGGGATTTGGATGTGGCCTTTGCCAAGAATTCTCAAATGAAATGACGCCCCTTATTCCGTCGACAGCAACTGGCCTTTTGTTGACCGCAGGCCGGGGAAGCCGGCTTTACGGTTGCTGCAAGGGCTTGCTGCAAATTGACGGTCAGCCACTGGCA
>JBILVT010000060.1:0-11087 GCA_044370275.1 Burkholderiaceae bacterium | reverse complement strand
ACGCTGGACACATCTGCAACCACTCCGATCATCACGGCCGCTACAGTTTTCAGTCGCAGCCGCAGGTCTCGCTTTGGAATTTAAGCCGGCTGGCCAATGCTTTATATCCTTTGGTCAATTCAGTAGACGCATTAAATGCAGTACTTGAGAAATTCAAATCGAGCTACGCAAATGAAATGGAGGGCCTGCTGAAAACGAAACTAGGTCTCCAGTTGCTGCCTGAAGATCAGTGGAGCCCACTACTGGATGATTTTTATTCTCTATTGCAGTCGCAGAAAATGGATTACACGCTCGCATTTCGTGCGCTGTCGAATCAGGATGAGCGGGCATTCGTTAATCTTGCACCTGACCGTGCAGCCTGTAGGCCGTGGCTCGACCGCTATCAGCAGTCAGTTGGCGTGAGCCTAAGCCTACAAGGCATCTCTGCAAAAGCGCGCCAGGAACAGATGCGGGCGATAAATCCTAAGTACGTACTGCGAAACTGGATTGCTGAGGAAGTCATCAGCGCAGTTCGTGATCACAATGATACCCGGCCGCTGCATACGGTAGCCCAGTTACTACAAAGCCCGTTTGAAGAGCATCCCGAGCAAAAGCGCTACGCAGCGCCACCTCCCGACTGGGCCGAACATCTGTCGGTGAGCTGTTCCAGCTAATTTCGTACCCCGAGCTATGCCAGGAGTTGTCAATGAAATCCGATGAAGAGTATCGAAAAACACTTACGCCAATGGAGTATGAAGTCACACGGCGCAAGGCTACTGAGCCGCCTTTTACTGGCCGTTACTGGGATCACTTTGCGCAGGGCACCTATCGATGTGTTTGTTGTGGCCAACCGCTTTTTGACTCGGAATCAAAATTTGATGCGGGCTGTGGCTGGCCCAGCTACTGGCAGGCCATTTCGCAGGATTGCATAAAAGAGGTCAAAGATACGAGTCATTTTATGATTCGAACTGAGATTGTCTGCCGTCAGTGTGATGCCCATCTGGGCCATGTTTTTGATGACGGGCCTGCGCCGACTGGCCTACGTTACTGTGTCAATTCTGCTTCGGTAAAATTCGAACCACGATGAGACTTCTTGCCGACTGGCTTCCGATCATTTTGTTTTTTGTGGTCTATAAGCTTTCCGATTTGTACTGGGCTACCGCCGTTGCAATCATTGCGACCTTGGCTGTGATGGGGCTACTAAAACTCAAAGGTCACGCAATCGAGACCATGCAGTGGGTCAGCCTGATTCTGATCGTGGTCTTCGGCGGCGCCACAATCTGGCTCCAGGATGAGCGGTTCATCAAACTGAAGCCCACCCTGCTGTATGGCCTATTTGCAATCGCTCTACTTGGCCCACAACTCCTTAAGCGCATCTTACTAATGCAAAAACTCATGGGCGCAAAAATCAGCATGCCAACGCATGCCTGGGCAAAATTGAATGCCGCATGGGGCCTCTTTTTTGCGGTCTTGGGCGGGCTGAATCTCTGGGTCGCCCATGCCTTCACCACCGATGCGTGGGTGAATTTCAAGCTCTTTGGCACCATAGGCCTCATGGTGGTCTTCATCATTGGTCAGGCGCTTTGGATGAATCGTTTCGCAACTGCCGAGCTGCCTGATGCACTCAAAGATCAGGAGCCCCGATGAGCCACCTCGCCCCGAGCGCCCAGGAGATCGAGGCCCGTCTGCGTGCTGCCTTGCCCATCGATTCCATCGTGGTCCGTGACGACAGCGCGAAGCACCACGGCCATGCCGGCGCAGTAGCGGGAGGGGGCCACTTCCACGTTACGCTTGTTTCTAGCGCCTTTGCTGGCAAGGGCAGGCTGGCGCGGCATCGGCTTGTGTATGATCCCCTCAGCGACTGGATCCCCGCGCGCATCCACGCCCTTTCTATTGACGCGCGCGACCCTTCGGAGTCCTCATGAAATCGTTGCAAAAAACCGCCATCGGATTCGCCCTGCTCTGCGCCTCAGGAATCGCATCGGCGCAAAATATCGCGGTCGTCAATGGCAAGCCTATCCCGCGGGCCCGGGCAGACGCCTTTGTCGCCGAACTGGTCAAACAAGGCCAACAAGATACCCCGCAATTGCAGGCGCTGGTGCGCCAGGAGCTGGTCGATCGCGAGATCCTAGTCCAAGAAGCCGAGCGACGCGGCCTATCGGCGAAGCCCGATGTCCGATTTCAGTTAGATAACGTGCGTCAGCAGGTGCTGATCAATGCGCTGGTACAGGATCAGCTGACCAAAGGTGGTGTGAGCGATGCTGAGGTCAAAGCGGAATACGACCGGCTCATCAAGGGCGATGGTGGAAAAGAGTATCGGGCCCGTCACATCCTGGTAGAAAAAGAAGACGAAGCGAAATCAATCATCGACCGTTTGAAAAAGGGTGCCAAATTTGAAGAGTTGGCCAAACAGTCGAAGGATCCCGGATCTGCTGCCAAAGGCGGAGATCTGGATTGGGCCAACGCTCAGTCCTTTGTCGAACCGTTTTCAAAGGCCATGGTTGCCCTTGAAAAGGGTAAATTCACTGAGGTACCGGTACAAACACAATTTGGCTGGCATGTGATTCGTCTTGATGACACCCGCGCGGCCAAACCGCCAGAGTTCGATCAGGTAAAGGAGCAGCTTACAGAGTCCATGAGACGCAAAAAGCTTCAAGACTTCCAGCAGCAACTTAAAGCCAAAGCGAAAATTCAGTAAAACGATTTGGGCGCTAGCTAATTTCAACGGTTGTTCCGACCGGCACCCAGTCAAACAGCGACACAATGTCGCTGTTTTTCATTCTGATGCAGCCAATTGACCCCGGCTCGCCCATCACAGCGGTATCGGGACTGCCGTGCAAATAGATGTAACGGCGCATGGTGTCCACCTCGCCGAACCGATTTTTCCCCGGCTCTAGACCCGATAGCCACAGGATCCGCGTTAGGATCCAGTCGCGCTGTGGAAACTGGCCGGCAAGCTCAGGGCACCAGATCTCGCCGGTTTTACGCCGGCCGACGAAAACGGTATTCCAAGCCGCGCCTGTACCAATCTTTGCGCGAATCTGGTGTCGGCCCTGGGGGGTCTGATAGCTGCCCTGCTGCTGGCCAGTGCCATTTTTCGAGCTCGAGATCAGGGTCTGCATCATGACCGCGCCCGCGGCGTCTGGAGCCCAGCGCAGGCCGCCCTCAAGGGACTCAGGGGCAAGCCGCAGCAGCGTCAGCGTCTGAGCCTGGGTTGAAATTCGAATGTGATAGTCCGGGGCCATAAGCAGGCGAACCGCTGCCGTTATTCGGCCGGCTGCGGCTTGAATACCGCACGCCGACGCGCGAAAAACGCCTGCAGCAACGATCCGCAGGCCTCCGCCATCACGCCGCCCCGGATAGACGCATGATGATTTAAGCGATGCTCGTCGAATAAATGGATCACACTTTGCGCCACACCCGTTTTAGGATCCGCAGCCCCATAAATCACCTCTGAAATTCGGGAGTGAAATATGGCGCCCGCGCACATTGCACAGGGCTCAAGCGTGACATAAAGGACGCAGCCAGTCAGCCGATAGTTTCCCAGGTGCTGCGCAGCTGCCCGCAGGGCCATCGTTTCCGCGTGGGCTGACGGATCGTTTAGCCGAATCGGCTGATTAAAGCCGCTACCAATCACAGAGCCATCTTTTACTACGACAGCCCCAACGGGCACCTCGCCTGCCGCGTCAGCAAGCCTTGCCTGCTGAAGGGCTAGGCCCATAAAGCGCAGATCGGCGTTATCGGTCATGGTGTAGGCCGCGCCTCGGGGCTCGTTGCCAGATAAGGCAGGGTTTGCGGTGGCGGCCCGAGTTTAGGAGATGCTCGCTTTTTTAAGTATGGCGTACAGCTGATCTTTGAGCATCAGCTTTTCTTTCTTCAGCACTTCGATCTCTTCATGGGTGCCCGGTGTGATATGACTCTCCATATTCTTGATTTTCTGATCCAGGGAGTTGTGCTTATCGAATAGTCGAGTGAAGTGGTGATCGGTAGTCTTTAGCTTGGTGATGAGATCTCGATATTCGGGGAACATAGAAGCCCTCCTTGGATGTCGACGATGAGCCCGCCAATTTTACTCGCATCATCACCGTAAAAAGTAATCGTGAAGCGCCCTACTCCCACTCGATCGTAGCCGGTGGCTTTCCGGATATGTCATAGACGACCCGATTAATGCCGCGGACCTCGTTAATGATGCGATTGGATACCCCAGCCAACAGCGCGTGCGGCAGATGGGCCCAATGGGCGGTCATAAAATCGCTCGTAACGACCGCGCGCAATGCAACTACCCACTCATAAGTCCTGCCATCGCCCATCACACCGACCGACTTCACCGGCAAAAAAACTGCAAAAGCCTGACTGGTTAACGCGTACCAAGACTTGCCGACATCCGTGTCACTACAGAGGCCCGCCATCGCATCCGCAGGAGTCGCCTGCGTCTCGCGCAGCGTTCGAATAAAAAGTTCATCAGCGCGCTGTAGGAGCGATACATAATCGCTATGGATTTCTCCGAGTATTCGTACCCCAAGGCCCGGGCCGGGAAATGGATGCCGATCCACCATTTCGGGCGGCAGCCCCAGCGCAAGGCCAAGCCGACGGACCTCGTCCTTGAAGAGCTCCCGCAATGGCTCAAGTAATTTGAGATGTAAGGTGTCGGGCAGTCCGCCAACATTGTGGTGTGACTTTATGGTGGTTGCCTTCTTGGTCTTGGCGCCAGCCGACTCAATGACGTCCGGATAGATCGTGCCCTGGGCAAGCCATCGGGCATTGGCAAGCTTGGCTGATTCTTCCTGAAAAATATGGACGAATTCCCGACCAATGATTTTTCGTTTTTCCTCGGGATCAGACACCCCTGATAAAGCGGCTAAAAATCGTTCACGCGCATTGACATGGATCACCCTTACGCCCATATGCTTTGCAAAGGTCTGCATGACCTGTTCGGCTTCGTTGAGCCTCAGTAAGCCGTGATCCACGAAGACACAGGACAGCTGATCTCCAATCGCTTTATGAATTAATGCCGCCGCAACCGAGGAATCTACACCGCCGGAAAGCCCCAGGATGACCTGCTCTTTTCCCACTTGCGTGCGAATCGAATTGACTGCCTCCTGAACATAATCGGGCATATTCCAGTCAGCAGACGCAGCGCAAATGTCTAAAACAAAGCGACGCAGAATCTCTGCGCCCTTTTTGGTGTGGGTAACCTCGGGGTGAAACTGCACGCCATAGAAATGCCGTGTCTCATCAGCCATGCCGGCAATCGGACAGGAATCGGTAGACGCCATCAGCTTAAAGCCGTCTGGCAGTTGACTTACTTTGTCGCCATGGCTCATCCAGACATCGAGTAAGCCATAGCCCTCAGCGGTCCGATGATCCTCGATATCACGCAAAAGTTTAGTGTGGCCGCGCGCCCTGACCTGTGCGAAGCCAAATTCTCGAAGGCTACTGGCTTCTACCCTGCCGCCGAGCTGTGCGGCCATGGTCTGCATGCCGTAGCAAATTCCAAGCACCGGCACGCCACGCGAAAACACTGCCTCAGGCGCCTTCAGTGTGCCGGCCTCGGTCACTGACAGATGGCTTCCCGACAGCACAATACCGCGCAGGCTATCCACGCCAGCCGATCGGCCATAGTCCGCGATAAAAGCATCGCTGACATCGCTGGGGTGAATCTCACAGAACACTCCGGCCTCGCGAATGCGCCGCGCAATGAGCTGCGTGACTTGAGAGCCAAAATCAAGGATCAGAATTCTGGAGTGCATGATGAATAAAGGCTTTGTATTACACGCGGACCGCAACTGTGCGATCAGTCGACGTGATAGTTCGGCGCTTCTTTGGTGATTTGCACATCGTGGACGTGGGATTCACGAATGCCTGCGCTTGTGATCTCTACGAACTGGGCCCGGTCGTGAAACTCTTTGATCGAAGCGCAACCACAGTACCCCATGCTCGAGCGCACGCCACCCGCTAGCTGAAACAGAATATTTTTCACACTGCCCTTATACGGCACCCTGCCCTCAATACCCTCGGGCACGAACTTATCGGGATTGGGGTTATCGCCCTCCTGGAAATACCGATCGGCTGATCCGGCCTGCATGGCACCCACCGATCCCATGCCGCGATAGCTCTTGTAAGAGCGGCCCTGAAACAAAATGATTTCTCCGGGTGCCTCATCGGTCCCCGCAAACATACCACCCATCATGACGGCATCCGCACCCGCGGCAAGCGCCTTAGCGACATCTCCTGAATATCGGATTCCCCCGTCCGCTATTAGCGCGACACCACTGCCTTTTAACGCCCGCGCCACATTTGCGATCGCAGTGATCTGTGGCACACCAACCCCGGCAACTACACGTGTTGTACAAATCGAGCCCGGGCCAATTCCAACCTTTACACCATCGGCACCATGCTTTACCAAGGCCTTGGCAGCATCTGCAGTCGCGATATTGCCGCCGATCACTTCAATTGACGGATAACGCTTTTTTATCCACTTCACCCGATCAAGTACGCCTTTTGAGTGGCCGTGTGCGGTATCGACCACTAAAACATCAACACCCGCATCCACGAGCCGTGCAACCCGGTCTTCAGTACCTGGCCCCACCCCGACTGCTGCCCCCACACGAAGTTTTCCTTGTGAGTCACGGCAGGCGAGTGGGTGCTCAATGCCTTTAAAAATATCCTTCACTGTAATCAAGCCGCGCAGCTCAAAGCTGCGGTTGACGACCAAAACACGCTCAATGCGGTGCTTGTGCATCAGTTTCTTGGCGTCCTCGATACTGGCACCTTCGCGGACCGTCACCAGGCGGTCCTTCGGCGTCATGATCTTTGCAATCGGCTGATCTAAATTGGTTTCGAAGCGACGATCACGATTGGTCACGATTCCCACTACCTTGCCAGCCTTCACCACCGGCAGGCCTGAGATCTTGCGCTCTGCACTCAGAGCCATCAGTTCGCGGACCGACATATCCGGCGAAACAGTGATCGGATCCTTGACGACACCGGCCTCAAATCGCTTGACCTTAAAGACCTCAAGGGCCTGAGCCTCGGGTGTGAGATTTTTATGAATAATGCCGACGCCACCTTCTTCGGCAATTGCAATTGCAAGCCTGGCCTCGGTCACGGTATCCATGGCGGCCGAGACGACAGGTAGGTTCAGTTCGATACGGCGGGTAAGTTTTGTTGTAAGCGAGGTATCTCGGGGCAGGACCTGAGAGAAATCCGGAACCAACAAGACATCATCAAAGGTCAGGGCTTTTTCTAACAGGCGCATGGCCGCTCCAAAGTCCAAAGTCGGATTATACCGATCAGGCTAAGCCCTGATCACGGCGCCTTCGCGGGGCGCCCGCATCCGCATTCTTCAGCCGGGCTAACGCGCGACGGGCCTCCTTAGGATCGGCACGCAGTGCGCGCCAGAGTTCAAGCCGATCCCCGTCTTGCAGCGGATGGCGCATCGGTATGGAAAGGCCAAACACGCCAACAGCACGGGCCTGCGACCAGGCCAGACGGAGCGCCTCACTGAGATCGGGATGGGCCTTGAGCTGCAGCGGTGTCGTGCCGGCCGCGACAGTGAGGCTCTGTCTCAGCGCGCGCTCAGGCCACGCCACACAGATCTCAACACGAATCGTGCTGTTGTCTGCACTCATCCGGCGTATCTGGCCTCTGCCCGCTGGACAAAGGCATCGACAAAAGTCGCCGTGATGTGCGAGAACACTGGGCCAACAATCTTCTCAAGCAGGCTGCTGGCAAAGTGATATTCCAGTTCAAATTCGACTCGGCACGCATCCTCAGCCAAGGCTGTAAACCGCCAGTTTCCACGCAGTGATTTGAAAGGGCCGCTGAGTAGTTCCATCTCGATACTGCTTCCCGGAATATTCCGATTGCGGGTACTAAATGACTGCTTAATGCCTTTGAAATCGATCTGTAGTTCCGCAGACAGTTCGTTGCCGTTTTGCTCTAGAATGCGCCCTCCCGCACACCAAGGCAGAAAAGCGGGGTAGTCTTCGCAGTTAACAACAAGGTCGTACATCTGCTGTGCTGAAAAGGGCACCAAAACGGTTTTTTTGACTCCGGGCATAGGCCCTATTTTATGTCGATCATTCAGAACAAAAAGGCATTCCATGACTACTTCATAGAGGAACGCTATGAGGCGGGACTCGTGCTGGAGGGCTGGGAGGTCAAGGCGATCCGTGCCGGCCGGGCAAACCTCAAGGAGTCCTATGTGATCATCCGGCAGGAGGCGCTTTACCTACTGGGCTGCCATATCTCCCCCCTGCCGACTGCCTCTACCCACGTACAGCCTGATCCGGTGCGGACGCGTAAGCTTTTACTCAAAGCCGAGGAGATTCGAAAACTGATCGGCAAGGTGGAGCGGGCTGGTTACGCTCTAATTCCAATTGATCTGCACTACCAGCGCGGCCGAATCAAAATCGAGATTGGGCTTGCGAAAGGAAAAAAACAGCATGACAAGCGGGCCAGTGAAAAAGACCGCGAATGGCAGCGGGAAAAGCAGCGGCTTATCCGAGACTCAGTCAAGCGGCCCTAACCGGGCGGCGGCTGTCCGAAAGACGGCCTGATTCTTCGTGGCAACGTTTACCTATTTCGCAAGTGCCTGCCACGTATCGACGACAGTATCGGGATTCAAAGACATCGACTGAATTCCACTGTCCATGAGCCACTTGGCCAGATCAGGATGATCCGAGGGCCCCTGGCCACAGATGCCGACATATTTTCCGGCGCGATTGCAGGCATCAATTGCCATCTTAAGCATTACAAGTACTGCAGGATCACGCTCATCAAATGCACTGGCGACCAAGCCCGAGTCACGATCTAGGCCTAGGGTGAGCTGTGTGAGGTCATTTGAACCAATAGAAAAGCCATCAAAGTGACGCAAAAAATCGTCGGCAAGCAACGCATTAGAGGGCAGCTCACACATCATGATCAGCCGCAGGCCGCCATTTCCTTTTGCATCAGCGCCACTGCCCCGTTTTAGGCCATATTTCGCAAGTAGAGATTCGACGCCCTCAGCCTCTTTTACGGTGCGGACAAAGGGCACCATGAGCTCGACATTCGTTAGTCCCATCTGCTCACGCACCCGGTGCAGAGCAATACACTCCATCTCAAAGCAGTCTTCAAAATCCTTAGCAAGATAGCGCGATGCCCCACGAAACCCCAGCATGGGGTTTTCTTCCTCGGGCTCATAGCGTGAGCCGCCAATCAATTTTCGATATTCGTTGGACTTGAAATCCGATAGCCGCACGATCACGGGCTTTGGCCAGAATGCCGCAGCTATGGTTGCCACGCCCTCGGCAAGCTTATCGACAAAGAAATCCCGTGGCGACGCATGGCCGCGGGATACCTTTTCAACCGCATTTTTAAGCTCACTATCTACCTTCGGATAGTCCAGAATTGCCTTGGGGTGAACGCCAATATTGTTATTAATAATGAATTCGAGTCGGGCAAGACCTACCCCCTCATTCGGCGTTGACTGAAACTCAAAGGCAAGCTGCGGATTGCCGACATTCATCATGATCTTGACGGGCAGCTTCGGCAGCGTGCCGATATGCACCGTGGAGACCTCGGTCTCAAGCAGGCCCTCGTAGATGCTGCCGGTGTCGCCCTCTGCGCAAGAAACGGTCACTGTCTGCCCGTCCCCAACATGATCGGTCGCATCTCCGCAGCCCACTACCGCCGGAATGCCCAGCTCTCGCGCGATGATGGCCGCATGGCAGGTCCTACCGCCACGGTTGGTCACAATCGCAGCCGCCCGTTTCATTACGGGCTCCCAATTGGGATCCGTCATGTCGGTTACCAATACATCGCCCGGCTGAACACGCTCCATTTCGTTGGCGTCTTCGATGACACGCACAGTGCCAGCGCCGATCTTCTGACCAATCGCCCGGCCCTGGGCCAACACCCGACCAGTCGCCTTCAGTGTGTAGCGCTGCTGGGCCTCGCCCACTTTTTGCTGAGACTTCACGGTCTCAGGCCGAGCCTGCAGAATATAGAGCCGTCCGTCCTGACCGTCGAGCCCCCACTCAATATCCATTGGCCGCTGATAATGGGACTCGATAATGAGTGCGTAACGCGCAAGCTCAACGGTCTGCTCGTGGGTTAGCGAATAACGATGGCGCTGTTCATCGGCCACATCGACTGTAACCACCGCCTTACCGGCCTCTCTGCGTTGCATATCGTTGGCAAAAACCATCTTAATGAGCTTGCTGCCCAGCTGCCGCCGAATGACGGGAAACTTCTCCGCCTTAAGCATTGGCTTATGAACGTAGAACTCATCCGGATTTACCGCACCCTGCACAACGGTCTCACCTAGGCCGTAGGAGCTGGTGATAAACACAACATCATTAAATCCTGACTCAGTATCCATGGTGAACATCACGCCGGCAGCCCCAAGATCCGATCGGACCATCTGCTGAATGCCAGCGGAAAGCGCGACATCCGCATGGGAAAAGCCCTTGTGAACCCGATAACTGATCGCCCTATCGTTGTACAGCGACGCAAAAACGTGGCGAATCTTATCCAGCACATCCTCGATGCCAAGCACATTTAAAAAGGTTTCCTGCTGGCCGGCAAACGAAGCATCAGGCAGGTCTTCAGCAGTTGCCGATGAGCGTACCGCCACTGATAAGGTCGGGTTGCCTTGTAACAGCGCCTGATAACGGGTCCGGATCTCAGACTCTAAGTCTGCAGGCAGGGGTGTTTCAGCCACCCAACGACGAATCTCTGCGCCGCAGGCTGCCAAGGCCCGGACATCATCGACATTTAAGCTTGAAAGCCGATCATGAATACGCTGTCGTAGTCCGCCATGATCAAGAAATGCGCGAAAGGCAGCAGCGGTTGTGGCAAAGCCGCCCGGCACGCGAACCCCGGCTGCAGCGAGCTGTGAAATCATTTCGCCAAGGGACGAATTCTTTCCCCCCACCGTATCGACATCCGTCATACGCAGCTCCTGAAAGGGCACGACCCAGCGATGGGCAAGGCGTTGATCGGATGTCTGACTCGGGGATCCCGGTTTGTTCATTCAGTGCACCTTGACGATAATGGGGCGGGTTGGATTTTTAAGGATTTTACAGAATCGACAACATGGTCACCGAATCACCGCCCCCCCG
>JBILVT010000150.1:0-3105 GCA_044370275.1 Burkholderiaceae bacterium | reverse complement strand
CAGATGAACTGCGAAAAAATCTCTGTTCGAGAATTTGAGGGCCAGTCCATCGGATTGATGGGTTGCCGCCTGAATAACGGCGGCTGGCCAAAGATTGTTGCGATGAATGCCATCAACTCGATCGTCCGCTTTGTGGATGGACCGCCCGCTACGTTGCCGACAATGATTGCAGCGCTGCACTCTAAGACCGAGAATCGTCCCAGCTCAGAGTGGCTGGATCTTCTGCGGGCACTATTTGGCCGGCCTGTGCCGCTGGTAACGCCTGCAGACTTGGAGCGTTTCTCCAGCTTGGTTCAAGGCGCGCGGGCTGCCAATGCACAAGGGCTAGATGGCGAAGCAGAGCGAATGCTACGCGAGGCGCTCACCATTCAGACCCGCCTGCTCGGCGAGAACGACCCAGCGATTGCGGATACATTGATGGACCTTGCGCTGAGTCTGAGCAATCGCGGCCGCAAGGAGGAAGCCGAGATCCTCTTTAATCGGGCAAGCGCCATCATTCAGAACTCGCCCCGCGATGCGGATCGCGCGCGACTTTTTTCCTACTATGGTTTTCACGCTGCGAATCAAGGTGATTACGAGGGCGGTCTTCGGGCCGGACTGAATGCAGTCGATGCGTGGCGTCGCCAACTCTCTGCGCCCCGCCTGAATCTTGGTGCAATTGCCGGTTACGGCGAGGAATTCTCCGATGACTACCTGGAGCGTGGCGAACTCGGACTGGCTCTGAATCTCGTCGCCAACATGGCGTTAAATCTAGAAGATCTCAGCCTGGCCTCCGTTACTGCAACGGAGGCACTCACGATTTTTAATACCCATAAAGAGCTGCCGAAAGGCTGGCGTGCCGACATTCTGCTGACGCTCGGAAAAATCAGTTCGGCAAGTGGCCGCCTCTCGGCTGCGGAGGCCTACTTCAACTCCTCACTCACCGAGCGCCGGCAATTACACGGTGACGGACCCCAGACTATTCAGGTGCTGGCTGCGCTGGCCGCCGCCTACCAACGTGAGGGCTCATACACCTCGGCCATCGTCACCTATCGTGAGATCTTTAAGTTGCTCGGCGGGCTAAAAATACCGCCTTCGGCAGCCATCTCTGCAGAAGATCTCATTCCGTTTGGTAAGGCTGTGACGGCCTATGCAAAAACCCTCAAAGACCCGGCGCAGATTCAGGGACTTTTTTCCGAGGCGTTTGACGCCTTTCAGTATGTACGGCCCGACAACGTAGCCCAGATCATTGCCCAATCAGCAGGCCGACTCTCCAATGCAAACCCAGAGATGCAGCAACTTCTGGATCAACTCGCCCAGGCGAAGCGTCGTCGTGACATCGCCAACACCGAACTGGTCTATGAGATGGGGCTGCCAGCCGACCAACGCAGCAAGATTGTTGAAGATCGCCTGACCGGCCGGCGCAAGCAGGCTGACGATGAAATCACCTATTACGAATACGAGCTCTCCCAAAAATTCCCGGACTATTTGAGCCTGATCAAACCAAAGCCTCTGACGCTGCTGGAGATGCGGCAGCGCCTGGGTGCTCAGGAAGGGGTGGTCTCGTTTCTGATTGGCAGAAAAGAGGCCTTTGTCACGCTCATTCGCCGTGACGGTATTTTCATTGGGGAGGTAAAAGAAAACGAAAAAAGCCTCGCTGATGCGGTGACCGTATTACGCCGGGGACTTGAAATTCAAGGCACGACTGTGATTGATTTTGATCTAGAGCGATCGCATCAACTCTACAAGTCGCTTTTTGGCGAGGTCGAACAGCAACTTAAAGGCTTGACGCATTTGATCATTACCCCGACAGGCGCACTTGCAAGCCTGCCGTTTTCGATCTTGGTGACACAGCCCGCCAAAATCAATCGCTATCGCGAGGCCGCATGGCTGGTGCAACAGGCATCAATCTCCCATGTGCCCTCACTAAATGCATTTTTTAGCTTAAGAACACTCGATCGACCGGTTAAGCCTGAGAAAAAACTCTTTGCGGTCGGCAATCCAGCACTAAGCGGAAAAAGCCAGCGGCTCTTAAACCCGAATGCCTCACCACTTGCAACCAGTTGTCGGCAAGAAGGGCCAATTCCGGCAGAGCTGATCTCGAGTCTTCTACCCCTGCCAGACACCGAAAGCGAGATTGCATCGGTGAGTCGCGCCCTCGGCGTGACCGGAAAAGATCATCTGCTAGTAGGCCGCAATGCTACCGAGGAGGCCTTTCGTAATCAGTCGCTTGACGCTTATCGTGTTCTCTACTTCGCCACCCATGGACTTCTTCCGGGGGAGCTAAAATGCCAGAGCGAGCCGGGACTCGTGCTCACGCCGCCGGATCAATCCACTGATCGCCAAAACGATGGGCTGCTTGAAGCGAGTGAGATCGCTGCCATGCGTGTCAATGCGGATCTGGTTGTGCTCTCTGCATGCAATACCGCTGGTGCGGGCGGGCGCTTTGGGGGGGATGCCCTCTCGGGCTTAGCAGAATCCTTCTTTTTCGCTGGCGCCAGAAATCTGCTCGTAAGCCATTGGCAGGTGCCCTCAGCAGCCACCACTCAGCTGATGTCCACACTTTTCGAATCGGCGGGGGCGGATCTCAATCAAGGCATCAGCCCCTCGCTTCAACTCGCGCAACGCCGAATGATAAGTTCAGAAAGAACAGCACACCCATTTTTTTGGGGCGCTTTTGTGCTGGTGGGCGACGGTGCGCCCGAAATCGCTCTCCCTCTGCCTCGCGGTACAGCAGTCGCAGCCGCTACCGCAACCGTATCCAACCCTGCAGGCCCAGGCAATGCGCCAAGATAGGCCTCTCATGAATTCGATTAACGAATTTTTATCTCGGTTATTGCTGCCGCTTTCGATTGCGCTATTTCTCTATCTCGGCGGACTCCAGTCATCAGCGTTGAGCGCACCGATGGTGATCATGGAGGCCCGAGGAACAAACTTTAAAGTCGGCGGCTCGGTAGATAGTGCGCAAAACATCACGCTGAAGGAGGGAGAGCGGCTAGTGGTCATCGGACCCGACGGAAAAACCATCACTCGACGCGGCCCCTTCAATGGCCCGCTTGTGGATGTCACTGCCGGCCCACCCGATCCCAAGCAGGCCTTATCCGTGCTGATTGCCTCGCGAGATGC
>JBILVT010000149.1:0-3113 GCA_044370275.1 Burkholderiaceae bacterium | reverse complement strand
GTCGCGTCGATCGGCTCATCAACAGCGTAAATAATGTCGGCCACCGTGATGTCCTTGCCACCGCGGGCGAGCTTGTAGCCGCCACCCGGTCCGCGCATGGACTCCACCAGCTCGTGCCGACGAAGCCGGCCAAAGAGTTGTTCCAGATAAGAAAGCGAGATCTTTTGGCGCTGGCTAATCGCCGCCAGGGTGACAGGGCCTTTGTCTTGACGGAGCCCCAGATCAATCATTGCCGTGACAGCAAACCGTCCTTTGGTCGTCAATCTCATAAAATTCTCCGAATAATTGAGTGATTTAGTCGGGAGTTTAGCTTCTCCCATTAATTCGATCAACTATTCGGAAAAATATTCCCGCGCTCAAAGCGGGGTTTTGGAGGGGGCCGGGACCCCCTCCTGCCAGCCAAAAAATTGCCCTTAGGCCGCCGCTACCATCGTGGCCCGGCGGCGGACGACCTCCATCAGCCCATTACAGGCGTCTTCGATGTAATCCAGCGCCTGCTCAAAGCCTTGGGGTCCGCCGTGATACGGATCATTAATGGTCGCCGCCTCAAACTCGGTGGCAAAGCGCATCAAGAGCTGCAGCTTGTGTTGTAGGCCACGGGGGCACATCCGCTGCAACAATGCCAGGTTCTCCCAATCCATCGCCAGGATGTAGTCGTATTCGGAGAAATCCGAAATCTGGATCTTGCGCGCGGTGGTCGCACCGAGTTCGTAGCCACGCTTAGCGGCGGCATTGACCGCCCGCTGGTCCGGGCCCTCGCCCACATGAAAATCATGCGTGCCAGCCGAATCACAGACCACAAACTCCTGCAGGTTCGAGGCCCTCACCAGCGACTGAAACACGCCGGCTGCAGTCGGTGAGCGGCAGATGTTACCCATACAGACAAACAAAATCTTTGTCTTCATACCGATCGGAGCATCGCTCTTTTTAGAGGCCTTGCTCACGCGTGGACGGGCCGTTGCAAGCGCCGAATCAAATGGCGTTGCCTCGATGATTTCTTTCTCAGTCGTATCAAATGTAGTCATACCATTGCCTTTTCAATTGAGTCTCTCAGTTTGTCTACTCCAAATACCTCTTGTTTTAATTTGGTGAGCTGATCGCGAAGCTGCGCCGCTTTTTCAAACTCAAGATTACGAGCATGCTCCAGCATCTGCTTTTCAAGTCGGATGAGCTGCTTGGAGATCTCCTGTGGAGAGCGCTCTAGCGCCACCTCTTCTTGCGAGTCGGCAACATCACGATCGGCGCCACGGCTATCAATCACGCCGTCGATCAGATCCCGAATTTGTTTCATTACACCCCGAGGCGTAATACCGCGCTCGGTGTTAAAGGCCAGCTGCTTTGATCTGCGACGCTCGGTCTCTTCAATGGCCCGACGCATGGAATCGGTCATGCGATCGGCATAAAGAATCGCCTGGCCATTCAGGTGTCGGGCGGCCCGGCCTATCGTCTGAATCAGACTGCGCTCCGAGCGCAAAAAGCCCTCTTTATCTGCATCCAAGATGGCCACGAGCGAGACCTCGGGCAAATCTAGACCTTCGCGCAGCAGATTAATCCCCACCAGCACATCGAATGCGCCCAGTCGCAGATCGCGCAAAATTTCGACCCGCTCAACCGTATCGATATCGGAATGCAGATATCGAACGCGTACGCCATTGTCAGACAGGTAGTCGGTGAGGTCTTCGGCCATACGCTTGGTCAGCGTTGTCACCAGAACCCGCTCCTGGCGATCCGCCCGCAGCTTGATTTCACCGAGCAAATCATCCACCTGTGTCGCCGCCGATCGTACCTCCACCGCCGGGTCCACCAGGCCCGTTGGCCGCACCACCTGCTCCACGACTGCGCCGCCACTTTTTTCTAACTCGTAAGTCGCAGGCGTGGCGGATACGAATACCGCCTGGCGCATCTTAGGCTCAAACTCCTCGAACTTCAGCGGCCGGTTATCCAAGGCCGAAGGCAGTCGAAAGCCATAATCCACCAGCGTTTGCTTACGGGAACGGTCGCCGCGATACATACCGCCCAGCTGGCCAACGGTCACATGGCTCTCATCGATAAAGACCAGGGCATCACGCGGCAAGTAATCTACAAGTGTCGGGGGTGGCTCACCCGGCTTTGCACCTGAGAGGTGACGGGTGTAGTTCTCAATGCCCTTGCAAAAGCCCAACTCAGCCAGCATTTCAATATCAAAGCGGGTTCGCTGCTCAATCCGCTGGGCCTCGACGAGTTTCTGCTGGTCAATAAAAAAGCGTGAACGCTCGATCAACTCTTCTTTGATTGTTTCAATTGCTCGCAAAACAACGTCACGGGGTGTGACGTAGTGCGACGATGGATAGACCGCAAAACGCGGCAGGGCCTGTCGCACCCGGCCGGTGAGCGGATCGAAAAGCTGAAGTGACTCAACCTGATCATCGAAGAGCTCAATTCGCAGCGCGAGCTCTGCATGCTCGGCAGGAAAAATATCAATGGTGTCGCCCCGCACCCGGAAGGCGCCGCGCGAGAACTCGATGTCGTTGCGGTCGTATTGCATCCGAACCAGCTGCGCGATGAGCTCGCGCTGGCTGAGCCGATCGCCCTGACGCACGATCAACACCATCTGGTGATAGTCCGCAGGGTTGCCGATGCCGTAGATGCAAGAGACCGATGCCACGATGATGGTGTCGCGGCGCTCAAGCAGGGACTTGGTAGCGGAAAGCCGCATCTGCTCAATGTGTTCATTGATCGCGGAATCTTTTTCAATAAACAGATCCCGCTGGGGCACATAGGCCTCCGGCTGGTAGTAGTCGTAGTAGGAAACGAAATACTCGACCGCATTGTTCGGGAAGAAAGTCCGCATCTCGGCGTACAACTGGGCGGCAAGGGTCTTATTTGGCGCAAGCACCAAAGCGGGGCGTCCGAGCCGAGCGATCACGTTGGCCATGGTGAAGGTCTTGCCCGAACCTGTAACACCCAGCAGGGTCTGGTAAGCCACGCCGTCCTCGATGCCCTGCACTAGGCGCGCGATCGCTTCCGGCTGATCGCCAGCCGGCTCAAAGGGAAGCGCGAGCTCGAAGGGGCTTCCGGGGAAGCGAACGACCCCGGGGTTTTCACGGACACCCATGCTAGACTTTTCGGCTGAT
>JBILVT010000059.1:0-11162 GCA_044370275.1 Burkholderiaceae bacterium | reverse complement strand
CCCTGCTGATTGGCGGCAATCCTTTTTCGGTAACGTGCGCCTATACCCTGATCAATGCGCTGGAGCGTCGGCATGGCGTGCATTGGGCGATGGGTGGAACCGGTGCATTGATTCAAGGGCTTGTTGGTCTAATCAAGGGCCAAGGCAATAGCGTGCGTTGCGAATCCGAGGTCGCCGAGATTCTGGTTCGCAACCAGCGGGCCTATGGAGTCCGCCTCGCCGATGGTCAAATCATTGAATCAGAGATCGTCGTCTCGAACGCGGATACCGCTTGGACCTACCGATACCTGATTCCTAGCCAGCATCGTCGTCATTGGACTGATGCCAAGATCGAGCGGACTAAATTTTCGATGAGCCTTTTTGTCTGGTATTTCGGCACGCGCCAGCAGTTCCACGATATTCCGCATCACATGATTTTGATGGGACCGCGGTATCGCGAACTGCTTGCGGATATTTTTAAGCGCAAGATTCTGGCCAAGGACTTTAGTCTGTATCTGCATCGACCGAGTGCGAGTGATCCGACAGTGGCGCCGCCCGGACACGATACCTTCTATGTCTTATCCCCCGTACCGCATCTGCAGAGTGGGGTGGATTGGTCGGTGGTCGCAGAGCCGTATCGACAGGCGATTGCACAGTCGCTCCATAACACCATCATGCCGGGGTTCGAGCAGCACATTACTGAATCATTCATCACGACCCCCCAGGATTTTCAGGACCGTCTCTTATCGTTTCGAGGCGCAGCGTTCGGGCCTGAGCCAGTGTTAACCCAGAGTGCCTGGTTTCGGCCACACAATAAAAGTGAAGATATCGCCGGCCTGTTCATGGTGGGCGCCAGCACCCATCCGGGTGCGGGAATGCCCGGCGTAATCGCATCCGCAAAGGCCTTAGAGTCAGTGATTCCCGATCCTAAAACGATGGTGCCTGCCTATGCGTGAGCCTATTTCATTGCGCTCAGCCGAGGTACTGGCAAGCTGCGAGCGGCTGATGCGGACTGGCTCGCATTCGTTTTTCGCAGCCTCAAGGATCCTACCCCAGCGTTTTAAGCATGCCGCAACAGCGGTCTACGCATTTTGTCGTGTTGCTGACGATGCCGTGGATGAGATGCCGCCAGGCGCGTCGATTGATATTGTCATGGATTACCTGCGTGAGCGGCTTGATGCAATTTATCGCGGTGAGCCTTTTTTAATTGATGCGGACATTGCATTTGCCGCCATCGTGCACGAGTACGCTATACCCAAGGCAATTCCGATGGCGCTGCTTGAGGGCTTTCAGTGGGATGCCGGCAGCAGGAACTACGAAACCCTCGAGGCACTCTATGACTACGCGACGCGTGTGGCGGGCACCGTAGGGGCGATGATGACCCTGATCATGGGTGGCCGCTCCGCCCAGACCATCGCCCGGGCCTGTGAACTTGGTGTGGCGATGCAGCTGACCAATATCGCCCGAGATGTTGGCGAAGATGCCCGCAAAGGAAGAATCTATTTGCCGCTGCAGTGGATGCGTGAGGAAGGCATTGATCCGCATGAATTGTTGCGTCGGCCGCAGCACTCAGCGGCGCTGGCGCGCGTGGTCGCGCGTCTGCTGCATGTCGCTGATCAACTCTACGTTCGGGCTGAGACTGGAATCGCTTCATTGCCCCGCGATTGCCGGCCGGCCATCATGTCTGCCCGATTGATTTATGCCGACATCGGCCGGGTCATTCGGCAAAGGGATTACGATTCGGTCGGCCAGCGGGCAGTGGTTGGAATGCCGCGCAAGTGGTGGCTCATGGGCCGGGCCCTCATGAGCCTGCTGCTTGCGCCACCCAAGGATTACCTCTTGCAGCCCCTTAATGCGGTGCGATTTCTTGTTGCTGCCGCACCCATTGGCGAGCGCGACGCGGTCCAGCCCGATCTTCTGATCTCTACCATCGGCTTGCTGGAGCGACTCGGCCATCGCAGTCGATCTCGGCGCAGTCAGACCTAGCCCCGCCAAAAGCAGCGCTCTGGTAGGGGTATCCCGGGCCGCTGTTCGGCCATTCTGCCCTTAGAATCGCCCTCTTATCCAAATTTGGGAGGAAGCATCGTCATGAAGTTCAAGCGTCTTATTTCGGCCGCAGTCGTCGGCACCGCCTTTGCTACATCGAGCGCATTTGCATTCCCCGATCGTGAGATCAAAGTGGTTGTGCCTTTTACGGCCGGCGGACCCACCGACGTGGTGGCTCGGACAATGGCCGAGGCGATGCGCAAGCATTTGAATAGCCCGGTGGTGGTTGAGAACCTTGATGGCGCTGGCGGTACCCGAGGCCCCTCAGTGGTCTCAAAGGCAAAGCCTGATGGCCACACCGTCTTGATTCATCACATCGGTATGAGTACGGCACCCGCGCTTTATCGCAAACTGCCTTACAACCCGATGACAGATTTTGAGCATATTGGCCTGATCAATGAAGTCCCAATGACCTTTGTCGCCCGCAAAGATTTTCCAGCCGCGAATATGAAGGAGTTTATTCAGGTCGTGAAGAAAGACGCCAAAAAATGGAATCTGGCGAACGCGGGCCTGGGCGCAGCATCCCACCTCTGTGGCATGTTGTTTCAGTCGGCGCTCGATACTGACTTAACAACGGTTCCCTACAAAGGCACCGGGCCGGCAATGACTGACCTGATGGGTGGCCAGGTAGATTTCATGTGTGATCAGACCACCAATACCACCGAGCGGATTAAGGCCGGCAGTGTGAAGGGCTACGCGGTAACCACTAAGACACGACTGAAGACCGACGGGCTTTCCAACCTCCCGACGGTTGCAGAGTCGGGACTGTCTAATTTTGAGGTAACGGTATGGCACGGCTTATACGCACCCAAGGGCACGCCGAAGGCAGCCTTGGATAAGTTAAACGCCGCGTTGAATGCTGCGCTCAAAGATCCTGAAGTGATCAAGCGTTTTGAGGCCCTCGGAACCGGTCCGGTGAGCCCGGACAAGGCAACCGCGACTTATCACGCGAAGTTTCTTCAGTCGCAGATCGACCTCTGGGGCCCGATCATCAAAAAAGCGGGCCAGTTTGCTGACTAACCGTTGATCGTGCTCGTGAAAAAGCCGCGCAGATGCGCGGCTTTTTTATTTGAGTCGTGGCATTTTCCACGGCAGCATCAGTCGAGTCATTGCTGTATTCAGACGCGGCACATTCAGTGTTTCGTGCATTGAAATGACCCGTTCACCGCAGAGGCTAGACTCCAATACCGAGCGCACATAAAACGGCGTGTCCTCCAGAGTCTGAACCACACGGGCAGGACTTTCGGGTTCACTGCGAACGGACCGACCCACCTGCCACAGTGCCTTGGGCAGCGATTGTCGGGCCGGTGCGTCAAATTGGGCGACCTGACCATCGCGGCCAAATCGCAGCGCCAGCAGCCGGTCGGGGCCTTGGCGTTGACGAATGTCGTAGAGCACTGCAACGCTTCCGTCTGAGAGATTTGTCCGCGACCAATCCCATTCGGTGAATCCCTCCGCAATTGGTGACGCGCCCTCATTTGAGTCCAGATAGGCATGACCCTGCCATGAACAATTGGGGGACTCGAGCGCGACCTCTACCCGTGCACTCGGCGCCAATGGGCCCCAGTGATGCAGGCTGGCATCGTCCAGCGCGGTGGTGAAGGCGAACAGACGATCGGGGATGACACGAATGACACCGCGTACAGGCCGTGGAATCGGCGCTGACCACTCGTTAATTTGAATTTCAAGATGCGCTCCCGTCCATCGAAGATGGCTCGGCCCCACCTGAAAACTGCGACTGTCTCGGCTGATGTGGCGCCGGCCGCGCTCTGTCATGGTCCAGCGTCGGACACCGCGACCATAAAGCGCGACATTAATCGCGCAATGGTCTTCTGGCGAAGCGGCCGGATTTTTTTGTAAGGCCCAATAGTAGTAGGGCGAAAAAACACTGCCCACAAAGGCGATGATGGTTAGGCCAAATTCACCATCATCACTTAATGCATCGACATACCACCAGAGATAACCACCCGGCCGGACCGTCTGATCAAACCGAGGTGACCCATCAGGGTTGCGGCCGCCAATCGGCCGGAAAGGGCCGCCATCGGCACTCCCGGGCCTGGATGCACCGAGCCCCCCGCCAGGTAAAGGCCCGGTATCGGACTGCTGGCGCCATGGCGCGAAAACACGCTCATCCAGCCGTGGGTCGCGGGACCATAGAGGGCCCCGCCGGTTGCCGGAAAGCGCTGATGAAATGATGCGGGCGTGGTGATCACCGTGGATTCGGGGTCGTTGTGAAGTTTCAGGCCACAGCGATTCATCAGTGAGGTGGCTGCGTCGATGCATGCGTGAGTCTCCGATGTGTTAAAGGTGTGTCGATCGCCAGTTGCTGGCGCATTGATCAGCAGTAAAAGCCGCTCGGCCTGGCCCGAAAACACCTGCTCATCCCGCCGGTCTTGCGCACAAACATAGACGGTTGGTGTAGTCGGTAATTGTTGTCGGTTAAAAATGGCTTCGAATTCTGGCGCATAGTCGCGCGGAAAAAATAGGTTGTGATACGACAGGGGAAATCCTGTCGATTTTGCATACATCGAAAGCGTCAGTGCAGAGAGGGAGCGCTGTCGGAGGTCATCACGTGGCGGACCAAAGGCCTTGTTTGCCGCGTTGGGATCAGACAGTGCTACTACACCCTGGCGAAGCGCTGCAACGTCACCATTAAACACCACCGCATCCGCAGTCAAAGTCTCACCATCGTGAAGCTTTACACCGCAGGCCCGGCCGTCGCGCATTAGAATGGCAGCGACATCAGCCTGTGTGCGCACCTCTGCGCCATGCTGTTTCATGAGCCTTTCTAATGTTTTTGCGAGTGCGGTCATGCCGCCCTCAATGACCCACACCCCCTGCATCTCGACATCAGCAATCAGCATCAGTGTGGCGGGCGCCTGCAGGGGTGAGGATCCGCAGTAAGTGGCGTAGCGTGAAAAGAGCTGATGCAGTCTTGGATCTTTAAAATAACGGGACAGCGATTGCCACAGGCTCTGAAATGGGCCAACGCCCCACAGCGCTGCCAACCCCCGCAGTCCCAGATCCTTGTGCATTGAAAAGACGGTCGGCCGCTGAGAGCGAATGGCAGCTTTCTCAAGGGCCCGGTAGGCAGTGCTTGCCTGCTCGCAGAATTCAAGAAATCCGGCGGCCTCTTTGGCGCCGGCAAAGCGGGCGACTGCGAGCGCTGACTGGTGACGGTCCGCATAAAGGTCTAGGGTCTCGGATCGGCCCCAGGCATGTCTTGCCAGAATCTGAAGCGGCCGAATGGTAAGTTCATCTTCAAGTCGATGTCCCGCCTGCGCAAAAAGCCCGTCGAAAACCCAGCGCATTGTGAAGACTGTCGGCCCCGAGTCAATGCCCATGCCATGGACCATCCGTTGATGGAGTTTTCCGCCGACAGTTTCAGCGCGCTCTAAAAGCGTGACACGAACTCCGGCGGCAGAAAGCTCAAGCGCGCTGGCGAGCCCGCCGATGCCCCCTCCGATAACGATGACATGACGGTCGGGCATCTAGCGAAAGACCTTTCCCTGCCATACACCGCGGGCTACAACCGGAACAAAACGCGCGAACATGGATTCAGCAAAGTGGCCTTGTTGCAAGGCCGCTTGAATTGCCTTTAGATGGGCGCCGCTGCGGGCATATTGATTCATATCGTGCACGCTATCCCAGATGCTGAAAGTCGCCTGCCGAAAAAACGGCGCTTCGCCAAGGCCGACTGCAATTTGGCAGCCCTGCGCAGCGGCCAGAGATGTTTCGGCGGCGGGTGAGTTACGCCAAAAAGCCAATGCCTTACTTGGCCGGATCGAGGCGCGGGTCAGGGCAGCGATTGGTCCATGCTCAGGCGACGCAGCTTCGACAGGCAGCGAGACCCCCGCCCAGGAGCCCTTGCACGAGCAGACGAGCAGCTTGCAGTAAAAGAATTCCCGGGCCCGGGCCCGATAGGCAGTCATGAGCAGCCCATGATCGAGAAATGCATCTGCCTGTGCTTCGTCATCAAAGAGAAGAAAAAGGCCCTGGCGGCTCGCGCTGGGTTTCAGACCGAAGCCGCCTTCATGGCCGCTGCCCAGCAGTTTGGAAAAACGCAGCCCTGCGACGTAACGCAGCGGGAAACGGCCCAGCACAAAACGGCTTAGGCCGTAGCCCAGGTGTTGCGGCTTGAACTCGACCAGCACAATGACTGCAAGCATGCAGTCAGTTTAATCCATCACTTTTTGCTGCGATCCGCAACTTCACCGATGCCGTAGCGGCGCAGCTTCACGTAGAGGCTCTGCCGAGAGAGGCCGAGCATTTCCGCTGCCGAGGCCCGATTATCTCGGGTGAGTCGCAGGGCTGCCTCAATACAGAGCTTCTCGATGAGATCAGCAGTCTCTGCAACAATTTCTTGCAGCGGCACACGGCCCACCAGTTCAACAAGCTGATCGGCTGAGCGCGGCAACTCATTCAAAGAGGGCCGCTCAGCTGATAGCCGTTGGCCGACATCGCGAATGCTAAAGCCCAGGCAGGACGTTGATCCGGTTTTTACTGAGACACCGGAGATCTCAACGGCAGTCTCTGTAGCATTCGCACTTCGCAGCAATGTTCCAAAAAGCCGCACTGCGCCGCGCTGCTGAATATTGGCGATTAAGACACTTAGGTCGACATCTGTGCGGCCGAGCCAGTCACCAAGATTACGGCCCTGGACCTGTTCGGCCTTCGAGAGCTGCAGCATGTCAACAAAGGCCCGGTTTGCTGAAAGAATTTTTCCTTCACCATCAGTGACTACGAAGCCGTCAGGTGCATGCTCCAAGACATCAAGCATAAGCGAGCGTTTGGACGAAGAGCCGCTGATGGGTTCGGCTGCCGCCATCGGCGAGAGACGTACCAGGAACATGGTCCCGGTCTCTTGACGAAAAAGCGATGCCGAGACCGAGACTTCTATATTGTCTTTTGGCAGAGTGATGGGCCGCGCATCCGGATGGCCGGAGGCCCGCACACCCATCAACAGATCATTGATGACATCACGCGAGGCATCGGGGAACACGTCTTCCAGAGATTTGCCCTGCACACGTTTTGCCTGCTGGGCGAGAATTTTTGATGCGGCCGGATTGGCCTCAATGATCCGTTGCGTGTTGGAGTCAACAATCAGTACCGCCTCAGAGGCAAGCTCAAACAGCAGCCGATAACGAGTCTCCATGTGGCGCATGCGCAGGTAATCCCGCTCCATGGCCTGATGGGCTTCCACAAGACGTTGCTGCAAAGAGGCCATGTTGCGCAGGTCACGGCCAAACGCAATCACCTTGCCTGTTACTCCGATCGGGATTGCTGAGCACAGCACTGGAATATCAGCGCCTTGTGATGATGGAAAATTCACATGACGCCAGCGGCCCGCCTGCTGAGATTTCGCCTCGGCAAGAACCTCTTCGACTTTAGGCCGGCTTTCGCTGGTCACAATTTCAAGTAGCCGCTTGCCGACCCACTGTTTGCTGGCGGCATCTAAGGGCATTTGTTGGCTGCCTAGGCGCACTTCCTCAATGACGCCTGCAGTGTCAAGCAAAAATGCGAGATCGCTGGCTGCTGAGGCAACACCGATTGCCGCGGCAGCATCAATTGCTGCAAGACCGGAGGCGGGGGAGGGTGGCTTACTCATTACGCGTTACGGTGCATCCAAAGCCAGCCGGGTCGCGATGGCAATGGCTTGCTCGGCATCGGCTGCGACCGCATTCGCGCCACACCGCCTTGCATAGTCAGATGAAATGGCGACTGGTCCGCCGAGCATGACGCGGACCTCAGGATTTTTGGATGCGCGGCGCAACGCATGAATCAGTTCACCCACGTTGTCGAGTTGAGGCTCCGAGCCCACTGAAATTCCGATCACATCAAACCATTGTTGCGAGACGGCCTCCAATAGATCTTTCCGGGTGGCCATGGGCTCGCCCCAGACCTGCCAGCCCGCACGGTGAAAAAACTCCGAAACCATCAGAATGCCCATGGTGTGTTGAGACCCTGGAACGGCACTCAGCATGATGCGTCGCTGCTCACCGGATACGGCCTCAGGCCCTGTGCGAAATTCAGGGCTTAAGTCATAGAGGACCTGCTGCATGCGCCAGAGGCCGACCGTGACCAGGGTGAAGTCGCAACGGTCCTCGCACCAAAGCGCCCCGAGCCGACTGGCTGCGGGGGCAATTAAGTCGAGATAAATCTCAGGCAGGGATACACCGCGGCTGCGGATTGAACCGACGAACTCAAGGCAGGCGGCGGCATCGCGCTGCATGGCGATTTCGGAGAACGCCATGACGTCCTCCGGAAAAATTTTTGCCCCCAACGGCCCGCCATGTGTCGAATCCTGGCGGTGGGCGGCGACAAGACGCGGAATGATCTCCGTTTCAATCAGCCTCGGAATAATTTCCGTCTCGGTTGTTTTAACGCGCCAATCCATATTGGCCTCCCCTCTGGCTGGCCAACCGCAAAGCTGGCCGCATTTTAATGGAATGTCCCCATATTTTTTGGGGCTCCCCCATGGAAAAAAGCAGGGGGTCTTCACGGACTGCGAGGGATTGTGGATAGCGCAAAGCGTGAGCGTGGGCGGGGGTTATTTTTCGAACAATAGGAGACTCGTCCATGAATAACAGGGACTCTATTGTAAGTGAGTACTTATTTAACATCTTTATTTTGGCCCCTCCGCCCCTATGGAATGAATCCCGCAGGGCAGCTCCACTCCCACTATCGCGGCCTAGGCCAGAGATTGTCAAAGGATATTGACTAGATACCCCTGAAGGGCCCCAATTGTCAAGGACAATTGATGTCAAAGAAAGTTGACAGTTGGGGGCCTGAGTTCTAGAGTCGTCCTGGGACAACACTGAACTCGGGAGTGGGTTTGATTGGCTGAGCCAAGACCTCTGTATAGCCCAGAAGAACGCCGTCGTCGGGACTCAACGCCTTGGACTGTCGTTCAAGGAATTCTTGCGCCCATGCAGTTTGTGGTCTTTCTGGCGAGCACTGCTTTGGTGGTCCGATTTCTTCTGACCGGCCATGGCGAGGGCGTCGCAACGGCCTCGATTGTCTTTAAGACTCTGTTGCTCTACACGATCATGGTGACAGGCTCGATCTGGGAAAAGGTGGTGTTTGGCAAGTATCTGTTTGCGCCCGCCTTTTTTTGGGAGGACGTCTTCAGCATGCTGGTACTCGCCTTGCATACCGCTTACCTGATTGGGCTTTTTAGTGGATTGCTGCCAGTAACCGAATTAATGCTCTTGGCACTGGCAGCCTACCTGGCGTATGTCATCAATGCGATTCAGTTTCTACTAAAGCTTCGGGCTGCTCGGCTACAGCAGGCGCGGCAGGCCATTCCTCAGGGGCTCACCGCATGAATAAAAGCATCATGATGCGGCCGGTCCAGACTCAGTTCCCGACGACTGGCGGCTGCACGGATTCGCCGGTGCTGCGCGAGCGGGGCCAACGCGAAGTCTTCTGCGGATTAACGGGAATCATTTGGCTGCATCGAAAAATTCAGGATGCATTCTTTTTGGTGGTGGGCTCACGGACCTGCGCCCACCTCATTCAGTCAGCAGCCGGTGTCATGATTTTTGCGGAGCCGCGATTCGCGACAGCGATTATCGATGACCGGGATCTCGCAGGCTTAGCTGATGCTAACGAAGAGCTTGATCGGATGGTATCGCGTTTATTGGATCGTCGGCCTGATATTCGGATGCTCTTTCTGGTGGGGTCTTGCCCCTCCGAGGTGATCAAACTCGATTTATCGCGCGCTGCGGAGCGCCTCTCCCAGCGCTTCTCACCGGGCGTTCGGGTTATTAATTATTCTGGTAGTGGCATTGAGACCACGTTTACGCAAGGCGAGGACGCCTGCCTCGCAGCACTAGTGCCAAAGCTACCCGCAGCGGATGCTGCAGCCAGCCCAAGCCTGCTGGTGGTGGGTACCCTCGCCGATGTCGTTGAAGATCAGTTTGCAAGATTCTTCGAGGCGATGGGCATTGGCCCAGTCGCTTTTTTGCCCGCGCGCCGATCGACCGAGCTTGCTTCCATCGGCACCAATACACGTTTTATTCTCGTTCAGCCGTTCTTGGGCGATACCGCGCGGGCGCTCGAGGCCCGCGGTGCCCAACGACTCATTGCCCCCTTCCCTTTGGGTGCGGAGGGCACCACGATGTGGCTATCTGCGATTGCTCAGGCCTGGGGGGTGGACGCGGATCACTTCGAGCAGACGGTTCGCCCTGCGCGTGATCGTGCGGCCCTTGCTTTAGCGCGGCAGCGCGAGCGACTGTCAGGCAAAAAGATTTTTTTCTTCCCGGATTCACAGCTTGAAGTTCCGCTTGCGCGATTTCTGCACCGAGAGCTCGGCATGCAACTCACCGAGGTGGGATCACCGTACTTGCATCGTCAGCATCTTGCTGCCGAGCTGGCCATGCTGCCAGCGGGTATCACACTCTCGGAGGGCCAGGATGTCGAGCAGCAGCTGGACCGCTGCCGGGCCCAGCAGCCGGATCTTGTGGTCTGCGGTCTGGGGCTTGCCAATCCGCTTGAAGATGAAGGTTTTGCCACGAAGTGGTCAATTGAATTGGTGTTCAGTCCGATTCATGGCTACGACCAGGCCGCTGATCTTGCTGAGCTCTTTGAGCGGCCGCTGCGCCGCCGCTCGCTGATTGCGGAGAAGACGGCATGCGCATGATCGCGACAGGACTGCGCAGATGAAGCTAACGCTTTGGACCTATGAGGGCCCGCCCCATGTTGGCGCGATGCGCATCGCCACAGCGATGCGTGATGTGCACTATGTACTGCATGCCCCGCAGGGGGATACCTATGCAGATCTACTGTTCACTATGATTGAACGGCTGCCACGTCGGCCCCCGGTGACTTACACCACATTTCAAGCGCGCGACCTTGGCAAGGATACGGCCGACTTATTTAAGCAGTCAGTCCAGTCGGCTTACGATCGATTTCGTCCCGCCGCGATGATGGTGGGAGCCTCCTGCACGGCGGAATTGATTCAAGATGATCCCGGCGGCCTTGCCGCTTCGATGGATCTGCCGATTCCAGTAATTCCATTGGAGTTGCCGTCGTATCAGCGAAAAGAGAATTGGGGCGCTGCTGAAACGTTTTATCAAATGGTGCGGGCGATGTGCCGTAACGCGAAGCCAGCCCGTCGCGCCTCAGTGCGGCCC
>JBILVT010000148.1:0-3156 GCA_044370275.1 Burkholderiaceae bacterium | reverse complement strand
CCGGGCCTAGCTGAGGTAATTTTTGAGGCTGAGCCAGCTTTGGCCCCGGGGCTTGAGCAGAAGGCGGCGCCACTTCAGGCCGCAATCACTGCATTAGACGGATCGGCGAATTTTGAACTCAACGCTACGGCCGGATCGATATTTGGCGTCTGGCCAGCGAGCCTTGGGTCATCACGTGCCGCAAGCGATGCCTTGCCATTGGGCCAAAGCCAGATTGCAGCCGGCTACGCAATCTATGGGCCAGCGACGCTATTGGTACTCACGATTGGTGATGGCACCCACGGCTTTACCCTTGACCGCAAATCTGACAGATTTCTTTTGACTCACCCGGCGCTGCAGATCGCGGATGCGGCCAATGAGTTCGCGATTGATGTAGGCCGCGAGCGTTTCTGGGAGTCGCCGGTGCGGCGCTACATCACCGAATGCAGGGCCGGAGAATCGGATATCCGCGGCCGAAATTTTCAACTCCGCTGGACCGCCAGCATCGTTGCAGATTTACATCGGATACTGATGCAAGGCGGAGTGGCCATCTACCCCGGCGAGCAAGAGGATTCCGGCCGCCGTTTTTTGCTGACCGAGGCGGCGCCGATCGCAATGCTGGTCGAGCAGGCTGGGGGCCTTGCTACCACAGGCCGGCAGCGGATTTCAGAGCTGCGGACCGGCCAGGCCCAGGAGCTTGTGCCATTGATTTTTGGATCGCGTTCGGAATGTGAGCGGCTAGAGCGGTACCATCACGAGCACGATAACGGCATTGATGAGCGCTATTCGTCGCCGTTGTTTAAGGAGCGTTCTTTATTTCAATAATCAGGGGATCTTCAATGCGGCGGTTTCCCTGAGGAAGGCCTTTCATGTCGGCGCGTTACCCCGTCGTTGCAATCACGGGCTCTTCCGGGGCGGGAACCACCTCGGTGACGGAGATTTTTCAGCATATTTTTCGTCGTGAGGGCATTCGGGCGCAGATTTTCGAAGGCGATTCGATGCATCGCTTTGATCGTCAGGCGATGCGAGCAGAGATTCAGCGCCAGGCCCAGCTTGGCAATCCCAGTTTCAGTGATTTTGGCCCCGAGGCCAATCTCTTAAAAGAGCTCGAAGAGACATTCGCAAAATTTGCGCAGACTGGCACGGGCCGCGTGCGTCGTTATATCCACGATGATGCCGGTGCGGCCGAGTCAGGATGCGAGCCCGGCACATTTACCGCCTGGCAGGACATGACCTCTCCGGTCGATTTGTTGTTCTACGAGGGGCTTCACGGCGGCTACGTTGGGCCACAGGTCAATGTTGCCAGGCATGTAGACCTCTTGGTCGGTGTCGCGCCAATTATTAATTTGGAGTGGATTCAGAAATTATTGCGAGACAAGACCACGCGCGGCTACTCGCAAGAGGCGGTCGTTGATACGATTCTTCGCCGCATGCCGGATTACATCAATCATATTGTTCCGCAGTTTTCGAGAACCCATGTCAATTTTCAGCGGGTCCCCACCGTGGACACCTCGAACCCCTTTATTGCCCGGCATATTCCGACTGCCGATGAGAGCATGGTAGTCATTCGCTTTACAAATCCCAGGGGAATCGACTTCCCCTATCTGCTATCCATGCTTCACGATTCCATGATGACGCGGCCGAACACACTGGTTATACCCGGTGGAAAAATGGGCCTGGCCATGCAGCTGATTTTCACGCCGATGATTCTTCGTCTGATGGACTTAAAGCGCCGGGCCTAGGGTTCATTACAATAGCGGGGCTGTCGCTGCTGCGTCCCCAAGACTGTAGGCCAAAAGGAAGAAGATGAAGTTTTTGCGTATGACCGATCTGCCGCTGGCAGGTAAGCGGGTATTGATTCGCGCTGACTTAAATGTTCCGCAAGACGATGCTGGGGCGATTACCGACGACACCCGAATTCGCGCCTCAGTGCCGGCAATTGAGTTTGCGCTCAATCGCGGTGCTGCCGTCATGGTTACCTCGCACCTCGGCCGGCCCACGGAAGGGGCGTTCAAGCCCGAGGATTCGCTCGCACCGGTGGCTATGCGGCTTGCTCACTTCTTGAATCGGAAGGTCCCGCTGATTTCGAATTGGGTTGAAGGCGGATTTAAAGTCGGCGCAGGCCAGGTGGTGTTACTCGAGAACTGTCGGGTCAATCCCGGCGAGAAAAAGAACGACGAAGCATTGGCTAAGAAGATTGCGGCCTTGTGCGATATCTACGTCAATGACGCATTTGGTACCGCCCATCGAGCCGAGGCAACGACGCATGGCGTTGCACGCTTTGCCCCCGTTGCATGTGCTGGCCCGCTGATGGCCGCTGAGTTGGATGCGCTTGCATCCGCGCTAGAGCATCCCCGTCGGCCTCTATTGGCCATCGTCGCGGGCTCGAAAGTCTCGACCAAGCTCACCATCCTGCGCTCGCTTGCCGAGAAGGTGGACCAGTTAATCGTCGGCGGTGGAATCGCCAATACCTTTATGGCGGCCAAGGGGCTTCCCATCGGCCGGTCGTTGGCTGAGCTTGATCTGATCGACGAATCCCGGCGCATCATGGACATCATGGAAAAGCGTGGGGCACAGGTTCCGATTCCCGAAGATGTGGTGGTAGCCAATGAGTTTTCAGCCCAGGCCCGGGCAAACAAAGTCGCTGCGACTGCGGTCGCAGATGACGACATGATTCTTGATATTGGCCCGAAGACCGCCTCGCGGCTGTCAACGATGATTTCCAATGCCGGCACGATTGTCTGGAATGGGCCGGTGGGCGTGTTTGAGTTTCCGCAGTTTGCAGGCGGCACCAAAATGCTTGCAGCCGCGATCGCTCACTCCCCGGCGTTTTCGATCGCTGGCGGTGGCGATACATTGGCCGCTATCGCAAAGTTTGATATCGCTGCGCAGATTGGTTACATCTCAACTGGCGGTGGCGCTTTTTTAGAGTTTCTGGAAGGCAAGCGGCTTCCCGCCATTGAGGCCCTGGAGTCTCGCGCGATTTAGCGCGGTGGGCGGCTGCGCCCGCTAAACGATGGGCTGCTTTTTGCGGCGCTGGCTTAAGAACCACAGCAGACTAATCGCAATCACTGGCACTGAGACCAGGCCCACCACATCTGGATTGATTTCAATGCCGGTGGTGCGCAGGCCTTTGGCAATGTATTGCAGCAGGCCTGTTGCGTAGTAGGTCATCAC
>JBILVT010000147.1:0-3191 GCA_044370275.1 Burkholderiaceae bacterium | reverse complement strand
AAAAATCCCCCAGGTGGGCGGCGTGGTGATTGGTGATGACGTTGAAATTGGCGCAAATACGACCATTGATCGCGGCACACTGGATGCCACGATCATCGAGGATGGAGTCAAACTCGATAATCAGATACAAATTGCCCATAACGTCGTGATCGGTCGGCACACCGCAATCGCAGGCTGTGTGGGGATCGCGGGAAGCGCACGGATTGGTGCCTATTGCCAGATTGGCGGTGCTGCCGGAATCTTGGGCCATCTTGAAATTGCAGAAGCTACCACGATTGGGCCCATGAGCCTGGTAATGTCCAGCATCACCGAATCAGGAAAGTATGTCGGTGTGTATCCTTTACAGCATCAAGCAGACTGGGAGAAAAGCGCGGCCGTGGTCCGTCGGCTCCCCGAGCTGCGTCGGCAACTTCAACAGGGGCTGCGGGATCAGTCGCAGCACAGCAAGAAAGAGGGCTAGAGCTATGGAGATTCGAGAGATCCTGGACACCTTACCGCATCGCTATCCTTTTTTGCTGGTGGATAGGGTCAATGAACTCGTGGTGGGTGAGCGCATTGTCGCCCAGAAGAATGTTTCGATTAACGAAGAATTCTTTAACGGACATTTTCCTCACTTCCCGGTGATGCCCGGCGTACTGATTGTCGAGGCTTTGGCTCAGGCCGCAGGCATCCTGTCATTCAAGACCATGGGGACAACATCAAGCCAAGACTCGGTCTATTTTTTTGTCGGTATTGATAACTGCAGATTCAAGCGGCCCGTCGTGCCCGGCGATATCCTGACGCTGCATGTAAGTATTGAGCGTCAGTCGCGCCTTCTTTGGAAGTACAAGGCAACGGCGATGGTCGGCGATGAACTCGCCGCCGAGGCGGATCTTATGTGCGCCTTGCGTGATCTTCCGTCAAAGGCCTAAGCCGTAAATGGCCATGATTCATCCCAGCGCGCTGATTGACCCGCAGGCAGAGATCGATACCAGCGTCGAGGTGGGCCCATTTGCGGTGATCGGGCCGAATGTGCAGATGGGTCCAAGCTGCGTGGTGCATGCGTTTGCCCAGGTCACAGGCCGCACTCGACTGGGCAGGGCCAATACGATTCACTCGCACTGTGTGATCGGTGGGCCGCCTCAGGATAAAAAATACCAAGGCGAGCCGACCGGCCTTGAGATTGGTGATGGCAACACTTTTCGTGAATGCTGCACGGTGAATATCGGTACGGTGCAGGATGCTGGCGTAACCCGGATTGGCAGCGACAACTGGATCATGGCCTACGTGCATATTGCTCATGATTGTCAGATCGGCTCGCATACCATCATGGCCAATGCAACGCAGCTGGCTGGCCATGTCGTAGTCGGCGATTGGGCAATACTGGGCGGCCTGACGGGGGTCCATCAATTTGTCAGGATTGGCGCCCATGCGATGACCGGAGCAGGCACCACGCTGCTGCAGGATCTGCCGCCTTATGTCATTGCAACAGGAAACCCAGCAGCCGCTCACGGTATCAATGCCGAAGGGCTAAAGCGTCGTGGGTGGTCGGCATCTCAGATTGCATTGCTGCGGCGGGCGTATAAGCTTGTGTACAAGTCAGGCCTCACGCTTGCGGAAAGTCTCGCTGCACTACAGGACGCCAATGCAATCGGTACCGCAGAGGCGCAGGATCGAGCGATGCTCGGTCCACTGATTGATTTCCTTGCTGCCTCCGGCCGGGGCATTGTGCGCTAGGGCATCGGCACGCCGCTGTCCTTTCAAGGCCGTTTTATGAGATTAGTTACCGTTACTGGCGAGGCCTCGGGCGATCTGATCGCATCCGAGGCGCTGCGCAAGCTCTGCACGAAGATGCCGCAACTCGCGCTTGGAGGCATCGGGGGCGATCGCCTTGCCGCGCTTGGCATGGAATGCTGGTTTCGCAGTGATGATCTTGCCGTTCGTGGCTACGCAGAGGCAGTCTCAAAACTCGTTCATATTCTTGCTGTTCGGCACTGGCTTTTAAAGTACGCCACGAAATGGGCCCCGCAGGTCTATCTCGGTGTCGATGCGCCGGATTTTAATCTTGGGGTTGAGGCGCGTATTCGGCAGCAGGGCATTCGCACCGTTCATTTGATTAGCCCCTCGATTTGGGCCTGGCGGCCGGAGCGAATTATCAAAATTAAGCAAGCAGTCGATCACATGCTGTGCATCTTCCCCTTTGAGACCCGGGTCTATGCAGGCACGGGCGTGCAGGCAAGCTATGTGGGCCATCCGATTGCCGACATGATTCCGCTTGAGCCAGATGCGCAGACCGCCCGTCAGGCCCTATCGATTTCTGGCCATCGTGCAGTCGTTGCGGTGCTGCCTGGCTCGCGAGCGGGTGAGCTAAAACATAATGGGTCTGAATTTTTTAGGGCTGCTGCGGCCTTAGCCCGTGATTGTGAAGTCGTAATTCCTGCGGCCTCAGCATCGATCGCCCAACAGATTCAGCGGCATCCGGAGTTTCGCCGTGCTGAGCAGCAGGGGGTACGACTCTTGCTGCAGCAGGGCCTGGATCCTGTCTCGCATCAGGCGCTTGCCGCCTGCGATGTCGCGCTTGTTGCAAGTGGCACGGCGACTCTCGAGGCGGCGCTTTTTAAGCGGCCCATGGTAATCGCCTATCGGGTACCGACACTGACCTACTGGATGATGCGTCGTCGGGCATTAATCCAAGATATTGGACTACCTAATATTCTTTTAGGCAGCCGGGTCGTGCCCGAGCTGATCCAGCATGAGGCGAACGCATCTGCACTTGTTGCAGCAGTGCGGCGATGGCTGGATGATGCTGCTTCGATTTCACGCGTGAGCGAAAAATTCGTTGGCCTTCACCAAAGCCTGCGGCTGGGTGCTGCCCAGCGCATTGCAGACATTCTTGACTCAGAGCTCACAGATGCAAGCCGGCGTTGACGAGGCGGGGCGCGGGCCGCTTGCCGGACCGGTCTGTGCTGCTGCAGTGATCTTGGGTGAGACGGGCATTGATGGCTTGGCAGACTCCAAACTGCTCTCTGCTAAGCGCAGGCAGGCCCTTGCAGCAGAGATTCAGGCCAAGAGTCAGGCCTGGGGAGTAGGCTGGGCCAGTGTTACCGAGATCGATGAGCTCAACATACTGCGGGCAACTTTTCTGGCGATGGCCAGGGCCATGCAGCAGTGCTTGGCCCAGCTTGAAAAAGTGCGGTCTATAGACATGAATG
>JBILVT010000146.1:0-3224 GCA_044370275.1 Burkholderiaceae bacterium | reverse complement strand
GAAGGCCTCGGGATCGGGCAATAACCTTGTAAAAGAGCTGCATCCGAGTGTACTTGCAGTGACTGGGCCGCATGCAACCGCAGAAGTGATGCAGGCTGTCCATCAATACCTACCCAAGCCGCATGATCCCTTTACGGACCTGGTACCGGAGCAGGGGATTCGCTTAACACCTCGGCATTACGCCTACCTAAAGATCTCTGAAGGTTGTAACCACCGGTGCAGCTTTTGCATTATTCCCAGCATGCGTGGCGATCTGGTCTCCCGGCCGATTGGTGAAGTCATGCGCGAGGCGGAAAGCCTCGTGAGGTCTGGTGTAAGAGAGCTGCTGGTGATCTCGCAAGATACGAGCGCCTATGGTGTAGACCTGCAATACCGGACTGATTTCGTGGCAGGCCGGCCGGTTCGCAGTCGCATGACGGAGCTTTGTAAAGAATTGGGCCAGCTGGGTGTCTGGGTGCGTCTGCATTATGTCTATCCCTATCCGCATGTGGACGAGATTGTTCCGCTGATGGCTGAAGGAAAAATTCTTCCCTACCTGGATGTGCCGCTCCAACATGCCCATCCAGCGGTTTTGAAGCGCATGAAACGGCCCGCCAGCGGAGAGCGCAATCTCGAGCGCATTCAATCTTGGCGATCTATTGCACCTGAGATCACGATTCGTAGCACATTTATCGTGGGGTTTCCCGGCGAGACCGAGGCAGAGTTTGAGAGCCTGCTCGAGTTTCTAGGACAAGCCGAGTTAGACCGCGTGGGCTGCTTTGCCTACTCTCCCGTCGAGGGTGCAACAGCGAATGACCTTCCGGACCCAGTTCCTGAGGCGATTCGGCTTGAACGACACGGGCGGTTCATGCAGACCCAAGCAGCAATATCGCAGCGACGTCTGCGCCGGTGGGTCGGCAAACGGGTTCGAGTGCTCGTCGATGACATTGATCAATCGCAGGGCATACTTATCGGGCGTACCATGGCAGATGCACCCGAGATTGACGGAATAGTGCGGATCACGCCTGATCCGAATTCGCGCCATCCGGTGCCCGTTCGAATTGGTGACTGGGCGACGGTTGATATTGTTGATTCAGATGCCCATGACTTAGATGGAATTTTTATTAGGGAGACATCCGTATGAGAGAAGTTGTCGTTTTAAGCGCAGTCCGTTCCGCGGTAGGCGGTTTCGGAGGAACGTTATCCGGCATCGAGCCGGCTGATCTTGGCGGCATGGTCATGAAAGAGGCCGTGAAGCGGGCAGGGGTTGATCCCGGAAAAATAAATTATGTGTCGGTAGGCAATTGCATTCCGACCGAATCTCGCTCGCCTTACCTTGCCCGAGTCGCCGCAATCAACGCCGGACTCTCAATGGAGTCGGTTGCCGTGACGCTAAATCGGTTATGCGGCTCCGGCCTTCAGGCGATTGTCTCCACCTCACAGGCGATCATGCTGGGAGACTGCGATTTCGGCGTGGGGGGTGGTGCAGAAAGCATGTCCCGGGGCGGATATCTGTCGACGGCGATGCGCACTGGCGCCCGAATGGGCGATACAAAAATGATCGATATGATGGTTGCCACGCTGACCGATCCGTTTGGTGTGGGCCACATGGGTATCACGGCAGAGAATCTTGCGGTTAAGTGGAAGATCTCTCGCGAGGAGCAGGATGCGTTTGCGCTCGAATCGCAGAATCGGGCTGCCAAGGCGATCGCGGAGGGCCGCTTTAAAAGCCAAATTGCGCCGATCACCATCTCGACCCGCAAAGGCGATGTCATCTTTGATACCGATGAGCACCCCAAAGCCACGAGTCTCGAGGCGCTTGGCAAGATGAAGCCGGCATTTAAAAAAGATGGCACTGTGACTGCGGGTAACGCCTCAGGCATTAATGACGGCGCATCGTTTTTCGTTCTAGCTGAGGCGAAGGCCGCTGCGAGCGCAGGCTATAAGCCAATCGCCCGACTGGTGAGTTACGCCGTTGCAGGTGTGCCGAATGAAATCATGGGCGAGGGCCCCATACCAGCTTCGAAAATTGCGCTTCAACGCGCTGGAATGGGCTTAGAGAAGATGGATGTCATTGAGTCTAATGAGGCATTCGCTGCTCAGGCGTTGGCGGTGACTAAGGGCCTAGGCCTTGATCCAGCCAAGACCAATGTCAATGGCGGTGCAATTGCCTTAGGCCACCCCGTCGGCGCCTCAGGCGCGGTGATTGCAACCAAGGCACTGCATGAGTTGCATCGCGTTAGCGGCAAGTACGCCCTGGTCACGATGTGCATCGGCGGCGGCCAAGGTATTGCCGCAGTCTTTGAGCGCCTCTAACTAAGTCTTCAGCCCGAGTACCTGCACCCGCTTGTTGTGAAAGCGGAGCAGGGCACTCAGGGTATGCATGGCCTGCAGGGTGCTGGGCACCTGACCCGTCTCAATCCTTTGCTGATCACTCACAGTGGCATAGACCTGGTGCCGCTGGGCTTTAATCATTTCGCAAAGGTTCTTGGTGACGTTTTTCGCTACTGTTGGATTAGTTTTTACAATAATTTCGAAGGCTGGTGCAGGAAGAAACAGTAGTTGGGTGATCTCAATGGAATCGACAGAGGCTGATCGGGGCTGACCATCAATCAAACCAAATTCGCCTACCGAGGCTCCCGGCTCTAAGGTGGCTAGAATTTTTAGTGTCTCGCCGTTGGCAGCCGGCAGATAGACACGCAGCCTTCCCTTGAGGAGAACATACAGGCCGGTTGGTTTGTCGCCAATGTGAAAAATGGTGGTATCCGCCTCAAAGTCCTCAGTCTTGGTGTACTGCATGATCGTCATGAGATCTGCGGTGCCCAGCCCCTTGAAAAATGAGATGTTTCCGATCGCGGCAGTGTCCATAGTCGCAGCGGTTATGGGTTGATGATGCGATGGTCAGTCCGCAAAATTATTCCTCTGAAAGCCCTTCGAGCGTCGGGATTGGCCCCAGCGCCTTCGCCTTCGGGTCGTAGCGATCGTTCGGGTTTTTGTCGTCGAGTGCCTCACCGATCGTGATTCGTGCATTGCCTTGCGGGCGGGCAGGGGTATTGCCGGCGAATGCTTCTGGCCCAGGCATCCCGCGAAGGACCTCGCCAGCGCGGCCTCGGCCCGCCTGATAAAACTCCCCCCGCTCCTGAGCGCGCATCATGCTGGGCCCAAGGCGGCCTTTTTCCAAAGGCGCCTTGAGATACTCAGCCGGGTGTTGGATGCTGTTGACCTTGACCGCGTAGCGGCCGTTT
>JBILVT010000145.1:0-3241 GCA_044370275.1 Burkholderiaceae bacterium | reverse complement strand
AAGAAAATCATGATCCGGATAGGCAGTCGCCAGAACTTCGATGACGGCCGCCTCGGCAGCCTGATCCACCTCTGTTACAAAATCATTGGGCGCCTTTCGGCCGATACGCAGCAGGTCTAAATCCAAGCTGGCCCGGTTAATGATGGCGCCTGCGCGGCGGGCAGCTTTAACTGCCGTGTTAAGCAGAGGATGCATGATCAGGTCTTTTAAGGAGCGAAGGAAAAACAGGGCATGATTGCACCCATGCACGATTTTAGGCCCATTCATCATTGGCTCGGACGCATTCGGATTGTTTTGGTCGCGCCCAGCCATCCCGGCAATGTTGGGGCAGCCGCCCGCGCCATGCAGGTCATGGGCCTGAGATCACTCTGGGTTGTGGATCCCGAAGACCCCCGGATTGCGCAGCGATCGGAGGCCGTCGCCTTATCCTCGGGCGCGGCCCAGGTGCTTGGAGATGCGCAGGTCGGCACACTGGCCCAAGCGCTCGGTCCTGTGACTTGGAGCTGTGCCTTAAGCGCCCGTGCCCGGGAGTTTGAGCCGCCACGGCTGAGTGTGGAACAAGCCTGCGAGGAACTCTTAACCCATCTGGATCATGAGCCCGATGGCCAGGCAGCCCTTGTGTTTGGCTCGGAACGTGCGGGCCTTACCAATGAACAAGTGTTGGCCTGTGGCCATGTCTGCAGTCTGGATGTCGAGCCGAATTTCAGCTCGTTAAATCTCTCGCAGGCCGTCCAGGTGATTGCTTACGCCCTGCGTCGTGCGGCCCGCGGCCGAAGCCCAGACGCAACGGCGGCTAATGCTGGCCTTGGCAACCAGCGGCCGACGGCCCGGCCTGCCGATCATGCCGCGCTGATGGGACTGCATGAACATCTCTTGCGTGTGGCAAAGCAGGTGGGCTATCTCGATCCGCGGGTGCCGGGCCGATTTGAAGAGCGTTTGCTGCGACTTTTAGCCCGAAAAGAAATGTGGGAGGACGAAGTCCAGATGCTACGGGGCCTTTGCACTGAGATTGAGCGTCGGTCCTGATACGCTAGCGCCATGTTTGCGACCTTGAAAGAAGACATTCAGGCGATTTTGGAGCGCGATCCGGCAGCACGCAGTCGCTTTGAAATCATCACAACCTATCCCGGCCTTCATGCCGTCTGGTTCCACCGGCTGGCCCATGTGTTCTGGTCCACGCGCTTTGGGCCGCTGCAGTGGTTTGCCCGATTGCTTGCGATGCTAGCCCGCTGGCTCACAGGGATTGAGATTCATCCCGGCGCCCGTTTGGGCCGCGGTGTATTTATCGATCATGGCATGGGGGTGGTAATCGGCGAGACTACCGAGATCGGTGATCACTGCACGATTTATCAGGGCGTCACACTGGGTGGCACATCTCTAATCAAGGGCAGCAAGCGTCACCCAACACTGCAGTCACGTGTCGTTGTTGGCGCAGGCGCTAAAGTTCTGGGTCCGTTTACAGTGGGCGAGGGCGCGCGTATCGGATCGAATGCGGTCGTTGTAAAGGCAGTCCCAGCGGGGGCCACTGTGATCGGCATTCCGGCGCGAGTTGTCGATGAGCAATATGCTGACTCCATGGCGCGTCAGGTAGACGGTGATCGATTTGCCGCTTACGGTGTGATGCCGGGTCAGCAGGATCCGGTGGATGTCGTCCTCCACCAGCTGGTGGATGAGCTCAAACAACTAAAAGAAGAGCTGGATCAGATTAAACGCGCGCAGCGCTGACTACCTCGATGCCGCGCTGGCCGATCAAAAGGCCGCCGCCGCGGGCAAGCTCCCCCGATGCATTGACCTCCCAATCTGGCAGCACCCAGCGCTTTCGGCCATTTGACATCGGGCTTAAGCCGGGCCGATGGGTATGCCCGTGCAGCACAACATCTGCAGCCAGCTGTTCGGCCAGCACTTCGGCCTCTTGGGGTGTGATATCCATGATCTCCATCGACTTTGATTTTTTCTCAAGCTCGCTCTGAGCGCGCAAGTGATGCGCGACTTCCAGCCGCTGCGCCAGCGGCTTGGCTAGAAAATCACTCTGCCAGTTGGCTGCACGGACTTTTTTTCGAAACGTTTGATAGTCTAAATCTCGGGTGCAGAGCTGATCACCGTGGGTGAGGGCGACGGTGAGGCGAGAAGACATCGTCAGCACACAGGGATCCGACAGCAGCTGCGCGTTGCACTGCTGAGCGAACTGCTCACCGATCAGGAAATCCCGGTTGCCATGCATCAGGCCAATCCGAATGCCTTTTAAGGCCTGAAGCTCTAAAAGACTGGCGATTGTCTGTGCGCACTGCGACTGATTTGACACAAGCACATCATCGCCAATCCAGGCATCAAACAGATCACCCAAGATCAAAAGACTCTCGGGGGAAATTCTCTGGCTGGATTCTTCAACCCAGGCGCAAAACGCTTTTGTCAGCGCAGGATTGTCATCACTTAAATGGATATCTGAGCAGAGCAGCACCGAGTGGCTCGCCCAGGTGGCGGCGGGATGCGCCCTCACTTCGTGCTGACTGCGGCTTTCAGGATGGTCACAGGCTCAAGCGGCACATTCTGGTGAAAGCCGTTATTACCTGTTTTGACTTTCTTGATGTTATCGACCACATCCATGCCAGCGGTGACCTTACCAAAGACTGCATAGCCCCATCCACGATCGGTAGGCGAGCTGAAATTCAAGAAATCATTATCAGCGACATTGATAAAAAACTGTGCCGTTGCTGAGTGGGGATCATTGGTGCGGGCCATGGCGATCGTGTATTTATTATTTTTTAGGCCGTTATCGGCCTCGTTTTTGATGGCGGCTTTGGTGGGCTTTTGCACCATCTTGTCGTTAAAGCCGCCACCTTGAATCATGAAGTTATCCATGACACGGTGAAAAATCGTATCGTCGTAGTGGCCGGCTTTGACATAGGCCAAGAAATTCTCAACAGTTTTGGGTGCTTTTTTCGCATCAAGTTCAAGGGTAATTGCACCCATAGAGGTAGTCAGCACAACATTCATTAGAAATTCTCCGTCGGTTAATTATTAGGTTTGAAAATACTCGTAAACACTTTATCGGTTGGTGGTGATACGCGCATTACGAATGGCGGGGGTTTTGAGCAGATGATCCAGCTTTAGCCGCACGCTGGGCGCCGGCTGATTGCCTTTGGTGGCCCGCTCATAGGATTGGATGGCAAGCTGCGTGAAAATATCTCCAAGATTTTCATGGGCCAAGGCGTAGTCGGGTCGATTCTGAACTGCCCGCTCC
>JBILVT010000007.1:0-34899 GCA_044370275.1 Burkholderiaceae bacterium | reverse complement strand
TGGGTAACTGGATTAATGGCCGGGCCTGCGGTACGCCAAATCGGGCGGCCCCTGTATTTAATCCTGCAACAGGCGAAATCGCGCGCGAGGTGCTGCTGTCTTCTACTGAAGAGACAAATCGCGCGATCGAATCAGCGTCGGCTGCTTGTGTGGGCTGGGCAGCGACGCCGCCCGTGAAGCGGGCTCGTGTGATGTTTGCGTTCAAGGCTTGGATGGAGCGCAATATGGATGCGCTTGCCCATGCGATTACCGCCGAGCACGGCAAGACCTTTGATGACGCAAAGGGCGAAGTGCAGCGGGGGCTTGAGGTGGTTGAGTTCGTCTGTGGAATCCCACACCTGATGAAGGGCGAGTACACCGAGCAAGTCGGCGCGGGTATCGATGCCTGGAGCATGCGTCAGCCGATCGGTGTCTGTGTTGGTATTACCCCGTTCAATTTTCCCGTAATGGTGCCGTGCTGGATGTTTCCGGTAGCGATTGCCTGCGGGAATAGTTTTGTACTGAAGCCCTCGGAGCGCGATCCTTCCCCTTCATTGATGATGGCCCAGGGCCTTAAAGAATGTGGCCTGCCTGATGGCGTATTCAATGTTGTTCAGGGCGATAAAGAGGCCGTTGAGGCGCTGCTCTCGCACCCCAAGGTCGCGGCAGTAAGTTTCGTGGGCTCTACACCCATCGCAAAACTTATTCACGAGACTGCATCACGGCATGGCAAGCGTGTCCAGGCGCTGGGCGGCGCGAAAAATCATCTTGTAGTCATGCCCGATGCGGATCTGGATCAGGCGGTCGATGCATTAATTGGTGCGGCCTACGGCTCTGCTGGAGAGCGCTGTATGGCGATTTCTGTAGCAGTTGCGGTGGGCAATGTGGCCGATGCATTAGTCGCGAAGGTCGCTGAAAAAGCGAAAGCGATTCGCGTCGCGCCGGGTGGCCAGCAGGGGGCCGAGATGGGCCCCTTGGTAACCGGTGCGCATCTTGAAAAAGTTCGTGGTTATGTGGATGCCGGCGTTGCGGAGGGCGCGGCCTTGGTGGTTGATGGGCGCGGATTAAAAGTCGCTGGCCATTCGGGCGGCTTTTACATTGGCCCTTGTCTCTTTGATCATGTGAAACCTTCGATGAAGATTTATCGTGAAGAGATTTTTGGGCCTGTTCTTAGTGTTGTGCGTGTGAAAAATTTTGAAGAAGCCCTCGCGCTGATTCATGATCATGCATTTGCAAACGGGGTTGCCCTGTTCACGCGGGACGGCGATAGCGCCCGAGAGTTTGCTTCGCGGATTCAGGTCGGAATGGTGGGCATCAATGTGCCGATCCCGGTGCCGATGGCGTTTCACTCGTTCGGCGGGTGGAAGGATTCGCTTTTTGGCGATCACCATATTCACGGGCCTGAGGGCGTGCGTTTTTACACACGTTACAAGGCGATTACTCAGCGGTGGCCAACCGGAATTAGATCAGGGGCAGAGTTTGTGATGCCGACAATGAAATGAAGATGAAGACGCAGGGATATATCAATGGCTGCTGGGTTGGGGCAAAGTCGGGCCGCGAGTTTGATGTGTTCAATCCGGCCAATGGCGAAAAAATCGCGAGTGTTGCGAATATGGGCCGCGAGGACACACTCGAGGCAGTTGCCGCAGCCCATTCGGCATTTAACGGCTGGAAGTCGAAGACATCAAAAGAGCGCAGCAGCCGAGTGCGCGCCTGGTACGAGCTGATCCTGCAGCATGCCGATGCGCTGGCGATGCTGATGACGTCCGAGCAGGGTAAGCCCCTGGCGGAGGCAAAAGGCGAGGTGATTTATGGTGCTTCGTTCGTTGAGTGGTTTGCTGAAGAGGTAAAGCGATCCTATGGCGATGTCATTCCATCGCCTGCGCCGGGGAGAAAGCTCTTGGTTTTCAAAGAGCCCATTGGGGTGGCAGCAGCGATTACCCCATGGAACTTTCCGCTTGCCATGATTACAAGAAAGTGTGCACCCGCTATTGCTGCAGGTTGCACGGTTATTGCAAAACCTGCTGAGGCAACACCGCTTACTGCGCTTGCCTTGGCTGATCTTGCGGAGCAGGCGGGAATACCCGCTGGGGTATTTAACGTAGTGGTGGGAGACGCCGCAGCAGCCCCTGAGATCGGTCTCGTGCTCTGCCAGGACACCCGAGTCAAAAAGGTGTCCTTCACCGGATCAACTGAAGTGGGCCGCATTTTGCTGCGGCAGTCCGCGGATACAGTCAAGAAGCTCTCGCTGGAGCTCGGCGGTAACGCGCCATTTATCGTGTTCGATGATGCTGACATCGATGCTGCGGTCGAGGGCGCGATGGCCTCGAAATATCGTAATGCCGGGCAGACTTGCGTCTGCGCGAACCGCATCTATGTGCAGGACGGTGTTTACGACATCTTCGCGAAAAAACTCTCAGAAAAAGTCGCCCAACTTCGTGTGGGGCCCGGAGTTCAGCCGGGCGTTCAGGTGGGCCCGCTGATTGAGGCTGCAGCCCTCGAGAAAGTTCAAAGCCATGTCTCGGATGCGGTATCGGGCGGCGCCAAAGTGCTGGTGGGTGGCAAGCCTCACGCGCTGGGGGGCTTGTTTTTCGAGCCGACGGTGTTGGCCGAGGTCAAGCCCTCGATGCTGATTTCTCGGGAAGAGACTTTTGGCCCCGTGGCCCCGCTGTTTCGATTTAAAACTGAGGAAGAGGCCGTTGGGATGGCCAATGACACTGAATACGGTCTCGCGGCCTATTTCTATTCTCGAGATGTGGGCCGCATCTTTAGGGTCTCCGAGGCCCTGGAATCTGGCATGGTCGCAGTCAACACCGGCAACTTTTCTACAGAGGTAGGCCCTTTTGGCGGGGTCAAGCAGTCTGGGCTTGGCCGTGAGGGCTCTAAATACGGGCTCGACGAGTATTTAGAAATTAAATTCGTTACGATTGCGGGTCTTTAAGCCCCGACAGTCCGTTCAAGCTGTGTCGGCCCCCGAAAGGGGGCCGATGTTTCACGTGAAACAATGATTTTTCCTAAAAATTTTGACGTCATCGTGGTCGGCGGTGGCCACGCAGGCACCGAGGCGGCCCTTGCCGCTGCTCGGATGGGCTGCGCCACGTTGCTGTTGACGCACAGCCTGGAGACCCTCGGTCAGATGTCGTGTAATCCGTCGATTGGGGGCATCGGTAAGGGCCATTTGGTCAAAGAAATCGATGCTCTGGGCGGTGCTATGGCGATCGCCACGGACGAAGCGGGAATTCAATTTCGCATTCTCAATAGCTCCAAGGGACCAGCGGTTCGTGCGACGAGGGCCCAGGCAGACCGGGTTTTGTACCGAAAGGCGATTCGAAGCCGGCTTGAGGTGCAGCAAAACTTATGGCTTTTCCAGCAGGCGGCAGACGATATCTTGGTAGAGGCCGATCGAGTCTCGGGGGTAAGAACCCAGTCAGGCATCGAATTTAGGGGCCATAAGGTCGTGCTGACGGCCGGCACCTTTTTGGACGGAAAAATCCATATCGGGCTGGAAAATCATCCGGGGGGCAGGGCGGGGGATCAGCCTTCGATTCGACTTTCCGCCCGCCTGAAGGAGCTGAAACTGCCCCAGGGCCGGCTTAAGACCGGCACTCCGCCAAGAATTGATGGCCGCACAATTAATTATTCGGTTCTGGCAGAGCAGCCTGGGGATTCATCGCCCATTCCAGTCTTTTCCTTTATGGGAAATCCTGCCATGCACCCGCAGCAGGTATCCTGCTGGATCACTCACACCAATTCAGGGACCCACGACATTATTCGGTCGGGCCTCGATCGTTCGCCGATGTTTACCGGCGTGATTGAGGGGGTCGGCCCGCGTTACTGCCCCTCTATTGAGGATAAGGTCCATCGCTTTGCCGATAAGGCCTCCCACCAGATTTATCTTGAACCCGAGGGCCTGACGACCCATGAGGTCTATCCCAACGGTATTTCAACAAGCCTTCCCTTCGATGTTCAGCTGGCCCTCGTCCGCTCTATGCGGGGCCTTGAAAGCGCCCACATCCTGAGGCCGGGCTATGCCATTGAATACGATTATTTTGACCCTCGTGGCCTAAAGCCTTGGCTTGAGACCAAGCCGATTTCGGGCTTGTTTTTTGCCGGCCAGATTAACGGGACCACTGGCTATGAGGAGGCGGCGGCCCAGGGGCTCCTGGCGGGCCTTAATGCAGCACTTCAGGTCTTGCAGCGGGACCCCTGGGTGCCGGCTCGACATGAGGCCTACCTAGGCGTATTGGCTGACGATCTTGTCACCCGAGGCGTGACTGAGCCTTACCGAATGTTTACCAGTCGGGCAGAGTACCGGCTCAGCCTGCGTGAAGACAATGCAGACCTTCGGCTGACCGAGGCGGGCCGACGGCTGGGCCTAATCGGTGAGGCCCAGTGGCAGGCATTTTGCGAAAAGCGGGATTTGGTCGAGAAAGAGTCGGCGCGGCTTCGCGAAGCGTTGGTCGGGCCAAAGCGCTTCCCGGTGAGCAGTCTTGAGGCGGTGATCCCAGCGGGCCTGGATCGAGAGATCACGGCTATGGAGCTGCTGAAGCGGCCCGAGGTCCGATGGCAGGATCTGGCCGCAATGCTCGACCATCAGGGCCAGATGCCCTTGCGTCCCCCTGAGGAGCTGCCAGATCCGGTTGTAGAGCAGGTTGAAATTCAGGCTAAGTATGCGGGCTACATTGCCCGCCAGCAGGATGAGGTGGCCCGCAATCAGGCCCAGGAGCGGTCCAGCATCCCAGAAGCCATAGACTATGGGGCCGTCCGTGGCCTGTCGATTGAGGTTCGGCAAAAGCTCGAGGCTATTCGCCCGACGACCCTCGGCCAGGCGGCTCGAATTTCAGGAGTGACACCTGCGGCCATTTCGCTGCTTTGGATTCATCTAAAGCGCCTGCGGGCAGGACAGCAGCTCGACTCTGATCAGAAGGCAGCCTAAGCGGTGGGCCAGCCGCAGGCGGCCCGGGATTTCGGGCTGGCAGAGGAGCAGGTTGCCGCCGCATGTGCGTCGGCTGGCTTTTCGATCTCGCCGCATCAGGCCTCGATGCTGGGGCGCTATATTGAGCTGCTCAATCGCTGGAATCAGATCCACAGCCTTACTGCGATTGAGTCCCTGGACGAACAGGTGACCAAGCACATCTTGGATAGCTTGGCCGCCTGGCGAGCGCTGTTGCCCGTCTGTGGCGGTTTCGTTAATGGCCTGATCGCCGATGTGGGCAGTGGCATGGGCGCCCCAGGGATCGTCTGGGCCGCCGTCATGCCAGAATCCGGGTTTGGGCTGATTGAGCGGCAACAAAAAAAGGCAGCTTTTTTGCGGCACATCATCGGCCAGCTCGGCTGGGCTGATCGGGTTAGGGTGATTGAATCCGATGTCAAGGACCTCTCCGGAAAGCTGAGGGCAGACTTGATCACTTCTCGGGCATTTGCCGATGCGCAGTCATTTTTGTCGTTAACAGCCGGAATCTCTGGCCCTGGGACCTGGTGGGCGGCCATGACAGGGCGTCAGAAAAAAGAAGTTAGTGAACGTTTACTTATAAAAATGGCAAAGCAAAACATAGAACTCCGGACCTGCCCAGTCATTCGCTTGGACGTTCCCGGGCTTTTTGCTGAACGGCACCTGATTTTGGCGAGAAGAGAAAAATGAGCGCCCGAATCTATGCGATTGCCAATCAAAAGGGCGGCGTAGGAAAGACTACGACGGCCGTAAATCTGGCCGCAGCGCTCTCTCGACTCGGCGAGCGCGTGCTGCTGGTTGATCTTGACCCTCAGGGCAATGCCACGATGGGAAGCGGCATCGACAAGCAGGCCGTGGCCCAGACGGTATACCCGGTTCTGCTTGGCCTGGCGGGGGCTGCCGATGCGCGGCTGCACTCTGCCGACGGCGGCTACGATGTATTGGCCGCCAATCGGGATCTGGCGGGTGCTGAGATTGAGCTCGTAGGACTTGAGGGCCGCGAGCACCGTCTGGCGGAGGCTTTAAAGGCGGTGGCGGAGGACTACGATTTCGTGGTTTTAGACTGCCCGCCCTCGCTTTCTCTTTTGACCTTAAATGGGCTTTGCGCAGCGCATGGGGTCATCATTCCAATGCAGTGTGAATATTTTGCGCTCGAGGGCCTATCGGATTTGGTGAATTCGATCAAACGGGTCCATTCAAATCTAAATCCAGAAATCGAGGTTATTGGGCTTTTGAGGGTTATGTTTGACCCTCGAATGACGCTTTCGCAGCAGGTCTCGGACCAGCTTTTGGCCCACTTCGGGGATAAGGTGTTTCGGGCCGTGATTCCCCGCAACGTGCGGCTTGCGGAGGCACCAAGTTTTGGCCAGCCCGGCATTGTTTATGACCCGGGCTCGCGTGGCTCAAAGGCCTATCTTGAGTTTGGAGAGGAACTGATCAGCCGGCTTGGCCGAGCTGAACAAACGGAGGACGTGTGAGTAGCTTGAAAAAGAAAGGCCTCGGCAGGGGTTTAGATGCACTCTTGGGCGGGGCGAGCCCGGCCTCAACCCAAAAAAGCGCGCAGCAAAGTCTGGCGATTGCTCTGTTAAAGCCCGGTAAATACCAGCCTCGGCAGGCCATGAATGGCCAGAGCCTTGAGGAGCTCGCCGACTCAATTCGGGCCCAGGGAATTATGCAACCGCTGCTCGTTCGGCCACTCGCGCGCTCGTCAACTGGCTCTGCAAACTACGAGATCATCGCCGGTGAGCGCCGGTTCAGGGCCGCTCAGATTGCGGGCTTAAAAGAGGTGCCGGTGCTGGTGCGCGATGTCGATGATCAGGCAGCGCTGGCGATGGCACTGATTGAAAACCTGCAGCGCGAAGACCTTACCGTGCTGGAAGAAGCCCAGGGCATTGATCGGCTTATCCGCGAGTTTGGGCTGACCCACGAACAGGCGGCTAAGGCGGTCGGCCGCTCAAGAAGCGCAACCACCAACCTGCTTCGCCTGCTTCAGCTGCCAGCGCCAGTGCAGCAGCTGCTTCGGGAACAGACTATTGATGCGGGCCACGCCCGCGCACTGTTGCCGCTCCCGGCCATGCAGCAGCGGGCCCTTGCCCAGCGTATCGTTGTTGAGGGCCTCTCGGTTCGCGAGGCTGAGCGGCTTGTGGCCAAGTCGCAGGCGATGATCGGCTCAAAGAAGTCGGGCCCGAAATTAGCACCCCCCGCTTCGCGTGACTGGATGCGGGTTCAAGACCAAATCTCGGACGCGCTTGGCCTGCCAGTGGTACTCAAGCAGGCTCGTGGCGGACGCGGCGAGCTCACGATTCGTTTCTCGAACATGGACGAGCTGGACGGCGTAATTGCTTTATTAGCGCCTGAGGGCCTGCCAGAGGCTTGAACGGACAGCGACGATGACGCCCCCGATGGCCGGGCTTAAATTGACACCTGATCTTGGGCACGGCTATCCTTTGGGGCCCTTTGGCGCAGTGAATTACGCTTTGCGAAGCGAGGCGAGAAAAAAGATAAAAAAGTGTTGATTGCGGTAGGTCTTCAGGCCGTCATCACACTGCTCTCGGGGATTTTGGTTTGGCTGGCGTGGGGCCCAATGCAGGCCCTGTCGCTGGTGGCTGGGGGAGGCTCAATCGTTATTCCGAATGCCTTATTGGCGATGCGGATCAAGGCCAGCGCTTCCCATGTTGTGCCTGTAGTGCTGCTGGTGGGCGAATTTATCAAGATCGGCCTATCCGTGTTGTTGTTGTGGCTGTGTAGCCAGTGGATTGTGCCCTTGTCATGGGGGGCTTTGATTGCGGGAATCATTGTTGCGCTGAAGTCGTTACTGTTGGCGCCCTGGTTTCAGCAGCGCTGGAATCAATACACAGCGCCCGCGTCGGGCAGGTAGTGTGTGAAAAGAATTTAAAATGGCAAGCGCTTTAAGGGATATCGACAATCGCAGTTCTGAATTAAAAAAATAAGAGCAAAAACGAATGGCATCCAATACCGCCCCAACCGCTTCCGAATACATCATTCATCACCTGGGGCATCTCACGACAACCGGCAAGCCACAGGAGTCGATTGTCGATTTCTCCGTGCTGAATCTGGACACCATGTTTTGGTCGATCTCAATGGGGCTGCTGGTGATCCTGCTGCTCTGGTCGGCAGCACGTAAGGCCACATCCGGCGTGCCCGGCCGCTTCCAAGCCGCTGTCGAACTCGTGGTGGAGCTGGTGGAAGAGCAATCAAAGTCCATCGTTCATGGCAACCGGCAATTCATTGCCCCGCTGGCGCTTACAGTTTTTCTGTGGGTAATTTTTATGAACGCTCTGGATCTCTTGCCCGTTGATCTGCCGCATTTTTTATTTGCCGCAACGGGCCTAGATAGCGTCATTCATTACCATCGGATCGTGCCAACGGCTGATTTAAATGGCAGCCTCGGCATGGCCCTGGGCGTGTTTGCGTTGATGCTTTTTTATAACGTCAAAATTAAAGGCCTTGGCGGCTTTGTTCACGAATTGTTCTGCGCGCCGTTCGGCTCCCATCCCGCGCTCTGGATCCCGAATCTAGGCCTGAACATTATTGAATTCGTTGCCAAGACCGTTTCACTTGGCATGCGGCTTTTCGGAAATATGTATGCCGGTGAGCTGGTGTTTTGTTTGATTGCTCTGCTCGGTGGCACGGCGACACTGTTTGGCTTTGTTGGCCATGTGATCGCCGGCTCTATCTGGGCAATCTTCCATATCCTGATCGTGCTACTCCAGGGCTTCATCTTCATGATGCTGACCTTGGTTTATCTCGGCCAGGCTCATGAGGGGCACTGAAAAAACATCAGAGCTCGGTTTTTTGAAGAAGAAGTTTTTATTGTTTATTCCCACTGAGGAGTTGTTATGACGAACGTTGCTTTTGTTGCTCTTGCCTGCGGTCTGATCATCGGTCTGGGTGCTATTGGCGCCTGTATCGGCATTGGAATCATGGGTGGCAAATTCATTGAGGCCTCTGCTCGCCAGCCCGAGCTGATGAACGCCCTGCAGACCAAGATGTTTCTGCTGGCGGGCCTGATCGATGCGGCCTTCCTGATCGGTGTTGGTATTGCGATGATGTTTGCGTTTGCAAACCCGTTCGCAGGTTAAGGCAGCTGATCGCTGATCGAACGACAGTTTTTGTTCCGGCATCGCCTGGGCCGCTGGCTTCAGATTTGCCGGTCGTTTGACCAACACTTAAAGAGGGTTCCAACGTGAATCTGAATGCAACACTAATTGCCCAGCTGGTGGTGTTCTTCATCCTGGCCTGGTTCACCATGAAGTTTGTGTGGCCACCTGTGATGAAGGCCTTAGATGATCGCGCGAAAAAGATTGCCGATGGCTTAGCAGCGGCGGATAAGGCCAAGGCCGATTTGGTCGCGGTCGAGCGCCGAGTGCAGGATGAGCTCTCTAAGGCCAAGGATGTCGCCTCGGATGTGCGAGGCTCTGCAGAAAAGCAGGCCTCATCGCTGATTGATGAGGCTCGGGCAGAAGCTGCAAAGCTGATTGCTCAGGCCCGAGAAGCGGCCGAGGCAGAGGCCGGCGCAGCAATGCAGCGGGCCAGAGATGCCCTGCGTGAAGAGGTCGCGGCCTTAGCCGTAAAAGGCGCACAGCAGATTCTTGCGCGTGAGGTGAATGCCCAAGTCCATGCTGAGCTTCTGGCCAACCTGAAAAAAGAGCTTTGATCCATGGCTGAACTTCGCACGATTGCCCGGCCTTACGCAGAAGCCGCCTTTGGCTTGGCCAAAGAAGAAAATGCCTTCGGCGCCTGGTCCGACGCCCTGTCTTCGATGGCCGCCGTTGTCGCGGCCCCTGAGATGAAGGGCTTGATCGGAAACCCTGCGCTGGCCCCCGCGCGGCTTGCGGAGCTAATTGCTTCTGCCGCCCCGGGATTGTCCAAGAGCCAGAAGGACCTGCTGTCAGTGTTGGCAGAAAACGAGCGGCTAGCGGCATTAACTGAAATTAGTGCGATGTACGAAACCCTTCGTAATGAGGCAGAGCGTGTGCTGGCGGCTGAGGTGACCTCGGCCTATCCCATGAGCGATGCGCAGGTCGCAGAGATCACTGGCCTGCTTGAGAAAAAGCACGGAAAGAAGGTCAAGGTCTCTGTGCATGTCGATCTCGATTTAATTGGTGGCGTGTCAATTGCCATCGGTGATGAAGTGATGGATGCGTCGGTGCGAGGGAAGCTCGCCCGCATGCAGTCCGCCCTGATGAACTAGGAGTTAATCAATGCAGCTCAACCCGTCTGAAATCAGCGAACTGCTGAAAAGCAAAATTCAGGGACTCAATCTCGCAACAGATTCCCGCAACCAAGGCACGGTCGTGACCGTGACCGACGGCATCTGCCGCGTGCATGGCCTCTCCAATGTGATGCAAGGCGAGATGCTCGAGTTTCCCAACAATGTAGTTGGCCTTGCACTGAACCTCGAGCGCGACTCGGTCGGTGCAGTGATTCTTGGCGACTACGAGGGCATCTCTGAAGGCGATGTAGTCAAAACCACGGGCCGCATTCTGGACGTGCCGGTGGGTAAAGAATTGATTGGCCGGGTGGTAAACGCACTGGGTCAGCCAATTGACGGCAAAGGCCCGATCAATGCCAAAGAAACGGATGTGATCGAGAAGGTTGCACCCGGTGTGATCTGGCGTCAGTCAGTCTCCCAGCCAGTGCAGACCGGCCTGAAGGCGATTGACTCGATGGTGCCGGTCGGCCGTGGCCAACGGGAGCTGATCATCGGTGACCGTCAGACTGGCAAGACTGCTGTGGCGGTGGATGCCATCATCAATCAAAAAGGCCAGAACATGTTTTGTATCTACGTGGCCATCGGACAGAAAGCGTCCACGATTGCCAACGTAGTTCGTAAACTTGAAGAGACCGGGGCGATGGCCTACACCATCGTGGTGGCGGCCTCCGCATCCGAGTCTGCAGCGATGCAGTACATCTCGGCCTATGCGGGCTGCACGATGGGCGAATACTTCCGCGACCGTGGTGAAGACGCCCTGATCATTTATGACGACCTCTCCAAGCAGGCCGTGGCCTACCGCCAGGTTTCACTGCTGCTGCGCCGTCCTCCGGGTCGCGAGGCGTTCCCGGGCGATGTGTTTTATCTCCACTCACGTCTTTTAGAGCGCGCAGCGCGGGTGAACGATGGCTGGGTTGAGCGGTTTACGAAAGGCGCCGTCAAAGGCAAGACGGGTTCGCTGACTGCTCTACCGATTATTGAGACTCAGGCGGGTGATGTCTCCGCCTTCGTGCCGACCAACGTCATTTCGATTACTGATGGCCAGATCTTTCTAGAAACCGATCTGTTTAATGCGGGCATTCGCCCAGCGATTAACGCGGGTATCTCTGTGTCACGAGTGGGTGGTGCCGCGCAGACCAAGATCATGAAGCGCAAAGACACGGGAGCGGGCGTGCGTTTGGCGCTTGCCCAGTATCGTGAGCTGGCAGCCTTTGCCCAGTTTGCCTCAGACCTTGATGAGGCGACCCGCAAGCAGCTTGAGCATGGCCGGATTGTGACCGAGGTCATGAAGCAGCCCCAGTATCAGCCGATGGCAGTCTGGGAGATGGCGCTCACATTGTTTGCCGTGAATAACGGATTTATGGAGGGCGTCGAGATCAAGCAGCTGGCAAGTTTTGAGAAATCGCTGCGTGACTTTATTCGGACCAAGCACACTGCCTTAATGGAGCGGCTGGAAAAGAATAAGGACATGTCGAAGGAAGACGAAGCCGAACTGCGAGCCGCAATTGAGCAGTTCAAAAAGACAGGCGCTTTCTAAGGCCACTGTGTGAGCGTTCGTAAGAACTCTTAAGGAAGATTCATGCCCGGCTCGAAAGAGATTCGCAACAAGATCAAGAGCGTGCAAAACACGCGCAAGATCACCAAGGCTATGGAGATGGTCGCTGCCTCCAAGATGCGTAAGGCACAGGAGCGCATGCGGGCCGGCCGGCCCTATGGCGAAAAGATTCGAACAATCTGTGCGAACTTAAGCCATGCCAATCCGGAATATCGCCATCCGTTTCTCGTGCCCCATGGGGAGCTGAAGCGGGTGGGTGTGGTGATTGTGACCACCGACAAGGGGCTGTGTGGCGGATTGAATACCAATCTGCTGCGGATGGTGCTGATGAAGATGCGGGAATGGTCGGATCAGAAAATCGAATCCCAGGTCGTGGCGATTGGCAATAAAGGCCTGGGATTTTTCTCGCGTGCGGGTGCCAAGATTGTGTCGCACGTGACCCACCTCGGTGATACTCCCCATCTCGAACAGTTGATTGGGCCCTTGAAGGTCCAGCTGGACGCCTTTACCAGTGGCGAGGTCGATGCGGTCTATCTCTGCTACAACAAGTTCATCAACACGATGAAGCAGGAGCCGCAACTCTTGCAGCTGCTGCCGCTGACCGATGACCGTCTGGAGCGGACTGACCCCAATCACGACTGGGATTATGTCTATGAGCCCGATGCTGCAACGGTGCTTGATGACCTGCTGCTGCGTTATGTGGAGTCGGTCATTTACCAGGCGGTTGCGGAGAACATGTCGTGCGAGCAGAGTGCGCGGATGGTGGCCATGAAGGCGGCCTCAGACAATGCAAAAAAAGTGATTGATGACCTGCAGCTGACCTATAACAAGGCGCGGCAGGCAGGTATTACCAAAGAGCTGTCAGAGATTGTTGGCGGTGCTGCAGCCGTCTAAGGCGGATTGCGGCACTAATGCATTGAAAGTTGAACAGATTTATTTAAGGAACAGACTATGAGTACTGCACAAGGCAAAATCGTTCAGACCATTGGCGCTGTGGTGGATATTCAGTTTCCCGCCAACGCCATGCCCAAGGTCTATGACGCGCTTATGCTGGATGCTTCAGCAGAGCATCCCCTGGTTGAAAAAGGCCTGACGTTCGAGGTGCAGCAGCAAATTGGCGACGGAGTGGTCCGCACCATTGCCATGGGCTCCTCCGATGGCCTGCGTCGCGGCATGCTGGTGAACAACACCGGCAAGGGCATATCGGTGCCGGTCGGCGAGGGCACGCTGGGCCGCATCATGGATGTGCTTGGTCGCCCGATTGATGAGGCAGGCCCAGTGAAGACCAACGAGTATCGCGAGATTCATCAGCCCGCACCGAAGTTTGCAGATTTATCGCCCTCGGTAGAGTTATTAGAGACCGGCATTAAGGTGATTGACTTGATCTGCCCATTTGCAAAGGGCGGAAAGATTGGCCTGTTCGGTGGCGCCGGTGTAGGCAAGACCGTGAACATGATGGAGCTGATCAACAACATCGCTAAGCAGCATTCGGGACTCTCGGTTTTTGCTGGCGTGGGTGAGCGTACCCGCGAGGGCAACGACTTCTATCACGAGATGAAAGAGTCCAACGTGCTGGATAAAGTGGGCATGGTCTTTGGCCAGATGAATGAGCCCCCCGGTAACCGCCTTCGGGTCGCGCTGACCGGCCTGACGATGGCCGAACGATTCCGCGATGACGGCCGTGACATCCTTTTCTTTGTCGACAACATCTACCGTTACACATTGGCTGGTACCGAGGTGTCGGCGCTATTGGGCCGTATGCCATCTGCGGTGGGCTATCAGCCGACCCTGGCGGAAGAGATGGGTGTGCTTCAGGAGCGCATCGTATCGACTAAGGTTGGCTCGATCACTTCAATTCAGGCGGTCTATGTGCCTGCGGATGACCTGACGGACCCCTCGCCTGCGACCACATTTGCGCACCTGGATGCGACCGTGGTGCTTTCGCGTGACATTGCTTCCTTGGGTATTTATCCCGCTGTGGATCCGCTGGACTCCACATCGCGCCAGGTGGATCCGAACGTTGTGGGCGATGACCACTACACCACGACCCGCCGCGTGCAGGCGACGCTGCAGCGTTATAAAGAGCTGCGCGACATCATTGCGATTCTCGGAATGGATGAGCTTTCACCCGAAGACAAGCAGGCGGTGGCCCGGGCGCGAAAAATTCAGCGCTTTTTGTCGCAGCCCTTCCATGTGGCCGAGGTGTTTACGGGATCCCCAGGTAAATACGTTCCGCTGAAGGAAACCATTCGTGGATTTAAGATGATCGTAGATGGCGAGTGCGATGCGATTCCCGAGCAGGCCTTCTACATGGTGGGCGGCATTGACGAGGCCTTTGAAAAAGCCAAGACACTGCAGTAAATCTCTTCATTAATTTCGAACCTTCTTTAGCCAGGATCACCATGTCAAAACAGTTTCAGGTCGATGTTGTTAGCGCCCGCGAGAGTATTTTCTCGGGCGCTGCGACATTCGTGGCGCTCCCCGGCGAATCCGGTGAGTTGGGGATTTTGCCGGGCCATATTTCGCTGATTACACGCATTAGGCCGGGCACGGTTCGTATCCAAAACGGTGGCCCTGAGACCGAAGAGCTCGTATTTGTGGCCGGCGGAATCCTCGAGGTCCAGCCCAAGGGCGTTACGGTACTGGCCGATACCGCGATTCGTGGCAAAGACCTTGATGAGGCGAAAGCCCAGGAAGCAAAACGCAAGGCCGAAGAAGCGCTTGCAAGCAAGGCGGCAGAGATGGATTACGCCAAGGCCCAGGCGGAGCTGATGGAGGCCATCGCAGAGATTCGTGCGATTGAGCGGCTGCGCAAGAAAAAGTAATTGGCTTTTCAAAACGACCTGTTTCTGCGTGCGCTAAACCGTCAGCCGACGGAGCGCACCCCGGTCTGGCTAATGCGTCAGGCCGGCAGGTATCTCCCCGAATACAATGCTACCCGCAAGCGGGCAGGGGATTTTCTTAGTCTTTGTAAAAATCCGGAGCTGGCCTGCGAGGTCACGCTTCAGCCGATTGATCGATTCGGCTTTGATGCTGCAATTCTTTTCTCAGACATTCTGACCATCCCGGATGCGCTCGGCCTTGGCCTATATTTTGAGCAGGGTGAGGGCCCGAAATTTCAGCGTCGCATCGAAAACGATGCGGATATTTCAGGCCTTGGCCGCATCGATCCAACAGTTGAGCTGCGATATGTGGCCGATGCGGTTTCCACAATAAAGCGTGCACTGAATCAGCGGGTGCCGCTGATTGGATTTTCAGGCAGCCCCTGGACCCTTGCTTGCTACATGATCAATGGGGGCGGCAGTGGCGATGATTTTCTTGGCGTGCGTAAGTGGATGTACAGCCGGCCCGATGCTCTGCAGCAGCTCTTGGAAAAATTATCCGTTGCGGTATCTGACTATCTCATCATGCAGATTGAGGCGGGGGCGGATGCGGTCATGGTGTTTGACAGCTGGGGAGGCTTTTTGCCCGAGGCCCACTTTGAGCGTTTCTCACAAAAACACATCAAGTCCATCGTGGATCGGGTGCATGCCGCCAGTATTGCGATTCGACAGCGCCAGGGCCAGACCGATGGCCAGCCCACGCCGGTGATCGTGTTTGTAAAAGGTGGCGGCCAGTGGCTCGAGTCCATTGCTGCAACAGGTGCCCAGGCGGTTGGCTTGGACTGGACCACCCATTTGGGCCAGGCCCGAAGCCGAGTGGGCGGCCGGTGTGCCCTGCAAGGAAACCTTGATCCAGCGACTCTTCTTGGTGCTCCGCCGCACATCGAGGCAGAGGTGGCCCGGACCCTGGAGAGCTTCGGCCCGGTTTCTGCAGGTGCTGGCCACATCTTTAATCTGGGCCACGGAATCTCTCAGTTCACTCCCCCTGAAAACGTCTCCTGTTTGGTGGAAGCGGTCGCTAACTATTCAAAAAAGCTCCGTTAATCGGCCTTGAATTAGCCCGCTCGCGCAGCCCAAAATTGGTCTTTATGCACAGATCGAAAAGATCTATGGTTGCGGTTGCATTTTCTAATTTTTATTGAATTAGACAACCTAAGTAATTGATATTTAAATAAATTTTATTGACTCGGCTCTTTCTGCTGGGGATTTTTTCAGATCTTGAATGGCGCACAACAGTTTGGGGCCTGAATTGCCCACAGAGTTGTCCACATCCCCTACCAGGATTGTGTCGGTTGCGGTTGACGCTCCGCTGCCGGGGGTCTTGGACTATCGCGATGGTGAGTCTTCACTCTCGCACGGAGACTGGGTTGAGGTGCCGCTTGGCAGACGCGAGGTGCTCGGAGTGGTGGTCGATCCGAGGCGGCTTGAACAGCTCTCGGGACAGGATGGCCGCCAGGAAATTACTCCCGACCGACTTAAGTCGGTGATCCATCACTTCAGCAACCTGGCCCCTGCCGAACCGAAGTGGCTAGAGCTGGCGAGCTTTGCGGCTCGTTATTACCGAAAGCCGTTTGGGCAGATTGCGGTGGGCTTGGTCCCCAAGTGGCTCCGGGATCTTAAAAATCTGATCCCGAAAAAAGAATCTGGACCCTCTAATTTGGATCGGCTGCTCTCGAAGTCAGTCAATCAGCCGGCTCAGGCCGCACCCATTAAAAACACGACTGCAGATCCGCGGCTTAATGCCGAACAATTATTGGCGCTTGGGGCGATAGATCGACCTGGTGTTCATGTGCTGCACGGGGTTACCGGATCCGGTAAGACTCGTGTCTACACGGAGGCGGCCCGGCGTTGCATCACATCTGGCCAAGAAAAGCAGGTGCTGGTGATGGTTCCAGAGATCGGTCTGACGCCACAGCTTGTATCGCGATTTGCCGCTGCCTTGCCGGGTATAGAGATTGCGGTCTTGCATAGTGAGGTTTCTGAGCGCGAGCGCGCGAGGCTTTGGCTTTTGGCAGCAAGCGGTCAGGCCCGGCTGGTCATTGGAACTCGGCTTTCGATCATGACGCCGATGCCCCATCTCGCCCTGCTAATTGTTGATGAAGAACACGACCATTCGTATAAACAGCAAGAAGGCATGCGTTATTCAGCTCGTGACCTCGCTGTTTGGCGGGCACAACAACTCGGGGCCACAGCAGTGCTGGGCAGCGCAACGCCCGCCATGGAGACCTGGGCCCAGCTTGATAAAAAAAAGTATCAGCTGCTGAGTCTGCCGCATCGGGCAACTGGCGAGCCGGCTGCCGCGATCGAACTCATCGATACGCTGAAAGATCCTGCCCGAGAGGGCCTATCGCTTGTGAGTCGGCAGGCGATTGCCCAGGTCCTGGAGCAGTCGGGCCAGGTTTTGGTGTTTTTAAATCGACGCGGTTACGCACCGGTATTGTCTTGCGCAAGTTGTGACTGGGCCTCGCAGTGTGCGGCCTGCAGCATCGCAACGGTTTTGCATCGGATTGACAAAAAATCCGAGTCCAGCGGTGCCGGTTCGACCGGGCTATCGGCAGCCAGCAAGTGGCGCCTTCAGTGTCATCACTGCGGTGCCGAGTCCGCAGTGCCTAAATTCTGTCCGGATTGTGGCGACAGCGATCTATCGCCGATCGGCCGTGGCGTGCAGCGACTCGAGGACACCCTCGCAGCCGAATTTCCAGGTGCCCGAATCTTGCGCATTGACCGCGATACCGTAAAGCAGGGTAAGGCCCTGGCCGCAGAGATAGAAAAAATTCAGCGTCATGAGGTCGATATTGTGGTGGGCACTCAGATGCTCGCTAAGGGCCATGACTTTGCCCGCATGCGGCTGGTGATTGTTGCCGATGCGGACACACAGCTGGTGAATCCTGATTTTCGGGCGCCCGAACGGCTTTTTTCGACACTCATTCAGGTGGCGGGCAGGGCAGGGCGCCATGAACAATCTGGCGCAGCAGCCCGCGTGCTGATTCAAACCCGCTATCCGCAGCATCGGCTCTATCGTTTTTTGTTGCAGCAGGATGTTGCTGGCTTTGCCCAGGCTGAGCTCGCAGATCGCAGGGCAGCCGGCCTGCCGCCGTTTTCTTATATGGCTGCCGTGCGTGCGGCCTATCGGGACGAAACAAAAACCAGGAAATTGCTGCACAGCCTACGTGATGAACTGCAGCAATTTGCCGCGCAACGTTCTTGGCCAGTCACCGTGTATGGGCCAGTGGCCCGTTATCCGGAAATGCAGGCTGGTAAATGGCGCGGCCAAATCATTCTGGAATCGGAATCACGGCCAGCACTGCATCAACTGCTGGCGGTTGCGGAGCAATGGATGGCGCAGCATCGGGAGCTGGACTGCCATCTGGATGTGGATCCGGTGGAAGTTTAGATAACAACGGAATGCTAGGGCTGCCTTGCCAGCAGTTCTTCCCAGCGCACCAATAGCTTCTCGTTGAGCGAATCAATTTCGGTAAATCGGGCCCGAAGCTGGGCAACCCTGGATCCATCGGTTTTATAGGTCTCGGGGTCCGCTAGCTGCGCACTAATTTCAGCCTGCTCTTTTTCAAGCGCCGTGATCTGATCGGGAATGGCAGCGAGCTCTTGTTTTTCCTTTGAGTTGAGTTTTAGTACCTTGGTGGGCGTGGTATTTGCCAAAACCTGCCTCGCTGCGGGCAGAACCGCCTTTTTCAGTGCCTCGGAATCTTGCGTCAGGCCGGCGGGCCGCTGCCGAACCCAATCTTCATAGCCACCCACATACTGACGCCACGTCGCATCGCCTTCATAGGCAATCGTGCTGGTCACCACCTGATCCAGAAATGCCCGATCATGGCTCACCAGAAATACAGTGCCGGAATAGTTCTGCAGCAGCTCTTCTAATAGATCCAGGGTTTCAACATCCAGATCATTGGTGGGTTCATCTAACACCAGCACATTGGCTGGTCGTGCAAACAGACGTGCCAGCAAGAGCCGATTGCGCTCGCCCCCCGAAAGACTCCTAATCGGCGAGTGGGCGCGCTCTGGAGCAAACAGAAAATCCCCAAGATAGCTCTTTACATGTTTGCGATCACCGTTGATCTCGACCCACTCGCTGCCGGGGCTGATAAAGTCTTCCAGTGTGGCATCTAAATTAAGGGCCTCCCGCATCTGATCAAAGTAGGCAACCTCAAGCTTGGTACCCAGTTTTACGGTACCGCGATCCGGTGCAATTATCCCCAGAATTATTTTTAAGAGTGTGGTCTTGCCTGCGCCATTGGGGCCGATCAATCCGATCTTGTCCCCCCGCAGAATCGTTGCGAAAAAATTCCGAATCACCGGCCGATCAAATGATTTGCACACATCTGTGAGCTCGGCTACGACCTTGCCGCTGCGTTCACTGCTCGCGATACTCAAATTGATGTTGCCCATCACTTCGCGCCGCTGTGCACGCGCTAGGCGCAGCTTTTCCAGTCGGGTAATACGGCTCACGCTGCGGGTGCGGCGGGCCTCCACCCCTTTGCGAATCCAGACCTCTTCTTGGGCCAGCAGCTTATCGGCCCGCGCAAAGGCCTTGGCCTGGGCGGCAAGTTCCTCTTCTTTCTGCGCCTGATAGCTAGAAAAGTTTCCGGGGTAGCGTTTCAGCTCACCACGATCAAGTTCAACGATAGCGGTGCAGACATTGTTTAGAAATGCACGGTCATGAGTCACAAACACCACGGCACCTCGAAATGCCAATAGCAGCTCTTCCAGCCAGAGGATTGAATCGATATCCAGATGGTTGGTCGGCTCATCTAAGAGCAGTACATCAGGCATGGCGACCAAGGCCTGGGCCAGTGCCGCGCGTTTTTTATTGCCGCCGGAAAGACTGGCAACCATCGCCTTGGGGTCAAGCCGTAGGCGATGCAGGACTTCATCCACCCGCTGTTCCCATGTCCAGCCACCGATGGCGTCCAAACGTGCAGAAATCGCATCAAAGCGTTCTGCGTCACGCTCATGATTGAGCTGCTCAAACTCTTTGCGTAGTTCCACGGCCTCGGTAAGTCCAATTGCCACCTGATCAAAGATGGTGCTGTTGGAATCAAGCAGGGGTTCTTGTGCCACCACCGCAATGCGCAGGCTTTGACGCAGCTGCAGCGTGCCAGAATCTGCGTTCTGCGTTCCCCCAAGAATTTTTAAAAGCGAGGATTTCCCCGTGCCATTGCGGCCGATCAGGCCAATGCGTTCGCCCTCAGCCAAAGAGAAGTCTGTATGCGAGAGCAGGTCCACATGGCCAAAAGCAAGACAGCTATCCGATAAAACAATCAGCGACATGGGGGCTAGAGTAGCGCCAGCGCTTCTTCAGCAGCAATCAGGCCTTCATCCGTGGGCACCACCCAGACTTCAACTTTACTGCCTGGCCGATGAATTGGCGTGATTTGCTGATTTGATGCCGCCTGATTGGTAGCGGTGTCCAACTCAATTCCCAGAAACTCCATCCCACGACAGAGATCATGTCGAAGCATCTTGTCGTTTTCACCGATACCGCCCGCAAAAGCGATCGCATCGACACCACCCATGGCGGCGATCAAGCCCCCCGCTTCGCGAATCACCCGGCGGGTATAAACCTGAATCGCAAATGCTGCCCGCGCATCGCTACTTTGCCGCAGCGTTCGCATGTCGGCCGATAGGCCTGAAAGGCCCTTTAAGCCAGACTCACGGTAAAACAAGTTTTCCAAATCCTTGGCCTTCATTCCCTGCTGCACTAGATAGAGCACCACACCAGGGTCAAGATCGCCACAGCGTGTGCCCATCATGAGGCCGCCGATTGCAGAAAATCCCATCGTGGTTGAAAAACTCTTTCCGCCTACACAGGCACACAGACTCGACCCATTTCCAAGATGGGCCATCAGCAACCGTTTACCCGCCGTTGGGCTTTGTCGCATCAGCCGAGTGGAGATGTAGTGATACGAGAGCCCATGAAATCCATAACGCTTGACCCCTTGTGCGTAAAGCGCCTGGGTGAGCGGAAAAGTCCGTTCAATTGGGGTAATGTCTGCGTGAAAGGCGGTATCAAAGCATGCCACTTGCGGCACGTCAGGAAAGTATTGAGAAAATGTTTTAATGCCTCGCAGATTGTGGGGCTGGTGTAGCGGTGCCAAAGGATCGAGTCTGTGAAGTGACTCCAGAATTTCGGCAGTCACCACCACCGGTTCTGAGAATTGATCTCCTCCGTGGACAACGCGGTGGGCCACGGCAGCAATCGTCATGCCGTGGTCATGACTTTTAATGAGGCCCTTAAGGATGCGCAGCGCAGCCTGGAGACCATCTTCGTGGGGTTCTTGCAGGACTGAAGTGCTCTCTTGGCTCGTCTGGCCAGAGTGTTTAAGAGATATTGTTCCGCCCGGCTCAAGGCCCTGGACGCTGCCCGAAAATGTGGCGCGGCCGATCCGATCGCCTGCCGAATCAGGGCCGATTGGATGAAGCGCGAACTTTAGCGATGACGAGCCAATATTGACAGTCAGGATCGCTCGATTTTTTTTGAAGCGGTTCGGCACAGTTGATCTATGTCTTATGCGTTATCAAATCGAGGCTGCCCTTTATTCAGGTTTTTATTTTTCGGGGCTCATTGATCGTGGTCACGTCAGGCCTAATGAGTGGGTATCTGCAGAGGCGGGATGTTGTTCGGAGTGTGTCGTGATTTTTCTATTCGGGGACGACATTTGAAGAACAAGCTCTGGCCCAATCATACTGCAGTGCAACAAAAATCCTTCAACAGGTAGAATCGTGGGCTTTGTTGCCCTGAGTTAGCGGAGTTTCCCTGAATTCAGGGCCCAGTCTTGGCGTCTGTAGCTCAGTGGATAGAGTATTGCCCTCCGAAGGCAAGGGTCGCAGGTTCGATTCCTGCCAGACGCGCCACCCTGAATCTGAATGCTCAAGTCTCAACGCGAACAACTTGTAGCCGCCCTGCTAGAAAGCCTTAATCGGCTGGCGAAGAGCCTTGACCGGCCGCTTGAGCTTGATCAGGCCATGGTCATGGAGAGCCTTGATAAGCCCCGTCAGGCCGAACACGGCGACATTGCAAGCAATATCGCCCTGCGTCTTGCAAAGCCTCTGGCCATGCCGCCCGCGAAAATTGGCCAGGCAATCGCAGACAGCCTGCGGGCCGATGCTCAGTTACAGGCGGTCTGCGAAGAAATTTCTGTTGCAGGCCCCGGCTTTATCAATTTGCGGCTGCGGCCCGCCGCCCGCGCCTCAGTGCTGACTGAGATCGCCCGAAGTCCGCGGTCTTTTGGATTCGTGCCAAGTGATGCGGATGGGCCCCATGTCTTAATCGAGTTCGTGTCGGCCAATCCGACGGGTCCCTTGCATGTGGGCCATGGCCGGCAGGCTGCACTTGGAGATTCGCTGGCCGGTATGCTTGCGGCCAGCGGCTATCGAGTCTCGCGGGAGTTTTATTACAACGATGCAGGCGCCCAAATTCATAACCTGGCCATCTCGGTACAGGCCCGCGCCCGCGGCATCGCCCATGATGATCCGGCCTTCCCTGCGGATGGCTATCGCGGCGCTTACATTGATGACATCGCACAGGCCTATTGCCAAAAAAAGACAGTCTCCGCATTTGATGGAGAGCCTGTCACCTCGTCGGGTGATCTCGAGCAGCTTGATGCGATACGCCGATTTGCGGTGACCTATCTTCGGCATGAGCAGGACCTGGATCTGCGGGCCTTTGGTGTCGCGTTTGATCGTTACTACCTAGAGTCATCGCTGTATGCCGATGGCCGTGTGGATACGGCAGTGTCTGCCTTGGTGGCCAGTGGCCACACCTATACGCATGAGGGCGCCCTCTGGCTTCGATCGACATCTTTTGGCGACGACAAAGATCGGGTGATGCGCAAATCTGATGGAAGCTATACCTATTTTGTTCCCGATGTTGCTTATCACGTCACTAAGTGGGAGCGGGGCTTTTCTCGTGCGATCAACATTCAGGGCTCCGATCATCACGGCACAATTGCCCGTGTTCGGGCCGGATTGCAGGCCCTGGGAATGGGAATTACCCAGGGTTTTCCGGATTACGTGTTGCATAAGATGGTGACCGTGATGCGCGGCGGCCAGGAGGTCAAGATCTCAAAACGCGCCGGTAGTTATGTAACGCTGCGGGATTTGATTACATGGTCCGGTGAAATTGACAATCCACTTGATCAGCCGATCGCAGTCGACGAGCAGCGCGGGCGGGATGCAGTACGATTTTTTCTGGTCTCGCGAAAAGCCGATAGCGAATTTGTTTTCGATGTTGATCTCGCGCTTTCGCGCTCAGAGGACAATCCGGTTTACTACGTCCAGTATGCGCATGCCCGATGCTGCAGTGTGCTTCAGCAGGCCCAGACCGATTTTGATCAGGTTTTCAGCATCGTCCTTGGCCGGACTGGTGACCGGGAGCAAGAGGTTTTAAGCCGGCTCGATGCGCCGAAAGAGCAGGGTCTACTCAATCGATTATCGGAATTTCCTGACGTGATTCGTTACTGCGCGCAGGAACTCTCTCCGCACTTGATGGCCTTTTATCTGCGCGACTTAGCTGGAGATTTTCACGGCTTTTACAATAGCGAACGGGTGCTGGTGGATGATCCGGCGCTGCGTGAGGCTCGGCTTTTATTGGTGGCGGCTACTGGTCAAGTGCTGCGGCTCGGATTGGGCCTTCTTGGCGTCTCAGCACCCATAAGGATGTAGTGGTAGAGTCTTTTTCCATGCGTCCGAGTGCGGTCCCGAATTCAAGATTACGTCAGCCAAAGAAAAGCGGATTTCGTTTAAGCCCGTTTATGACCGGCCTGGCTACCGGACTGGTAGCGTCCGCGCTGATTGCGCTTTACATCACGCAGTCGCCGCTGCCATTTGTGGATCGCGTTGGCACCCGTGGCGCTGATAAGGCGAAGGCCGCAGCCCAGCGTGCTGAGTCTGAGGAACCAATTGACCCGAATAAGGGTCTGAATGCAAAAGACTCAGGCGAAGTCGAATCGGCTGCCGAAGCGGGCATCGAATCAAAAACTGTCTCGCCCACGGGCTTGGCCTATCTGATTCAGGTTGGGGCCTTTCGGGCAATCGAGGACGCCGAGCAAATGCGAGCACGGATGGCAATTCTTGGATTTGAGGCCCGTGTGAGCAATGCTGAAAAAGATGGCCAGACACTGCATCGGGTTCGACTCGGGCCCTACGGGTCGCTGGAGGATCTGAATAAGGCGAGGGTGCGAGTGCTGGAAAACGGAATCGACTCTACTGTGATCCGCGTCAATATGCGTTAGGAAAAAAGACGATGAATCGAAGAACATTTACTCAGGCGGCTGCACTTGCCTCTGCTTTTGTTGCGGCGGGCATTCCACGAGCCTTTGCCCAGGCGGCCCCCGATGAGGGTATTGACTATCGGATGCTTCGCGAGGCGGTGCCTACATCAAGCCCAGGAAAAATCGAAGTCCTTGAATTTTTTTGGTACGCATGTCCGCATTGCTATCACTTGGAGCCGCATCTTGCCCGCTGGAAGCCCGCGCTCGGCCCGGATGTTGCTTTTAAGCGGATTCATGTCGCGTTTCGAGGCGATACCCATCAGAAAATTTTCTACACTCTGGAAGCCCTCGGTCGCGCGGAAGCCCTTACGGCGAGGGTCTTTGAAGAGATTCATCAACGGAATAATCCGTTAACGGGTCTGCCCGAGGTCCTTGACTGGGCAAAGCGTCAGGGGCTGGATCTCCCGAAGTTTGAGGCCGCATGGAACTCGTTTGGTGTGCAGACCCAACAAAAACGTGCCAATGCTCTGGTCGCTGGCTATCGTGTTGAGGGAGTGCCGACCTTTGGCATTAATGGCCGCTATGTCACGTCGCCCGCAATGGTCGGTGGCAGCCACACGCGTGCGCTGCAAATTGTTGATTTTCTGATTGCCCAGGAGCGCAAGATCCGGCGTTAGGATTTTTGTGCATCAAGCACGGCCTGGTAGGCCAATTCACGCGAGACATGGGCAAGTTTCATCAGGCATTTAGCGGCGCGTGCGGGGGTCATCTCGTCGCAAAGAATTTTCGCCCACTCCTTTAACGGTGCCTCGCCTTGGCTTTGAGGCGGCCGATCACCCAGATCAAAGACCCAGACCAGCTCGCCTTTGGATGCGCCTGGGTCTTGCTGCTGCAGGGCTTCGAGTTGTACTGCTACTACAGCAATGGTTCCGCGCAGTAGAGTCTCAAACTGCTTGGTCATTTCGCGGGCGTGCAGCATGGGGGTCTCGGGCCCGAAGACTGTTGCGCAGTCGGCAAGACAAGAGGCCGCCCGATGGGGCGCCTCAAATATCACCGCAATTCCACGCACTTCGAGGATCTGTGATAGCCAGCTGCGGCGGGCGCCAGCCTTGGTCGGTGCGAACCCCCAGAAGCTCATCGGCCAACGGACAAAGCCGGAAATACTTAAAGCGCTGATGACTGCACTTGGGCCGGGTAGTGCGACAACGCGCATACCCGATTCCCATGCGGCCCGCACGAGAAAGCTGCCGGGGTCAGAGATGGCCGGTGTTCCCGCATCAGAAATCAAGACGATTGATTTCTCTGCACCGAGCTCTCTGAGCGCGGTATGCAGTGCAGCCTTTTCATTGTGACCATGCAGTGCACGAATACTTGATTTCGGCCGATGTAGTCCCAGGGCAGTCAGCAACGCTTGGGCCCGGCGGGTATCTTCCGCATACAGCAGGTCGCATTCCGTGAGGGCCTGTCGGACCCGTTCGGAGATATCGGACAGATGGCCGATTGGCGTGGCCGCTACATACAATCCCGGCGGAAATGAAGATCGCTGCATCCCTGCATTCTCGCCCACAAATGCCGTCCGGCGAACGGCAGCGCCGTGGCCGCGTGGCTGAGCAGCGGGCCCTTGATCTGCTGCGGGACAGCGGATTAAAACTTCTGGCCCGCAATGTCCGGTTTCGTGTTGGTGAGCTCGATCTCATCATGCAGGATCACGAGACGATTGTGTTTGTCGAGGTTCGATTTCGAAGTCCCTCACGCTACGGGGGCGCGGCATCATCGATTACGGCTGCTAAGCAGCAGCGACTGATTTACGCCGCCGCCTGTTGGATGCGGCGGCAGTTTCGTGGTGCTGAGCCTGCCAGCCGTTTTGATGTCGTTGCCCTTGACGGCGAGCAGGTCGGATGGATTAAGGGTGCATTTGGAGTTTCGGGCCCCCTATAATCATTGTCGATGTTCTGAGGAGATCGTATGGGCTTAAAACTTCCTGCTTCAACTGTTGTTCGGACCACCTTCATTGCCGCAGCTTTGGTGTCGAGCACAATGCTGTTGACGGGCTGCTTTCCGGTAGTTGCAACGGGCATGGTGGCAGGCGCCCTGTCGATTTCGGATCGCCGGACGACTGGCGCCCAGACCGAGGATCAGGCCATCGAACTCAAGGCATTTAATCGGTTTCGTGAGCAATTTAAATCCGAACAGATTTCGTTAACTGTCACGAGCTTTAATCGTATTGCGTTACTGACGGGCTATGTCCCGAACGAGCAGGCCCGCACTGAGGCTGCAAAGCTTGTGCAGTCCATAGACAATGTCCGCTCGGTGATCAACGAGGTAGCGATCGGGCCGGCACCCTCGGTGCGCGCCTTTGGCGTGGACACGGTGCTCACTGCACGCGTCAAGGCCTCATTTCTTGAGGCAAAAGATGTCCAGGCAAACGTAATTAAGGTCTATACCGATGCCAGCACGGTCTACCTGATGGGAGTGGTTACCGAACGCGAGGCTAAGCGGGCGACCGATATTGCGTCGCGTGTAACCGGAGTCCGACGAGTGATTCGTGCATTCGAAGTAATTTCCGAAGAGGAGCTGGCAAGAATTCAGCTGCAGACCGGCGGTGCTAGAAATACGGCACCCGTTAGTGCTCCGCCACCCTCGGCACGGCCACTCTCGGCCTCGCCTGCAGCGTCTAGCCCAGCGGCGCCCGCCGCCGAGACCGGTGCGGTGGTAACACCGATTCGTTAGCGGACTGCGCAGTCAAATCCCGCCGCACTAACCGAATCGCTAATCTGACGGATTGCGACCTCTCGCTGATCGGCGGAAAGTGTGTGCCGCCAGATGACCCGGGCAACGCCCTCGGATCTGTTCACTTCGGTCTGATCCACGCCATCGATGCTGAGAATTATTTTTTTCACGGACTGCTCGCAGCCGCCACAGGTCATTCCATCAACTCGAAATTCAGTCATCTGTAACTCCCGCTCCAGATCGAGATATAAAAGCCGGTCTTTTCCATCTCAGTAGCCGGACTGCATTGCTAATCACGGCCGCTGAGCTCAAGGCCATCGCGCTACCTGCGATGACTGGTGAGAGCATGCCGAGGGCGGCCATTGGAATAGCAGCGACATTAAAGATAAAAGCAAACGCTAAGTTTTCTTTCACTCGGCGTAGTACATCTTTCGCAAGCGCGAGGCTAGCCGCACAGTCACGAATTGGTGTGGCAGTTGACAGTGTTAAATCAGCGCTTTTGACCGTCAGTGTTGCTCCGGATGCCATGGCAATTCCCAGGTCAGCATGGGCCATGGCCGATGCGTCGTTGAGTCCATCGCCAACCATGGCTACGCCAGCACCTGATTTTTGCCAGGCGTCAAGCCGGTCAGCTTTTTCTTCCGGCCCCAGCTGGGCAAGAAACTCAATTCCGCCAAGACTCCTGGCGATGCGTTGTACGGCCGCTTCTCGATCACCGCTCATGATTGAGACCTGAATTCCCATTCTCTCTAAACTGGCAAGCCCATCTGCAGCATCGTGTCGGGGCCGATCGCTCATCCAGATTCGGCCGACCCAGTGGTCATCAATCGCGACATCGACTGCGCTGACATCGGTGTGGCGATCAAGGACTGACTGCGGCGTGGTGGATGGTGAAATCCACGAGGAATTGCCGACTCGAATCAGCTTCCCCATAAAAGGCCCGCTCTCTAAACGCGCGCTGACCCCGCCTCCTGCAATGTAAAGCACATCACTGCAGCTTGGCATGGGACGGCCAGCCGCATACGATAAAAGGCCGCCGGCAAGCGGATGTTCAATGCCTTGCTCGGCAGCGCAGGCCGCCGCAAGCCAGCCTGGCCAGGGTTTTTCCTGTGTGTCCAGGGCCAAAAGAGTCTCTGACTCCGAGTCCACAAAGCCAATCAGGAAGGGCCGGCCCGAGGTAAGCGTTCCTGTTTTATCGAAAACGACCCGATGTATTCGAGATGCCTGTTGCAGGGCCCGCGCATTTTGAAAAAACCATCCCATCTGCGCTGCTCTGGCCAATCCTGCAGCGATAGCGGCGGGCGTGGCCAATCCGAGTGCGCACGGGCAGGCGACGACCAGGACTGCGATCGCGTTGCTGATGGCAATTGAGGTGGGCCGTTCGAAAAATAAATGGCCCAGAAAGGTGAGGGCTGCCAAGACGAGCACCGCCGGAACAAAACCCGCAGCAATGCGGTCTGCCAGCGCACCAATCGGGGCGCGTGAGGCCAAAGCAGAGAGCATTTTCTCTCCGAGTTGCGCCCGGCGGGATTGCGAAAAATCGCAGCTGACGGTTGCCGTGATTGTGCCGGTCAGGTTGGTGCATCCGGCGTAAATCGCATCACCGACATGTTTCACTACCGGCATGCTTTCACCGGTCATGCTGCTCTCATCAACTTCGGTATCACCCTCGGTGATGACTGCATCAAGGCTGATGGGCTGATTGGGCGCTAGCCGAATCTGTCGGCCTTGGCCGATTGATTCGGGGGGCATCTGGACCCACTGGCCAGTCTCGGGCTCTCGTACTGCAATCTCAGCTGTGTCGAGGCGCGTGAGTTTTTCAATGGCTGACAGGGCCTGGCCTCGAGCCCGCTGCTCAAGTGCTTTGCCGATTCGAACCATGGCAATCACGATGACCGAGGTCTCGAAATACAGTGCTCCATGGCTCTGCGCTTGACCCATTCCGCCGGTCATTACCCAAACTGATCCGAAAAAAGCCGCCAGCGAGCCGATACTGATCAGGGTTTCCATGTTTGCGCTGCCCCCGCGGGCCGCCCGAAGTGCGCTCTGATAAAACGGCCATGCCACAACAGTCTGCATCACCAGTGCCAATACAAACTGCACCGGCGTCGGCACCCAGCCAGGCTGACCACTGAGCATGACGGCCATCTCAATGAGCATGACGGCCAGGGCCGCTAACGAAAATATCAGGCGGAATGCTTCGATACCTCGTGGGGTCTGATCTTGATCCGATGGATGCGGCCCGATGCGCCTTCTCGGGCTGGTGTGGCTCGGGCCCAATGGCCGCGCATCGTAGCCGGCCCTGCGCACTGCGGCGATTGCATCATCAGGCGACAGGCCAGTGATTCGGGCCCGATGTTCAAGCAGGCTGACCTCGGCCGTGACGCCCGGAAGTCGGGACAGCACGCGCTCGATACGACTCGAGCAGGCGCTGCAGGTCATGCCTTCAATGTGGAGATCAACGGTGCTCATGTTTTTATAATGCCACTCATGAAAACACATCCCCAAGCATTTCCGTCTACGTCAGCGAAAAAGTCGAGGCTTCCGCTGCTGGCAGCGCTACTCATCCTGCTCGCAATTGCGATCGGCGCGGCCATCATGCTTCGGGCGCAGCCTGCCCCGTCTCTCAGTGGCAAAACGATCGCAGGAGAAGTCGTGGGCCCTGAGTCCCTCAAGGGCCGGCCTTATCTTGTGAATTTCTGGGCGACAAGCTGTGTTACCTGTGTCAAAGAAATGCCAGATCTCGCTGCGGTACATCAGGAATTTCAAGCTCGCGGCTATCAGACTATTGCTGTGGCCATGAGTTATGACCGGGCCGACTATATTGTGGGCTTTGTTCGGGATCGGGGCCTACCTTTTCTTGTAATTCATGATCAAGATGGCGCTTGGGCCAAGGCCTATGGAGATGTCGCTGTAACACCCACCACATTTCTAGTGGATCGAGACGGAAAAATTATTAAGCGTTACGTCGGTGAGCCTAATTTTTCTGAACTTCGAAAAATCATTTCACGCGAGCTAGGCTAAGCCGGCTGAAAAAATCCTGCCTGATGGGCCTGCTGGTCGGCATGATAGGACGATCGCACCAGGGCCCCGACGGCTGCATGGGTAAAGCCCATGTCTTTGGCCTGGCCCTCGAACATCTTGAAGGTGTCGGGGTGCACATAACGACGAACTGGCAGATGGCTGATTGAGGGCGCGAGATACTGGCCGATGGTGAGCATATCGATATCGTGGGCCCGCATATCGCGCATGACATCAAGAATCTCTTCGTCAGTCTCTCCCAGGCCCACCATCAGGCCGCTCTTAGTGGGAATGCCTGGCACTTCTTCCTTAAACCGTTTTAGTAGGGTCAGCGAGTGTTGATAATCAGATCCTGGCCGAGCTTCTTTGTACAGTCGCGGAACGGTCTCAAGATTGTGATTCATGACATCAGGCGGGGCAGCTTTCAAAATCTCAAGGGCCCGTTCAAGGCGGCCACGAAAATCGGGCACGAGGACTTCAATCTGGGTCTGTGGCGACTGCCGGCGCACCTCTTGAATGCATTCCACAAAATGCAGGGCACCCCCATCACGGAGATCGTCGCGATCCACGCTGGTGATCACGACATAGCGAAGCTTTAGCGCGGCGATGGTCTTGGCAAGATTTTTAGGCTCATGAACATCAAGCGGATCCGGCCGTCCATGGCCAACATCGCAAAATGGGCAGCGGCGTGTGCACTTATCGCCCATGATCATGAAGGTGGCGGTGCCCTTGCCGAAACATTCCCCGATATTGGGGCAGGAGGCCTCCTCGCAGACTGTGTAAAGATTGTGCTCGCGCAGGATATTTTTGATTTCTAAAAAGCGCGTGCTGGCACTAGCGGCTTTGACGCGGATCCAATCCGGCTTGGGCAAGGGCGCTGCCGCTACGACCTTAATCGGAATACGGGAGGTCTTCTCAGCGCCCTTTTGTTTTTTTGTTGGGTCGTAGGTGCTCACGATGGCATCAGCAGGATTTGAGGTAGCGTTTTCTCGATACGACTGCACAGCACATCGGCAACGGATTGCCAGTCGGCGCGAGCCCCCATTGTAGCCATGTCAACTGTCTTAAGGCCGGCCATGCCGCAGGGATTGATACGGCGAAAAGGCTGTAGATCCATGTCGACATTCAGAGCAATGCCGTGGGTGCAACGGCCCCGTGACACCTTCAGCCCAACTGCCCCAATTTTCGCCAGCTCATTGCCATGGGCAACGTAAACGCCAGGCGCTCCGGATTTTCGGTGGGCATCTGCAATCCCGAAATATGCCAGCGTATCAATCATGGCCTGCTCCAGAAGATTCACCATATCTCGTACGAAAATTCCACGACGCCGCAAATCAATCAGGGAATAGATTACGGCCTGGCCTGGGCCGTGGAATGTGACCTGACCGCCACGCTCGGTTCGAACGACCGGAATCGTGCCCGCATCTAAAACATGATGGGGCTGGCCAGCTTGACCGAGTGTGAACACCGCAGTGTGTTCGACCTGCCAGAGTTGATCCTCGGTGGTTTCATCCCGCGCGGCCGTGAAATCCCGCATTGCCTGCAGAATGGAGCCGTAGTCGGCCGCGCGAAAACATCGGCGCAACATCGGCGCAGCCATTGGGCTCCTACAGCACAACCTTGACCATCGGATGATGAGTCAGGGCCTGATAGAGTCGGTCAAGCTGTTCACGGGATTGCGCATTGATGGTCACGGTCAGGCCGAGATAATTGCCGTTGCGGCTGGGCCGCATCTCGAGCAAGCCAGGATCAAAGTCGGGCGCGTGGGACCGCACGACCTCACAAATGGATTCAGCGAAGCCATCAATGCAGGGCCCCATTATCTTGATGGGAAAGCTGCAGGGATAACGAATTAGGGATTCTTCAGACTGTCGCATTGTTGAAGTGTTTAGAGTGCGTCAATTAGCTGATCGTAGGCCTGGCGGATTTTGGTGTAGATGGGCCCGGGCTTGCCTGCGTGCGGTCCCTGGCCAACAGGCCGTTGATCCAGCGTAACGATGGGCAGCACTTCTTTGGTTGCGGAAGTCATCAGGAGCTCATCGGCCTGGGCGAGCTCTTGCTGTCGAATGCGTCGAATATGGACCGGAATTTGATGCTGCTCGGCCAACTCCTGCAGCAGGCCGTATCGAATTCCCTCAAGGATGAGATGATTTTTTAGCGGTGCATGTAAAGCGCCGTCGCGGACCATCCAGATATTGCTTGCGGATCCTTCGGTAAGAAATCCGTCACGAAACATTACGGCTTCGGGCGCACCGCGATCAATGGCTGACTGTCGCGCCAAAACGTTGCCCAGCAGCGAGATGGATTTAATATCGCAGTGTAGCCACCGCTCATCTGGAAGCGATACGACAGCAACGCCTGAATTACGCAGTGTTGCCGTCGGCCGCTGAAAGGGTGATGACATCGCAAACACAGTCGGCTCGACCTCAGGATTTGGAAAACCGTGATCGCGTTTTGCAACACCTCGGGTGACTTGTAGATAAAGAAACTGATCATCCGATTCATTGCGTTGGATGAGTCCATCAAAAAGCGTTGCCCATTGCGCCTCCTCCATCGGTGGACGGATGCGAATCGCCGCCAGGCTGCGCTGCAGCCGTGTGAGGTGAGACTGAAGACGAAAGGGCTTGCGCCGATAGACTGGTAAAACCTCGTAAATGCCATCGCCGAAAATAAATCCTCGGTCGAGCACGGAGACCTTCGCCTTGGAAAGCGGCAGCCACTCGCCGTTGAGATAGACCGTAGGGTCGCTGTGAATGCTGTCGATCATGTTGACTGTGTTCCCGTTAAAGAGAGGGTCTTCCACCAAAGCCGCATTGCATCAATTGCTCTGCCGAGCAGGCCGGCTGATTTAACTGACTCAGCAGCGCTAATCGGTACCTGATGGACTTCGGTGTCACCGTACCAGATCCTGAGTCGGCCAACAGGCTGGCCCAGTGCCACTGGGGCCAGCAGGGCGGTCGGCCGCTCCATCTGGGTCCGAATGGATTCGGCCTTCCCCCGAGGAATTGCCACCAGCACATCGCGCGGGAAGTGCAGCCTTGCAGATCCGGCAGTGCCCTTATAGACCGGGATCATTTCGCTGGATTCGTCGGCCTTAAAAAGCCGCACGATATCGAACTGCTGAAAGCCAAAGTTTAGAAGTTTTAATCCCTCCTGGGCCCGTACCTCCTCGGAGGCTGCCCCCGCGATCACCGCGATTAAGCGGCGCTGCAGCCGTTCACGCGTGCCCAGCGGCTGCGGCCTGTGGGCAGTGACGGCAATTGCGAAGCCTTCAGTTTCGCTGCGGCCTGTCATCAGTCCGTCGACCGAGTTGTCCAGCCAGAGAAGCCGATTGCGGCTGACTTGCCGAATGTTGTTGTAGGTAAATTCACGACGTCCGAATTCCCGAAGATGTTCGGGAAATTCCTGCACTAGGCTGTTGGCCAGACGCACCATGTCAGCCACCGTACTGTAATTATCGGGGTGGGGCACACCGGTCGAGTTAGCAAATCTCGTATTGGCCATGCCGAGTCGTTGCGCGGTTTTATTCATCGACTCTACGAACGCGGCTTCTGTATTTGCATTAGCCTTTGCCAGCGCAATTGCTGCATCGTGTGCGCCCAGTGTGATCATGCCCTGCAGCAGCTCGCTGACCATGACATTTTTGCCCGGCAATAAAAACATGCGTGATCCCTGGGGCACCTCCGCCTCCGCTGGTGAGGGTACGTTTTGATCCAGCCGGATTTTGCGATCACGCAGGGCAGTGAAGGTGAGATAGGCCGTCATCATCTTAGCCATCGATGCTGGGCTGAATCGGCTCTCGGGATTTGAAGACGCGAGTGTCTGGCCAGTTGTTGCGTCAATCAACATCCAACTCGGGGCAGCGATTTTTGGTGACACTGGCCAGGCCTGGCTATGGCCGGGGGAGGCCGATAGGCTGAGTGTGATGAAGAGGGCCGCCGTAATCAGCGGGGCGATTGTAGAGCCTATTGAATTTAGTCGTGCAGACATCGCAGGATGCAGTCTTTTAGAAATGGCAGCTGGCCATGAAAAAAGTGTCCAGCTGCTGGCATCACAAGAATGGGGTGCCGCTGTGGTGCGGCCCAATCGAGAACTGTTTTTAGCGCGACTACCTCGTCAAGCTCGCCGTGAATCAAGCGCGCTGTTGGGCCCAGGTCCGCAGCGGGTCTACGATCAGGCGCAATCCCAAGTCCGACCAGAATCACCCGGTCGAGCCCCGGCTGGCCAGCCGCGATCGAATGCGTAGACCACTGCTGTGCGATATGCGTCGCCATGACCGCTCCAAATGAGAAGCCGCCTATCCACCGCTTTCCGCGGACGCCTGGAAACTTTTCAATCAACCATTTCCAGGCTGCCCAGAGATCGTCCACTTCGCCCATTCCGTGATCATGGGCGCCAGTACTTTTTTCAACTCCCCGAAAATTGGGCCGCAACACGACGATCGATTGGCTTACAAATGCGCGGGCGATGGTCTGGACCACTTTGTTATCCAGCGTTCCTCCAAAAAGCGGATGAGGATGGGCCACCATCGCCAGCCCGGCAATGGCTTGGCCCTGGGCTGGCCGATCCAGCGCGACTTCAATATCGCCTGCCGGCCCCTCAATCAGAAAGCGCTCGGTTGCCGAGTTCAAATCTTGAGTCGCTCGACGTGGCGATCGTGGAGTAAGTGGCTGTCGATGATTTCATCGATATCGTGCTGATCGAAATAGCGATACCAAACCGCCTCAGGGTAGACCACCATGACGGGCCCCTCGTCGCAGCGATCGAGGCAGCCGGCGCGATTGACACGGATTTTTCCCGGGCCATTTTTCTTTAGGCCCTTGATTTTTTCTTTCGCGTAGGCCTGCAGTTCAGCAGCGCCACACTGGGCGCAGCAGGCTACGCCGTTTTCGCGTTGATTGATGCAGAAGAAAACATGTTTTTTGTAGTACGACATGGTCGGATTTTATATGGAGCGATCAGCCGATATCGGCGGCGGAGCCTGCCGTCCGAAGGTCCGCTCAAGGGCCCGAACCGTGCGACGTGACAAGACCAGCTGTAGCCAGCCCAGGGCAAGGAATGGCCAGATCACGGCCGATAGATTCGCCAGCAGTTGAAGATTAAGCCAGCGGCCTCTTGACCAATCGGAAATGCTGCTGGCAATAAATTCATTTTCAGGCAGTGTGTTGGCCAGCATGAGCGTAACCGCCAGGCCACAGACAGCCGCAAGTCGCTGGTGGCTCAGCCGCGCGCCTGCTAAGCCATAGGCGCTTAAGAGGGCAAGGACCACGCCGGCCTGAGCCCCAGCGGTTAGCCAGCCAACCATTGCCCCC
>JBILVT010000057.1:0-11605 GCA_044370275.1 Burkholderiaceae bacterium | reverse complement strand
GAGGTGGCCTCATCCAGAATGAGAATCGGCGCATTTTTTAAGACTGCTCGGGCAATCGCAATGCGCTGACGCTGACCCCCCGAAAGGCGCACGCCACGGTCACCGATTATGGTCTCGGCTCCCTCGGGCAGGGCGGCAATAAATTCGAATAAATCGGCAGCTTCGATCGCTGCGCTTAATGCCGCCTCGGTTACTGAAGAAGTCCCGTAGGCAATGTTGTTACGGATGGAATCGTTAAAGAGCACGACATCTTGCGAGACCAGAGCAATCTGGGAGCGTAGGCTGGGGAGGGTGAGCTCCGATATCGGAATACCATCTACCAATACCCTACCGCTAGTTGGCTCGTAGAGGCGAGGCACAAGGTTGATCAATGAGGTTTTGCCGCCACCCGAGGGGCCGACAAAGGCGACAGTCTCACCCGGCTGAATGCTGGTCGAAAAGTCCTCTAATACCTTTCGCTCACGGCTAGGGTAGGCAAGCGAGACACGTTCAAAATTAATCGCGCCCTGCACTCGCTCGACAGTGCGCGTACCTGTATCGCGCTCAGATTTCTCGTCAATCAACTCAAAAACAGACTCGGCTGAGGCCAGCCCCCGCTGAAGCTGAGCGTTGATATCGGCTAGGTGTCGCAGCGGACCAAACATCATCAGCATCGCGGTAACAAATGAAATGAAGTCCCCCACGGTGGCCTCGCCCGCGCGGGACTGCAGCAGCGCAATGGTCAACACTACCGCAACACCGATCGCGGCAATTAGCTGACTGATCGGCGTCTGCAGCGCCTGCGCGATCGCCAGCCGCATCGACTGGCCACGGAATTCAGCATTTACTTTTTTAAATCGGCCCGACTCGAACTGATCGCCCTGAAAGACCTTGATCACGCGGTTGCCGAAAATCACTTCCTCTACCGAGCGGGTCATCTCGGCCGTGGCCTTAAGGGCATCTCGGCTCACACGCCGCATCCGTTTGGAGAATGCCAGCGTTAAGCCCGCCAGAAATGGCAGCAGCAGCATGACCACCAGCGTGAGCTTCCAGTTCAGCCAGAAAAGCCAGCCGAGCAGGCCAATCAGAATGAGGCTGTCGCGCACCAGAGTATTGACGACATTGGTGGCGGCACTGGTCACGCCGTTGACCTCGGCGATCACTCGAGAGATCAGCTGGCCCGAGGAGCGGGCATCAAAGGCCGAGGCTGGCAACGTGAGTAATTTATTAAACATTGCCTGCCGAAGATCCCGTAGGACGCTGTTTGCGATCCAGTTCATGGCGTACACCGACAGAAATGTGGAGGTTCCGCGCAAAAGGAAGATCGTCAGCACTGCGGTGGGCACCCACCAGACCTGGAATGAATTCGCTCCGGCAAAGCCGTTATCCAAAAGGGGCTTGAGTAAGGCTGGAAATGCCGTCTCGGTAGCGGCGGTGACCAACATGGCCAGGGCAGCCAGGGCAAAGCCGGGCCAGTAAGGCTTGGCATACGACAGAAGGCGGCCATAGAGGCGGGTCGAGGTCATGGCCGCATTATTGGCCAGTTTATATGTCCCTATTTTCTAGCCTGGATCGGGAGTGTTGCTTTCGGGCGACAGGGACATCGGTAAAACCGATAGATCAAGGACTTACAAGGGCTTGTGCCTTGAGAGGGGGGTCTCCCCCGAGGGAAAATATCCCGGACGGCTGATCCCAGCAGTCGCTTGGCCGCCGCAAGGCGTCTGGGTGTGAGGTTAATTAATTAGGAGAACATTTAATGAAGAAGCAATTAATTGCTGCAGCAGTAGCTGGCGCATTTGCTCTGCCCGCGATGGCGCAGGTCACTATCAGCGGCTCGATCCAGTCTGGCGTGATGGATACCGGCGCTGCTGGAGCTAAAGCAACTGTCGCTACCCGCCTCGGTGGTGGCCTGAACTCGATCAACATCACCTCGAGCGAAGACCTCGGCGGCGGCATGTCGGCTGGCTCCGCCTTCCAGATGCGCTTTGACTCGACCGGTGCAAACCGTGCGACCTCCGCAACTGGCGGAACCCCGAACTGGCACGCTGCACGTGTATTCATTTCTGGCGCTTTCGGAACCGTGAACGTCGGTAAGATCATTGAAGAGTCGAACTGCGCCTATGACCCCTGGGGTTGCGGCGGCGGTGCTGGCCTGATGGCTAACTCCGGCGGCACACAGGGTCTGATTTTTGCTGACTCGATGGACCGTTCGATTTCCTACACATCGCCCACCATCAATGGTTTCCGTTTGGTGTACCACACCACGCTGATTGCTCCTTCTGCTCCCAATCAAGAGCGCACGCTGACGACCCTGACCTACGCAAATGGTCCGATCACTGCTCAGTACATGATGGGTGAAGTTCAGGACAACGGTAAGCAGAATGGTTTTGGCGCAAGCTATGACCTCGGCTTCCTGAAGGCCAATATCGCCAGTGCCGTTACTGAGACCGCAGCCGGTGCAAAATCCCGCGACATGATGATGTATAGCGCCACCATGCCCCTGAGACCCGGCCTGACCGGCCTCGTGGGCTACGCCAAGGACAAGCGCCAGGCTGCTAACGCTAACACCCGCTGGGCCGTTGGTGTGAACTATGCCCTGAGCAAGCGCACCACCCTGGGCGCTGACTTGTTTGAGCAAGAAGCAGCAGGAAGCTCACAAGGCTTCGTTCTGCGCGCACGCCACACCTTCTAGTCGCTTGCTGCCTTATGGCAGCGTAGGTTAGAAACCCTAAAAACCCCGGTCATCGTGCCGGGGTTTTTTATTTCTCGGTAACATCAAGCACGATGGTTGAGCATGACACCGCCCCGCAAATCTGGCCAGCAGAGCTCACACTGGATTTTCGAGACGCCAGCTCGGCCAATCACAGCGGAACAATTCTCGTCAATCAGCACCTGGGCCCCTTAAGAATCCAAAAGGCCCTGTATCCCGAGGGCCAGGAGTGCTGCCACGCCATCGTGGTACACCCGCCGGGTGGGATCGCTGGCGGGGATTGTTTGCGAATTAATCTCAGTGTCCAGCATAAAGCCCATGCCGTGATCACCACCCCCGGAGCGGCCAAGTGGTACGGATCAGCACAGGGCCAGACTGCCCGACAGCACATCGAGATGAATCTCGATGGCGACTTGGAATGGCTTCCTCAGGAATCGATTGTTTTTAATCACGCCTCGGGCGATTCCCAAATTCAGATCAACCTTGCACCAGAATCGCGCATGATCGGCTGGGATGGCGTGGTGCTTGGGCGTACAGCCTCAGGTGAACGGTTTGAATCCGGAATTTTTTCTCAATCAATCCGTCTATCACTGGCCTGCGCACCGGAGTGGGAGGAACGCCTGTGCCTATCAGGTTCTGATCCGGTCATTCATTCGGCTGTTGGGCTCGGTGGTCAGGTCGCATTGAGCACCATATGGGCGGTGCTTCGCGAAGGTGACCAATGGACGCAAGAAGCGCAAAATGAGATCCGCAGTCGCTGTCCTGAAATTGCCTGGTCGGTGTTGTCGGCCCGTCTATTGGTAGGCCGACACAGCGGCTGTGGCCGAGCGCTTCAGCAGGCCCGACTTCATGCATGGAAAGTGTTGCGGCCCCAAGTGATGGGCAGAGCCGCTTTGCCGCTGCGCATCTGGGCCACCTAAATTAAAGAAGGATCAATTGCAATGGATTTGACCCCGAGAGAAAAAGACAAGCTGCTGATTTTTACTGCTGCGCTCTTAGCTGAGCGGCGTAAAGCTCGCGGGCTAAAACTCAATGTGCCAGAGGCTACTGCGCTGATTACCGCCGCCATTATGGAAGGTGCTCGCGATGGAAAAACAGTCGCCGAGCTCATGCATGCAGGAAAAACAATTCTGGGGCGTGCCGATGTCATGGAAGGGGTCGCCGAGATGATCCCGGATATCCAGGTAGAGGCGACTTTCCCCGATGGCACCAAGCTGGTCACCGTTCATCAACCTATTCAATAGGAGCGACTCCCCATGAAATTGATTCTCCCGATTATCCTGTTGGCTGCTGCCCAGTCTGCTGCTGCCCACGAGGGACATGGCGATACCCTGTTACATGCATTAGCGCATTTTTTCGAAGGCGATGGCCTCGTGATCTGGCTGGCTATTTTGGTCTTGGGCGGTATCGCGCTTTATCGCTCTGCTGCATATCGGGGCCGAAACAAATGATTCCGGGCGAGATGCTGATTGAACAAGGCGACATTGAGTTAAATGTCGGCAGGCCTACTAAAACCCTTGTAGTGGCCAATACGGGAGATCGGCCGATTCAGGTTGGATCGCATTATCATTTTTACGAGACCAACGAGTCACTGCGTTTTGATCGGGCTGCCGCACTCGGATTTCGACTCAATATCGCCGCAGGTACTGCGATTCGTTTTGAGCCCGGACAGGAGCGCGAAGTCGAACTCGTGGCACTTGCTGGTGATCGCATTGTTTACGGCTTTCAGGCCAAGGTCATGGGGAAGCTGCCATCATGAAAATCGCTCGCCGCGCCTACGCCGAAATGTTCGGCCCTACTGTTGGTGACCGGATACGGCTTGCTGATACCGACTTATTTGCCTGTATTGAAAAGGATTTCACAGTCTATGGCGAAGAGGTGAAATTCGGTGGCGGAAAAGTCATCCGCGACGGCATGGGCCAGTCGCAACGCATGAGCAAGGACTGCGCCGACACGGTGATCACCAATGCGGTCATCATCGACTGGTGGGGCATTGTGAAGGCAGACATCGGAATTAAGGCCGGCCGCATCAGCGGCATTGGCAAGGCCGGCAACCCGGATATTCAGCCTGGCGTCACCATCGTGATCGGCCCGGGTACCGAGATTATTGCGGGCGAGGGCATGATCGTTACGGCGGGCGGAATCGATACCCACATTCACTTTATCTGCCCACAGCAAATCGAAGAGGCTTTAGCGAGCGGCATCACCACCATGATCGGCGGCGGTACCGGACCGGCAACGGGCACCTTTGCCACGACCGTCACCCCTGGTCCTTGGCATCTTGCCCGAATGCTTCAGGCTTCGGACTCCTATCCGATGAATCTGGGATTTTTAGGCAAAGGAAATGCGGCCTTGCCAGAGCCGCTGCGCGAGCAGATTCGTGCTGGCGCCATCGGCCTAAAGCTCCACGAAGACTGGGGCACCACGCCGGCTGCAATTGATAACTGTCTTTCGGTTGCCGATGAGACCGACACCCAGGTGGCCATTCATACCGATACGCTAAATGAGTCGGGCTTTGTGGAGGCCACCATTGCCGCCTTCAAAGGCAGAACCATTCACACTTATCACACCGAGGGCGCTGGCGGCGGCCATGCGCCCGACATTATTCGGGTCTGTGCAGAACAAAATGTGCTGCCGTCTTCCACTAATCCCACGCGGCCTTATACCGTCAATACGATTGATGAGCACCTAGACATGCTGATGGTCTGCCATCACCTGGACGCAGCGATCGCAGAGGACATTGCGTTCGCAGAAAGCCGTATTCGGAAAGAGACCATCGCCGCAGAGGATCTCTTGCACGACATGGGTGCTTTTTCCATGATCAGCTCAGATAGCCAAGCCATGGGCCGGGTGGGCGAGGTGATTATTCGCACCTGGCAGACTGCGCATAAGATGAAAAGCCAGTTTGGCGCCTTAAGTAGCGGGGGGCTGTCGGACCCCAAAACGCACGATAACAATCGGATCAAGCGCTATGTGGCCAAGTACACCATCAATCCCGCCCTGACACATGGAATCGCACACGAGGTCGGCTCCATTGAAGTCGGCAAATGGGCCGATCTGGTGATCTGGAAGCCAGCCTACTTTGGAATCAAGCCATTCTCGATTTTGAAAGGCGGCATGATTGCCATGGCGGTGATGGGGGATCCAAATGCCTCGATTCCGACACCACAGCCAGTGCATTATCGGCCGCAGTTTGGCGCAGCGCATTCTGCAATCGGGGCGACCTCGATGACTTTTCTCTCGCAGTCTGCGGTCGCTGATGGCATCGCAGACCGCCTGGGCCTTGCCAAGCTCACGCCTGCGGTATCGGGCATCAGAGCCATTCGCAAGGCTGACATGAAGCTTAATGACGCCACACCAAAAATTACCGTTAGCCCAGAGAATTACAAGGTCTACGCCGATGGCAAGCTGCTGGATTGTGAGCCTGCGCGGGTTTTGCCAATGGCCCAACGATATTTCTTGTTTTAGTACCCCGGTATGGCAATAGAACTCATCCGCAATCTTGGGGCAGCCGATGGCCGATCAGTGCCGATGACAGTGGAGCTCACCTGGCAGGAGCGGCAGCGATCCCGGCTCGCGGTGATGCTCGATACCGGTGAGCCTGCCGCGATCGTATTGCCGCGGGGTGAGCCTATGCAATCGGGGGATGTGCTGAGCACCGAAGATGGCCAGCAGGTCAAGGTAGCCAGCGCCCTTGAAGAGATCCTTGAGATTCGGGCACAGAGCGCTTTTGAATTGATGCGGCTGACCTATCACCTGGCGAATCGTCATGCACCTGCCATGCTGACAACAGATGCCATCTACATTGAGCCAGATCCCGTGCTGGCCGATCTGGCCCGCCATCTTGGCGGGATTGTCAGTACGGTCCATCGGGCGTTTGAGCCCGAGCGGGGTGCTTACCACGGCGCCCATCACCATGATCATCATCATCCTGGTGAGCTCGATGAGGAAGATCGAACATTTGGCAATATCGGTGAGGCACTCTCGCGGGCAGCGCATGCCCGCTGATCACGATCGCGCCAAGAGCCTGCTCACTGCGCTGCAGCTCTCAAGCCCTGCTTTGCCGATTGGAGGCTTTGCTTACTCGCAAGGCCTGGAGTGGGCCATCGAGGAAGGTACCGTCTCTGACTATGACTCTACCCAGTCATGGATTACCGACATGCTGCACTTTAGTCTTGGCCGCCAGGAATTGGTGCTCTGGAAGTCCTGCTATCAGGCAGTGGCTGCTAATCATTTTGAAGAGTTGGCAAGCTTAAATACTCGAATCTATGCGCTCAAAGAAACTGCAGAGCTTCGTCAGGAGACTGCGCAGATGGGCCAGTCTTTGGCCCGCTTGTTTTCAATTTGGGATGGCGCAGCGTGTTTATCTGAGATCACACTGACTCGGCCCTGGACCTATCCTGCCGCCCATGCGGGCCTATGCGCCAGCACAGGATTAGATGAGTCCATTGGAATGGCAAGCTTTGCATGGTCATGGTGTGAAAATCAGGTACTCACCGCCATCAAACATGTGCCGCTGGGTCAGACCGATGGCCAGCGGCTACTGCAGGGACTTCATGCTGAATTGCAGGCAGCGATTCAAACAGCGCAGGGCCTGGATTTAAGCCGTATGGGCTCGGCGCTTTTCGGGCTTGCGATTGCCTCGGCCCGGCACGAGACCCAGTACAGTCGGTTATTCAGAAGCTAAAGCAGGGGGAGTCCAAGATGTCACAAGCACAACAGACCACCAAGGCCGCGGGACCGCTGCGTGTCGGAGTCGGTGGGCCGGTGGGGTCCGGTAAGACCACCCTAATTGAGGTGCTCTGCAAATCCATGCGCGATCGATACGAATTGGCCGTAGTCACCAACGACATCTTCACCAAAGAGGATGAACGTATTCTGGTGGCCTCCGAGGCGCTTGCGGCAGAGCGCATCATGGGTGTGGAGACAGGCGGCTGCCCGCACACTGCAATTCGTGAGGATGCATCCATCAATTTAGAGGCGGTGGCGCGCATGCAGCAGCGCTTTCCCGGGCTGGATGTGATCTTTATCGAATCGGGTGGCGATAATCTAGCAGCCACCTTTAGTCCCGAGCTCTCTGATCTAACGATTTATGTCATCGATGTTGCCGGCGGAGAAAAAATCCCCCGCAAAGGCGGGCCAGGCATTACGCGCAGCGATCTTTTTGTGATTAATAAATCGGACCTCGCACCCCATGTGGGAGCAAATCTTGATGTCATGCGACGAGATACGGCCGCCATGCGGCCAAGCCGGCCATGGGTCATGACCAACTTAAAGACCCGTGATGGGCTAGCTGAGATTATTAGTTTTATTGAAACCAAGGGCTGCCTGACCGCGCATTAAGCCAGACGGATTTACTGGGGGGCGGGGGCCTTACGGTCTTTCACTGGGGTTGAGAATTTGTAATCGATGTCCCAGGGGAAAAAGATCCACTTGGTCTGTTTGAACTCTTTGACAAAGGTATCCACGATCGGGCGGCCGGCAGGCTTGGCATACAGCGTTGCAAAGTGGGCCTTGGGCAGCATCGAGCGGACCATGCGTGCGGTTTTTCCCGTATCCACAAGGTCATCGACCATGAGAAAGCCATCGCCATCACCGGATACGCCCTTAAGCACCTGCAGGCTGCCCTGAATCTGCTCCGCTGCGCCACCCGATGCGCCGTAGCTCACTACGCAGACGGTATCAATGAGGCGAATATCCAACTCACGGGCAATCAATGCGGCAGGAACTAGGCCGCCGCGGGTAACCGCAATGATGCCCTTCCAGGGTTTAATGGAATGCAGGACTTCAGAGAGGTAGCGGGCATCCCGATGCAGCTCTGGCCAAGAGATGACGATGTCATCTTCATAGGGATTGCGGGGGGCGTCCGACATTGAATTATCGATTCTGGCCGCGGAAGGCCCAGCCAGTAAAGCGCTTTTCGATTACTGCTGTGCCGGCATAGAGCACGATGCCTAGAAATGCCAGTACCAGTAGGCCCGCAAATACGATGTTGACCTGAAACGCGGCCTGGGCATCAAGCATGAGCTTGCCGATGCCTTTATTGGAGCCGACTGTTTCTGACACAACAGCACCCACGAAGGCCAAGGTGATGGCCACCTTCAGTGAGCCAAAGAAATACGGCAATGACCTCGGGATACCCACCTTGCGCATGATGTCAAGCTTCGATGCGCCCAGAGCGCGCAAGACATCCTCTAACTCCGGCTCGGTGGTTGCTAATCCAGTGGCGACGTTCACCACAATCGGAAAAAACGAAATCAAAAAGGCGGTGATCACCGCGGGAATCTCGCCCAAACCAAACCAGAGGATGAGCACGGGCACGACTGCCACTTTCGGGATGGAATTAAAGCCAATCAGGATGGGATAGATGGCCGAATACAAGGCCCGATGCCAGCCGACTGCAATACCCAAGAGCAATCCGAAAATGGTGGCAAGCGCAAAGCCCACGAGTGTGGTCCAGAGCGTGACCCAAGAGTTGGAGATGATCGGAGCCTTGAATTGCCAAAGCGCCGCAAACACATCACTTGGGGCAGGCAGAATGGTCAGGGGAATGGAGAATAAATCACAGAACAATTCCCAGAACACAAACAAGGCGATGGTAAAGCCTGCCGGCGGCAGGATCTGCTGCATAAAGTCTTCGCGAGTCATTAGTGCTTACCTCCGATGAGGGAGCGCAGCTCGTGAACGATTTCCTGAAACTCCTGGGAATAGGTGACTTCGAGATCCCGTGGCCGGGCCAGAGTAACCGAGCACTTTTTCAGAATCCGGCCTGGACGGTTCGACATGACATACACAGTATCGGCGAGGAATACGGCCTCGCGCAGATCGTGGGTTACCAGCATCACTGTGACCTTGCGCTGGGCTTGGATATCACGCAGCGTGCACCAGAGCTCTTCGCGGGTGAAAGCATCCAGTGCGCCGAAAGGCTCATCGAGCATGAGGATTTCGGGCTCATGAATCAATGCCCTGCAGATCGAGGCCCGCTGTTGCATGCCGCCCGAAAGCTGCCAGGGGAATTTTTCGGTAAAACCAGTCAGCCCCACCGACTCCAGCAACTGGGTTGCTTTCTGCCGATAGGCAGCCCGCTCTGAACGGATACGGCTGCGATGCGGCTGAACGATCTCTAAAGGCAGCAGCACGTTATCAACGCAAGTCCGCCAGGGGAGAAGGTTACTGGCCTGAAAGGCCATGCCCACTGATTTCAAAGGGCCCTTAACGGGCTGACCATCGACTGCCAGCTTTCCGGAAAAGGGGGGATGAAGGCCTGAGATCAGCTTCATCAGTGAGCTTTTGCCGCAGCCGGAGGGCCCGACCACTGCTATGAACTCGCCTTTTTGAATTGTTAGGGTGACATCTTCAATGGCCTTGGTGGCCTGTGCGCCCTTGCCGTAGGCCATAGCGATTTGATCAAGCTCAACGAGGACATCTTGCATGTGAGTTTTATCCGGCTGAATTAAGAGTCCCCTGGCTGCGGGCAGCTGCCCCGCCAGGGGAGTTTCTTTTAGCGAACGTTACGCTGATCCCGCGGGGGCAGGAACTCGGCAGTAAAGATATCAGCCGCCTTGGGCTTATTGGTGTATTTGAAAGTCAGGCCAATCTGGTCAATGGATTTCTCCAGACGCTTCATATCTACGCCACCAAAGCCATTTTTCTGGACATCGGGGGAAACGAAGTTACGTGCAATCGCAAGCTTTAAGCGCTCAAGCTCGACATCACGATTGGCAATCGGATTGCGCTTCATGAGTGCATTGATCGCGCTATCGGGATTGCGGATGGTATCTTGTACACCCCGGATCGTGGCACGAACAAAACCTGCGACTGCCTTGGGATTCGTACGCGCGAATTCCGGATTCACGATGATGACGTTGCCATACAGATCCACGCCAAAATCACGCATCATCAAGACAACGATGTCGTCGTCTTTAATGCCGTTGGCCTTCAGGTTCATGTAAGAAGAAAACCAAAAGCCGGTGATCGCATCGACCTTGCCCTGGGCCAACATCGGCTCACGAACTGGAAAGCCTACGTTTTCGATTTTCACCTTCGAGGCATCGATCTTGTTGGCATCAACAAAAATCGGCCACTGAGCATAGGCACCATCTGGGGCGGGAGCGCCGAGGATCTTGCCCTCTAAGTCTTTGGGCTTGGTGATGCCTTTGTTTTTTAGGGTGACGATCGAGAATGCCGGCGTGTCATAGATCATCGTGATGGCACGAATCGGGGCGTTTTGCGGGTTATCCCGAAACTTGATCAGGGAGTTGATGTCCGCGAAGCCAAACTGGTAGGCGCCGGAGGCAACGCGATTGATGCCCTCTACTGAGCCGGTGCCCGGATCGATCGTGACATCCAGGCCCTCTGCTTTGTAATAGCCGCTATCGATGGCCACAAAGTAGGGCGCAGCAGGGCCCTCAAAGCGCCAATCTAGTGCAAAGCGGATGGCGGTTTGCGCCATCGTGGTGCCGGCAAGTGCGGCAAGTGCGATTCCAGCAACAAAATTCTTAATACGCATACATCCTCCTAAATAATCGGTGAGCGCGGGCCGCTGAGCGAAAAAATGAATGTTTATTCTACCCCTGAAATCGCGGGCGCTGGCTGCGCTGCACAAGGAGCTGCGCGGCAACGGAGGCCGCGATTACAGCGGGTGATTTCCCGGCGATATCGGGCAGTCCAATCGGGCATGTCACAGCCGAAAGCTCTTGCTCCGTATGGCCGCGATCAAGCAGCCGCTGAGAAAATTTTCTCCATTTTGTGCTGCTGCCGATCAGGCCGATAAACGGAAAGCAGTCGGGAGTTTGCCGGCGGCGCAGCAATGCCGCACGGATGACCTCGAAGTCTTCGGCATGGGTGAAACTCATCACCAGGAGCGACGACTCTGCAGAGACCTCGCCGATGCTTGCTGCGACATCATCAGTGGGG
>JBILVT010000006.1:0-35072 GCA_044370275.1 Burkholderiaceae bacterium | reverse complement strand
ACCCACACCAATTTTTTTAAGTTTGCGTTGAACCGTAATGGGCCATGCGAGATACAAAAACATCAGGCTACACAATCCCGCATAAATTCCTGTGATCATGAATAACCCCTGAGGAGTTGGTCGTCGGTAGCTAAGTATTCTTTACTCAACATAGGGTCTCTAGAAACAGGTAAAACCACTACCACCTCTCAACCCATGGTCTTAAATCCAGCTCAAACGTCCATGCGTTCCTGGGTTGCTGATGCAACCACCAGTAGGCCTCGGCGATATGGTCCGGATTCAGGATGCCATCAGGTCCGACTTCCTCGACGCGCTGTGCAAAATTTTCACGCGTGAAAGCCGTATCGATCATGCCGTCGATCACCACATGGGCAACATGCAGCCCCTTGGGACCCAGTTCCCGCGCCATGGATTGAGCGAGCGCCCGCAGCGCCGCCTTGCCACCGGCAAACGCCGAAAAACCTGCAGCGCCGCGCAGACTGGCCGTGGCGCCAGTAAAGAGCAATGTTCCACGTCCTCGTGGCAACATGATCCGGGCGGCTTCGCGGCCTGCCAGAAAGCCGGCCATGGCACACATTTCCCAGACTTTGAAATACTTTTGCGATGTGGTTTCAAGGATGGGGAATCGAACATTACCGCCCACGTTGAACACCAGCACCTCGACCGGTCCGACCTCGGCTTCGATTCGATTAAAAAATGCGGTGACCTGATCTTCACGCCTCGCATCAAGCCCAAATGCAATCGCACGTCCGCCCGCAGCAGAGATCTGGTCAACGAGGGGCTTAAGAGCTCCTTCAGTACGCCGTGCCGCGCAAACCGTATAGCCCTCTCGCGCAAACCGCCTGGCTACTGCAGAACCCGTGGCGTCACCCGCACCAATCACACAACAGACACCTGGCTTAGACATCATGGTTTCCTTTGCCCTCTCCTAGGCGCGGGCCGTAGGGCGGGCGGTGACTTCAGCAAACCAACGCGTGAGGTTTGTCTGCTCGGATGAGATACGTATCCCCACCGCTTTACCCAGCACGAAGGCGCACTGGGCCACGATGTCAGCCATGGTGTAGTTCGAGCCCGTGATGAAGGGGCGGCCGGCCAGTTCGCCGTCCAGCCACTTCAGGGTAAGCACAACCTGCTCACGTAACCACTCAGCATAGGCGGGTACCTGAACGATGCGACCGCGGTAAAAATCGCCGCTGTGCCGGAAGATATCCGCGATAGGCGTGGAAACTTGCTGCTCCATGCGGCGGGTCCACATGTCCACTCGCGCTGCGTCTAGCGGACCTTCGCCCCACAGAGGTGGCTGTGGGTACAGTGTCTCGATGTAGCGGCAGATCGCCAGCGACTCGGCGATCGCTGTGCCGTCGTCCAACTGCAACACCGGCAGTCGGCCCATCGGGTTCATGCGCAGGAAGTCGTCGGTCTTGTTTTCGCCATTGACCGCGTCCACCACCTTTGTGGGTATGGACACGCCCTTTTCGGCCAGGAAGATGCGCACGCGGCGGGGGTGCATGCCGGCGCTCAGGTCGTGAAGAATCATGTCTAGGTCTCCTTTATCCCGATCGTTATTGCAATGCGCGAATTACACGCTCAGCCACCTCGTTGGCAAGCTCTGGGATTGCTATCATTGCAGCTGGAACCCGTCCGCTGCGTAAGTTAGCTGCCCCGTGAACAGCGCTCCATGCGAACAGCGCATCACGGTCACTCGGTTTTGTAGAAATCACGCCCTCTAGATACAGCCCCAGTAAGGCTGCGGGAAGATATTCATAGCTGTCGGAGCCACCCGGTGAATCGATCGTTTGTCGGTAGGCCTCAGCCTGCGCGCCAAAGATCAGCCGCCACAACGCCGGCTCGTCATCCGCGAATTGCAAATAGGCTTGGGCCAATCGAACCAGTCGCAGGCGAGCCTCGCTGGAATCCTTAGGCGAGACGGATATATCGAAAGCACACGCAAATCGCTGCCTGAGGAGGTTAAATCCACAACGTGCGACCTCGAACAAAAGGTGCTCACGGCTGGAGAAGTGACGATATGCGGCAGCAGCGGTCACACCCAGTCCGGCGGCGAGTTGTCGCAGCGACAGCCCCGCGATGTCCGGTTCTGACAACGCAGCCCTCACCAAACACTGCCTTAGATTGCCGTGGTGAAAGGATCTCTCGGCGGCAGTTCGCGCGTTCATGGTCTCAGCCGTTAAAAGCGTTTAGGGATTCTTGCGGGTTCTTATGTTATCGGTGTTTACTTTAAACGACAAGATCGGCACAATGATCCTGGAATCGACCAAACCAAGGTTTTTAATGCTGCACGACTCTCCTTTACCATCCGTATATGGATTGCCCGAGTGGGACTCTGTCTCTTTTGTTGGTCATACTCGCTTCGCAGCGTTGAGAAATACCCTAAGTGAGAGAATTCTGGCCGCATCGCAACGAGGGGCAACGATTGCCCGTTACATCGGCAAGTCACTGGGATGAAATCACTCCTGATGCCCCCGGCCTTGCGCATACCGACCTGTATAGGGACGCTCGCTGTACGCGATACAGGCCACATCAGTGCACAGAGTCAGACGATCGTGTTCTGGTCGTCCATCCTCGCCGATTTCCGGATCTACCGTCACCAGATAGAAGCCTGGCGCGAGATACATCGTCTAATCACCATCGATGGCCCGGGGCACGGAGAGAGTGGCCCTGCTTCAGGTCCTTTCTTGATGCATGACTGCGGGCAAGCACTCGGCGAAGTGCTTGATGCATTGGCCATCGGCGGAGAAGTGGTCGTCGTCGGAACTTCCTGGGGAGGGCTTGTCGCTGGCGAGTTTGCTCTAGCACAGCCCCGGCGGACTCGTGCCTTGGTCATGCTCAACACACCAATCATCAAGACGCATAACAGGCCCACTTTGAGCGACCGATTTATTGTGTGGGGTGCGCGCTGGATCCACAGCACAAAGATCTACCGAGACGGTGTTGCAAAGTCGTTCTTTAAGCGATCGACAATTAGGCGCGAAGATCTCACGCAACAGGACTTTCACAAGCATCTGAGCGAGGTCAATGGCCTGTGGCTATCACAGGCCGTCCGATCTGTCCTGATTGATCGTGAGCCTTTAGCACCCAGAATGAAGGATATCAAGCCGCCGACTCTCTTCGTGGCCGGTCGCCACGATGCGATGTACCCCGCAGATGCCCTTCGGGTCGCTGCACAAGAGCTATCCCACGGAAGATTTGTAGAGCTTGATACGGCGCATATTTCCGTCGTGGATGAACCAGAGCGAGTCACCGAACTAATCAATGACTTTTTGCGAGAGCTACCCCATTCACCAGAGGCGCAAACAATATGAGTTTAATGACAACGACACTAATCACGGGCGGCAGCGGGGGGATCGGGCTGGAGATGGCGCGGCTACTGGCCTCACGAGGGCACCGTCTTCTATTGGTCAGCAGGGATGCCGTGCGCCTAAATAGCGCTGCACAAGAGCTCCGCCAGGTCTTTGGTGCCGAGGTGTTTTTCCATGCCATCGATCTGTCAGAGCCGGGTGCAGCAAAAGCTCTTGTTAACTACACTGACCAGCAGCAGTTGAGAATTGATACACTGATCAACAACGCAGGCTTCGGGATTGTCGATGAGCATAGCGAGATTGACCTAGAGTTTATTCATCGCATGCTACAACTCAATGTCATAGCAGTCGCGGAGCTTTGTCATCTCTATGGTGCAATCATGAGGCAAAGACGTGCCGGTCACATTCTTAATATTGCATCGACAGCGGCTTTCCAGCCAACTCCTTACTTTGCAGCCTATGGTGCGAGTAAGGCATTCGTTTTAAATTTTTCTGAAGCAATAGCCAAGGAGATGGAAGAGCATGGCGTAAGTGTCAGTTGTCTTGCTCCCGGGCCGACCGATACGGCTTTTTTTGATAGCGTCGATCCCCACCGAATCGATGGCGGACACTTTTTTCGTAAGTCCGCTAGGGCTGACCCACGAGCTGTAGCCAAAGAAGGTGTAGAGCTTATGCTTCGCGGCGGATTAACGCATGTCGTCGGTGTAATGAATCGATTCATGATCTTGGGTAACCGACTTGCGCCCAGATCCATAGTAGCCGCAATATCCAAACGCCTGCTACGCCCAGCGGCTGGGAGGAATTCACGCAGTCAAGAATATTTCCACTAGTGGTCAGTACTAGTATGTTTTTGCTAATCCGGGCTTGGCTTGCGAAACATGTTGTTATCGACAAGTCTTTATGAAACGCCGAGAGTTCCTAACCCGGTCTTTGGGCCTAGCCATCGCTGTGCCCGGCCTGCCGTTCGCCGCTTTAGCTGCGCGCTCGACGGCATCGACCAATCAGGGCCATCGCATCCTGGATCTCGAGTTGCTCGACGCCAGCCGACAAAGGCCTATTCCTGCGCGCCTGTATCTGCCCCAGCAAGCCAGCTACGCTACTCCTGTGCCACTGGTCGTGTTCTCGCACGGCCTCGGTGGTTCACGCATGGGATACAGCTACCTTGCTCGTCACTGGGCGGATCTCGGTATGGCCAGCCTGCATCCGCAACACGTAGGCAGTGACAACAGGGTTTGGCGTGGCAACCCACTGGAGCTGGTACAACGCCTGCAGTTAGCCGCACGTGATGACGAAGCACTGGCGAGGGCACTGGACCTGCGCTTTGCCCTAGATCAGATCCTCGCCTCGGATCAGGGTCGACTGATCGACATCTCGAAAATAGCAGTCGCGGGTCACTCGTATGGCGCGAACACGGCCATGCTCGTTGCGGGTGCGCGAGTAAATACAGCCAGTTCACACCTGGGGGAACTGAGCGATAAGCGCATAAAGGCCGCAATCCTGATTTCTGCGCCGCCTTTACTCGGCCAAGGACCGACTCAGCAGGTGCTTGGAGCAGTTACTACCCCCACCTTGCATATCACCAGCTTAGAGGACACCATCAACCTGCCCGGCTACCGCAGTACGGTCGAGGACCGAATCGCGATCTTTGACGCGATGAGGCGTTCGCCTAGAACCCTGGCGATCTACAACACGGGTGGACACAGCATCTTCACCGACCGCACCACGCGTAGCGGTCCCGAAACCAGCGCTCGCATAAAAGGCGCCACGCAGGAGCTTTGCACGATCTTCCTGAGTCAACATTTTCGCATTGGGCACGCCCTTAACAACCCCGAGAGCTTGACTGAGCGGTCAACAGCCAATTCAACGCCCCGTGCTCCGCCCGACAGCCGCGATGTGCAAGAAAGTCCGCCGCTACAGCAATGGGCGCATAGGTATAAAGACTTGTTGGATCGATTTATCACTCCGGAAAGCCGGTTGCGTTCTTAAGCGTCCCACCCGGTCTACGCGTGGGAATTAGTCTCCTAGCGACAAAAAGAAAATGGGTAGCCTGTCGATGTCTCGCGTGCCATTGACTTCGATTTACTATCAGGCTGATGGTGGCTTGTAATTCAATCGATCGCTGAGCGCTCAGAGCGCATCCAGATCCATTGCAAGCCAATGCCGGCGCGTTGCACCTCCTCGGACGCGCCGGGCCATGCTTGCTGCGTTAAACCGAAAGCCGCAAAGCCCACCTCCCAGAGGGAGCTGCCCGAGGAATCCGCCGAACCCGAAGACTGCGCCCCCGCCGGTCCGGCCAGCAGGCCGGCAAGCACGACGCCAAGCCTTCCAAGACGGTTGAGTAAATCGAGGGTGGTAAATCGGTTCCGCACTTTGGCCTCCAGTAGGCGCATATAGCCCCAAGAGGAAAGACCTGGACAGAGACCATCCCCTAAACAACCTTAGTTTCGGGTATTCGCGGCACGCCGCGCAAGATAGCCCCGTATCCAAAGGGCCAAGCCCGCGCCTGCCACCAGTGGAAAAACGCCCCACTGCACAAGAGTAACGAAGACTTCGTTGTCTCGCAAAGCGTCTGAGTAAACAAAAGCTCCAATAATAGGTGTCGTCGCCAGATGCAGATTGCGAATGAAGCGATTGGAGAGACGCATAATTAGACCCCTAATAAAGATGCGAATTTACGGCCATCTGAAACTCATGTGAAACGATTCACGTCCGAGCGAATGAAAGCTTCCAGCGGCCGACGCGGTGTGGCAGGCACTGGCTTATTTGTATAGCCCAGTCGACAAAACATCTGCAAAGTCTCCTCGTCTGGCGTCATGGGCGCAGCGCGATTAATCGTCAGTTGGTGCGCACGGGCATAGTGCGGCGCCATCTCAGGAAACTCTTGTAGCGCCTGACTCATAGGATGCACACCGACACCTAATTCCGTTGCCTTGAGTTGCAAACGGACGTAGGCGCGTCCTGCATTAACCTGGTCGATACGCCGATTTTTCCCGCTTAACCAGATAAAACCCATTGCCGTCTGACCATGCCCCGCGAAACGCCCCATCATCGCCTTGTATGCCTGACTACCGGTTTTCGGTGGTGCACTGCGATCAAACTGCCCGAGGGTATCAAGTGCTCGAACCATCAGATCATTAATAGATATTCCATCGCGATGCTTAAGAATCTCCTGCGGCCCTACCCGAGTAAGCAAAATACTCTCCATTACGGTGCGCGGTGTAAGTAGCTCCACTTGCGCAGACTGAATACAGAGTTCGCGAAATGGTGGAAGTTCTGTTGGGTTAACTGTGCCCGAGACACGGATCGTCTTGTCGGTCACAGCGGCAATCAGAGAGTCCAATGTGCCTGCTGAGACTTGTCGACTGGTGTCATAGTCAGACTTAGGCGTATGGCGTCTAAGCACCTGCGCAAACAAAGAATCAGGCGATCCGCCCTTTTTGACGACAAGCCGAGCAATCGGCCGGAGATCCCAGCCCTTAAGGTCAGACCCTAACTCGCCTTGTGGCCATAAGACCACCTCCGATGCAAATCCCTGCTCAGCTAACGCGATTACCAGAAGCTCGATGAAAGCACCGTGTCCAATCATTATCTGTCGACCAAACGGATCTGTTTGGGGCAAAACACGCTCGCGGTCAGTCATTACTGTAATGACGCCAGCTTCTCGCAAATCGACTAGCCAAGGTTGTAGGTTGTGAGGGTTTGGTGCCGTAATTGCGTAAGCAATTGCGCGTCGGCGTGGATCGGACTCGTTTTGTGGGCCAAGCCATGCCTCCACTGCCTGCGTTGGAAAGTTACTACTTACCGAACACGCCGACATTGGTAGTGCGGCTGCAGCAATCGCTCCACCACCCACTAGCCGAATAAATTTTCTGCGCTGCATATCTTCCTTTCGAGTCAACTCCGGTTGACAACCGCCATTACATTGTTGCTACGAGGTATTGTGTAGAGCCTGCACAATGAACACAATTGTCGATATCTGAATATATGAATTTCATTTATGAATAGCTCAATTGACTGGTCACTGGTCCGATCATTTCTCGCAGTGCTGGATAACGGAAGCCTTCTTGGGGCCGCTCGGCAACTCCAATCAAGCCAGCCCACGATCGGCCGGCACGTGACTGAACTAGAAACTCAACTGGGGCTGGTCTTGTTTGAACGAACAGGGCGAGGATTGACACCTACCGAGGCGGCCGCTCGACTTGCCGACTCCGCGCGGGCAATGCAAAGCGGGGCTGATCAGCTTGTACGTAACGCTATCAGCGCAAGCCCCTCGATATCCGGGACAGTTCGTATCAGCGCAAGCCAACCTGTAGCTTGTTTCATCCTGCCGTCCGTGCTGGGACAAATGCGCCGTGCTCTACCTGAGATACAGGTGGAGATTGTCGCCAGCAACTCCGTGAGCAACCTGTTGAGACGAGAAGCTGATATTGCTATACGCATGATCCAACCCGAGCAGGCCACCATCATTGCGCGGCGGGTTGCAAAGGTGGCGATCAAACCCTGTGCCCACCAAGACTATCTTCGACGACGAGGTTTTCCTCGACAGCCCGTGGATTTGCTGAAACATGAACTTATAGGAGGCGATCGCAATGACGGCATTCTCCAAGGCTTCGCGGCGCGCGGCCTTTCCGTCAATCGAGGACACTTTGCAATCAGGACCGACGACTTAATCGTCGTCTGGCAGGCGGTGCGTGCCGGGTTGGGAATCGGGTTTGTCAGCGAACATCTCATCCGCGATGATCCAGCGGTGATTCCGGTTTTACCAAAACTAAAAATCGAGCCCCTGCCGGTTTGGCTGGCCGTTCACAAAGAAATCCGAACTAGCAAGCGCATCCGAGCAGTGTATGACTTTTTATCTGATGTGCTACCACAGGCGATATGAAACGACGCTCGTACAACATGCGCCACTCGTATGCAACGGCGATGCTAATGGCGGGTATGACGCCCGCTTTTAGCGCTCGCCAGCTAGGGCACTCTATTGAGATGTTTTTACGCACCTACGCCCGATGGATTGACGGGGCACAAAACGCGGCTGAAATGGACCGACTAGAGGTGGCGCTTGGACCAAAAACTGTCCACGAGTTGTCCACGGAGATCTCGGTCACGCGTAAAAATTTGATTTCAAAGGAGAAAAACTGGGGTGACCGATGGGACTCGAACCCACGACGACCGGAATCACAATCCGGGACTCTACCAACTGAGCTACGGTCACCACTGAACTGCTGCTGTTCGGCTCCCCGCCCACAGGGCTGGCCTGCCGGGAGGGAATCGAACCCCCGACCTACAGCTTAGAAGGCTGTTGCTCTATCCAACTGAGCTACCGGCAGGTGGTCGAGGCTTGCCCCAGGATGAACGGTTAACGCAACCTGGTCGGGGTGGAGAGATTCGAACTCCCGACCCTCTGCTCCCAAAGCAGATGCGCTACCAGACTGCGCTACACCCCGAGGAGGGCCGAATTATATCAGCGTGGCCGGGCCCTAGCCAAAGCGGCCGGTGATGTAGTCCTCGGTCTCTTGTTTCTTGGGCTTAATGAAAATTTCGTCGGTCTTGCCGAACTCCACCATTTCGCCGAGATACATATAGGCCGTGAAATCGGAAACCCGTGCGGCCTGCTGCATATTGTGCGTGACGATTGCCACGGTGTAATCAGCCTTCAACTCATGCACAAGCTCTTCCACCTTGGCCGTGGATATGGGATCCAATGCCGAAGTTGGCTCATCGAGAAGAATTACTGAGGGCTTTACTGCGACTGATCGTGCGATACATAGCCGCTGCTGCTGGCCGCCCGAGAGTGCCAGGCCGCTCTGTTGGAGCTTATCTTTCACCTCGCCCCATAGCGCCGTCTTGGTCAGGGCCCACTCGACGCGAGCATCCATCTCGCCTTTGGACAGATTTTCATAAAGCCGCACACCAAATGCAATATTTTCATAAATCGACATCGGAAAAGGAGTTGGCTTTTGAAAAACCATGCCGATCCGGGCCCGTAATAAATTCAGATCTTGTTTGGCATCAAGTATGTTTTGCCCGTAAAAATTGATCTCGCCCTCTGCGCGCTGGCCTGGGTAGAGGCTATACATTCGATTTAATGTACGCAGTAACGTTGATTTACCGCAGCCGGAAGGGCCGATAAATGCAGTGACGCGACGCTCTGCGATTTCAAGATTAACGTCTTTTAGGCCCTGAAACTTGCCATAAAAAAAGTTCAGATTTCGAATCTCGAGAGCGGTCTTAAATTCTATAGCTTTGTCTTCTGTCATGGTCTGCTCTTTCTGCGTTCTCAGGCATGGCGCGATCGAGGGCTAGCGCTGACTACTCTTATCTCTGAAATAAACCCGCGCGACGATATTCAGCGCAAGCACCGTCAAGGTAATTAACAAGGCGCCTCCCCAGGCGAGTCGCACCCAGTTGTCATAGGGGCTCATCGCAAACTGGAAAATAACGACCGGGAGATTGGCCATGGGCTTACTCATATCGGTCGAGAAAAACTGATTATTCAAAGCGGTAAACAATAGCGGTGCCGTTTCGCCACTGATTCGAGCGACTGCCAGCAACACGCCGGTCACCACACCGCTTTTTGCCGCCCTTAGAGTGACCATCGTGGTGACCTTCCACTGGGGTGCCCCAAGCGCAAAAGCTGCCTCCCTTAAGCTTCCGGGAACCAGCCGGAGCATGTTCTCAGTGGTACGCAACACAACCGGAATTGCAATTAATGACAGCGCCACGGTACCCGCCCATCCCGAAAACTGCTTCGTCTGCGCCACGATCAATGCATAGACAAACAGCCCCAAAACGATCGATGGGGCGCTGAGCATAATGTCAGTCACAAACCGGGTGACCTGAGCGATTTTGCTGCGGTCACCGTATTCGGCCAGGTAGATACCCGCAAGAATACCGATCGGCGTGCTAAGAAACGTTGCCAGGCCCACAATCATCAGACTGCCCACGATTGCATTGGCCAGACCGCCACCCTCAGAGCCTGGCGCGGGCGTGGACTGAGTAAACATATTCCAATCCAGTGCTGACAGGCCATTCTTGAACAGAACAAATAAAATCCACAATAGAACAAAAAGACCGATGGCCATGGCCGCCATAGACAGTGTTAGGCCAATCCAGTTGGTTCTTACACGACGGCGATAAAGTTTTTCGTTCATGATTTCCTGGTTCTCCGTGTCTGAGCGCCTATGTTTTGGCGCCTTTGGCGCGCTCCGTGCGAATGATGAGAATCTTCGCCAATGCGAGCACTACAAAGGTAATGACAAAGAGAAGAAAACCAAGAGCAAATAATGTCGAGAGATGGAAGTCATCCGCCTCGCCAAACTCATTGGCAAGCGTTGATGCGATGGATGAGCCCGGGGCAAATAACGAGCTGCTAATACGCTGGGAGTTTCCAATCACAAAGGTGACGGCCATCGTTTCGCCGAGGGCGCGGCCCAGGCCCAACATAATGCCGCCGATCACACCCCGCTGGGTATAAGGCAGCACCACATAGCGGACCACTTCCCAAGTGGTGCAGCCCACCCCATAGGCCGACTCCCGAAGAATCGGGGGGACGATCTCGAAGACATCTCGCATGACCGCAGCAATAAACGGCAGAATCATGAAGGCAAGAATTAAGCCGGCCGCAAAAATCCCAATGCCATTCATTGCGCCGCCAAAAAGTGGCCCGATCAGCGGCATCTGCCCTAAGGTTGACTGCATGGCTGGCTGGCCATACTCGGCAAACAGAGGGGCAAAAATGAAGAGTCCGAACATGCCATAGATAATCGAAGGTACGGCCGCCAGAAGCTCCACCGCCGTGCCCAAGGGCCGGCGCAGCCAGACTGGGCAAGTCTCAGTCAGAAACAGTGCGATCCCAAAGCTCAACGGCACTGCAATGAGTAGCGCGATGCCTGAGCTCACCACAGTGCCGAAAATAGCGATTGCGGCGCCGAATTCTTCATTAATGATGTCCCACTCGACCCGCCAAATAAATTCCAGGCCAAACTTTTTAAATGCCGGCCAGGCGGTGATGATGAGTGAGATCAAAATCCCCGCCAAAGCGGCCAGCACCAGCAGCGAGAAACTCAGGGTAATTTTGTGGAAGAGAAAGTCCTGAAAACGCTGACGCTTTACGACATCGAGGCGTTTTTGATCTAGCAATCCGCTATCTGAGGCAGAGGCATTCATCGAATCAAGGGGCTTCCCGGCAGTTGCTCACGATTGCGGTTGGGTAGACTGGGGTGTCAGGAGACGCCCCAGTCTATAACATTTCAAAAAAACTTAACGAGCGATCTGCGGCCAGACCTTCTCGGTAATCGCCTTGGTCAGGCTGTCCGGCAGCGCTACATAATCCAGCTCCTCGGCCATCTTCTTGCCGTTCTTAAATGACCAGTCAAAGAACTTAAGTGCCTCATTCGAGGCTGCCTTATCTGCCGGATTTTTATACATCAAAACGAAAGTCGCACCAGTGATCGGCCAGGCTTTCGTGCCGCGCTGATTCACCAGTGAAATTCCCATGCCAGGAACGCTGAACCAATCGGCATTCGCTGCTGCAGCGGCAAAAGTCGTGTCATCCGGCTCAACAAAAATTCCATTCCGATTCTCAAGTGTTGCGTGCGCAATCTTGTTCTTTTTGGCGTATGCAAACTCCACATAACCAATCGAGCCCTTTACCCGAGCAACGTTTGCCGCTACGCCCTCGTTACCTTTACCGCCCACCGAGCTGGCAGCAGGCCACTTGACTGCGGCACCTTTGCCGACCTTATCGGCCCAGGCCTTGCTGACTTCATTTAGATAGTCAGTGAAAATGAAAGTCGTGCCGGAACCGTCTGCACGGTGCACCACGGTAATGGCCTGATCAGGAAGCTTCTTGCTCGGATTAATCGCAGCGATTTTCGGATCATTCCATTTTGAAATCGAACCCATGAAGATTTCAGCTAAAACCGCGCCGGTCAAGCGCATTTCGCCCGGTTTAAAACCCTCCAGATTCACGATGGGCACAACACCGCCCAAGACAGTTGGGAATTGGACCATGCCGTCTTTATCAAGATCAGCGCCGGGAAGGGGGGCATCGGTACCGCCGAAGGTCACGGTCTTTGCACGGATTTGACGAATGCCGCCCGACGAGCCGATCGATTGGTAATTCAGACCGACTTTAGAGACTTTTTTGTATTCCTCGGCCCATTTCGCGTAAATCGGATACGGGAAGGTTGCACCGGCGCCCGTGATGTCAGCAGCCTGAGCAGAGGTCGCAACGCCAACAGCGAGCGCAGCCGCGGTGAGAAATTTCTTAAAGGAGACCATCGTGGAAATTCCTATGAAAAAGAGGTTGTTCGAAACAAGGTGGATCGCCTTTCGACCCAAGCCCTGAGTCTAGGGACCCAATATTTCAAACAGATGACACCAGCCGAGCTTTAGATCCGGCGTATCGCGTCGGCGACCGCCTGGGCAGTTGACTGCGCAAGCTCAGCCTGCCGGGCTTCCACCATGACCCTCACCACCGGCTCGGTGCCAGAGGGCCTGATCAGCAAGCGGCCCTGCTCTGCCAGGCGCTTCTGGGCCTCGGCGCAGGCCTGGGCGACCCCGGGGGCCTTTTGCCAATCATTTTGGACGGGCATGGGGACATTAATTAGGGTCTGGGGGTATCGCTCAAACTCTTTCACTAATTCGGCCAGGGGCAGATTGAAGCGGACAATCGCTGCCAAGACTTGAAGCGCACTGACAATTCCATCTCCCGTCGTGTGCTGATCCAGGCACAGAATATGGCCGGACGACTCGCCGCCCAAAAGCCAGCCGGTTTCTTTGAGCATCTCCATCACATATCGATCGCCGACTTTTGCACGACGAAAATCAATATGCAGCCGATGCATCGCATGCTCAAAGCCGAGATTGGTCATGAGTGTGCCCACCACGCCCAGCACCGCCTCGACACTGACATGCCGCAGGCGGTCTTTCACAATGGTGTAGAGCAGCTGATCACCATCGAAGACTGTGCCGCTACGATCGACCATGATGAGCCGATCGCCATCGCCATCCAGGGCCACACCATAATCAGCCTGCTCTCGCATCACCCGATCCGCAAGCGCCTGCGGATGGGTCGCCCCTACTCCAGAGTTGATATTGAAACCATCTGGCTCATGGCCCATCACCGCAATCTCTGCGCCAAGCTCGTGAAAGACAGGTGGTGCGACGTGATACGAAGCCCCATGGGCGCAATCAATCACCAGCTTTAAACCACGCAGCGACAGACTAGAGGGAAAAGTATTTTTGCAAAATTCAATGTAGCGGCCTGAGGCATCATCCAGGCGGCGGACCTTGCCCAAATCTGCCGAGGCTACACACTGCATCGGCTGATCAATCGCAGCCTCAATCTCGGATTCGATAGCATCAGAGAGCTTCTCGCCACGGCCGTCGAAAAACTTGATGCCGTTATCGTTAAAGGGGTTATGTGAGGCACTGATCACGATGCCCGCCGAGAGCCGCAGGGCCCGCGTAAGATAGGCAACCGCAGGTGTAGGCATTGGGCCCACCAAGAGCACATTCACACCCGCGGCGCTAAATCCTGACTCCAGCGCAGACTCCAACATATAACCCGAGATCCGGGTGTCCTTACCGATCAATACGGTTGGATGCGCAACTCTGCCTGATGCAGCCGCCTTCGTCGATAACACACGGCCTGCTGCAAATCCCAGCTTTAAAACAAAATCTGGCGTAATCGGCGACAAGCCTACGGTGCCCCGAATACCATCGGTACCAAAATATTTTCTACTCATCCCGCGATTCTAATGCGGCCCACACATTCAGCGCCTGCCGGGTCGGTCCCACATCGTGCACACGCAGTACCGCCGCCCCCTGAGCGGCCGCCCAAAGCGCTGCTGCCACACTGCCCGAGACACGATCAGAGGCGCGGTTCTGGCCGGTTAACGCACCAATCATGCTTTTGCGCGAAACGCCCACGAGCAGCGGCTGATGGCGTGTGAATTGCGCGATCGCCTGCATCAACTGCAGATTGTGATGCAGTGTTTTTCCAAATCCGAACCCTGGATCAATCAGAATGCGCTCACGCAAAACACCACAGTCGATAAGCTGCTGCCGCTGCGCGAGCAAAAAGGCTTCGACCTCAGCCACCACATCCTGATAGACGGGATCGGCCTGCATGGTTGCTGGTTCGCCTTGCATGTGCATGATGCAAAGCCCACAGCGAGACGAACTTACCGCGTCGATAGCCTTCGAATCACGAAATCCATTGACATCGTTAATCAAATCAGCGCCCTGCGCGATGACAGCGCGCATGACCGCAGGCCGACGCGTATCCACTGAAATGGGGAGCCCAAGTTTTAAGGCCGACTCGAGAACCGGCCCGATACGGTCTATCTCCTGCTGCTCGGAGATGGGAGCGGCGCCCGGCCGTGTGGACTCCCCGCCGATAGCCTGGAGGTCTGCGCCCTCGAGGGCGAGCCGCTCTGCATACGACATGGCCTGCTGTATTGGCGTAGCCCCCGTGGACTGCAGCAGGCCATCGCCGGAGAACGAATCCGGCGTGACATTCACAATACCCATGATCAGCGGCCGATTTAGCGCCAGCTGATAGCGCCCACAAATGAAAACCGGCGGGGATTCCGCCGGTTGATCTGGAGTGGCCAAGTCTTACGCCGCTGCCGGTGCTGTTGGGGCAACGCCCGTGGGGCCGGGGCCGCCCGAGTTGGGAGTGCCAGTACCGGTCTGCTTTGGCGGACGAGGTGGCTTGCCCTCGATGATGTCGTTGATCTGATCAGCATCAATGGTTTCCCACTCCAGTAGTGCATTGGCCATTGCATGCATTTTGTCTTTGTTGTCTTCGATGAGCTTACGCGCCACAGCGTACTGCTCATCAATGATGCGGCGGATTTCTTTATCCACTTTTTGCATCGTTGACTCTGAAACATGGGTGGTCTTGGTAATCGATCGGCCAAGGAAAACTTCGCCTTCATTTTCCGCGTAGACCATCGGACCCAGCTCATCGGTCATGCCGTAACGGGTCACCATATCGCGGGCCAATGCGGTAGCACGCTCGAAATCATTGGAAGCACCGGTCGTCATTTGATTCATGAAAACCTCTTCCGCGATCCGGCCCCCAAAGAGCACCGAGATCGTATTGAGCATGCGGTCTTTGTCCATGCTGTAGCGATCCCCTTCTGGCAGCTGCATGGTCACCCCTAGGGCGCGGCCGCGAGGAATGATGGTCACTTTATGCACCGGATCGGTCTTAGGCAGCATACGCGCCACCAGGGCATGGCCCGACTCGTGATAGGCCGTGTTCTTGCGCTCTTCCTCAGGCATGACAATCGATTTGCGCTCCGCACCCATCATGATTTTGTCTTTGGCCTTTTCGAAATCCATCATCTCCACGACACGGCCATTGCGACGGGCCGCAAACAGCGCAGCCTCATTGACCAGGTTCGCAAGATCAGCACCAGAGAATCCGGGGGTGCCACGGGCCAGAATATCGGCGCGGACATCCGGTGCAATCGGCACCTTGCGCATGTGAACATTCAGAATCTGCTCACGGCCACGCACATCCGGCAGGCTCACCACGACCTGGCGATCAAAACGACCGGGGCGCAGCAGAGCAGGGTCCAGCACATCGGGGCGGTTGGTGGCGGCAATCACAATGATGCCCTGGCCGGTTTCAAAGCCGTCCATTTCCACCAGCATCTGATTTAAGGTCTGCTCGCGCTCATCATTGCCGCCGCCAAGGCCCGCACCACGCTGTCGGCCCACTGCATCGATTTCATCGATAAAAATAATGCAAGGCGCATGCTTCTTGGCCTGCTCAAACATATCTCGCACTCGGGCCGCGCCAACGCCGACAAACATCTCAACAAAGTCCGAGCCCGAGATCGAGAAAAACGGTACCTTGGCTTCGCCGGCAATCGCCTTTGCGAGCAGGGTCTTGCCGGTTCCTGGCTGGCCCACCATCAGGACACCACGTGGGATCCGGCCGCCAAGCTTTTGAAATTTAGAGGGGTCACGCAAAAACTCCACCAGCTCTTGGACCTCTTCTTTTGCCTCATCACAGCCGGCAACATCGGCGAAAGTCACGGCATTGGTGTTTTCATCCAGCATTCGCGCCCGTGACTTACCAAACGAGAACGCGCCGCCTTTGCCGCCGCCTTGCATCTGACGCATAAAAAATACCCAGACTCCAATGAGGAGCAGCATCGGGAACCAAGACACAAAAATGCTCATCAGCACGGAGGGCTCTTCCTCGGCTTTTGCCGAGACCCGTACGCCATACTTCATCAGATCAGAAACCATCCAGAGGTCTTGGGGGGCATTGATAACCACCTGCCGCTCATCGCTGGTAATCGCGCGAACAGTGCGGCCTTCGACCATGGCGGACTTGATTCGGCCCTGGCGGGCCTCCTCCATAAACTGGGAGTAAGGCATCTCCGGCCCCCGGCTCTGACGGGTATCAAACTGCCGAAAAACCGTGAACAAGACCAAAGCGATCACCATCCAGATGGCGGCTTTGGGAATCATGTTGTTCAACGCACTACTCCTTTAAAAGGGGAAAAAATCATTGGGCGGGCGGAAAACCTGAGCTAATGACTTGGATTCTATGCCCCGCCTTAAGTTTCCTCAATGCCAGTGTCACGCAGACACAACCCTTAGGTGGTGGCCTTTTGGGGGGTTTTCAAGGGCGTTTGCCCGCTTTTGGGCGCCTGCCCAAAAGAAACGTCTCGCTGGACTGCGCACGGGACGCGGGCGGCTTACGGGCGGCTACCGAGGAAAACTGCTGCTTAAAGCGCTCCACCAGCTGGCTGTAGCCGCTGCCCTGAAAGGTTTTCACCAAAAGTGCGCCCTCGGGCTTGAGGTGCCGGGCCGAGAACTCCAGGGCCAGCTCACAGACATGCATGACACGGGCAGCATCGGCCGACTCGACTCCCGACAAATTCGGGGCCATATCCGAAAGCACGATGTCCACCTGCTCACCCAAGAGGCGATCTGAAAGCTGCTGGGCGACCGCCTCTTCACGAAAATCGCCCTCAATGAATTCCACATCGGCGATCGGCTCCATGGGCAGCACATCCAGCGCAATGATCCGGCCCTTGACCTGTCTGCCTTTGCCCTCAGGCCCCTTCACGGTCAGCAGCTCGCGCGCAACCTGGGACCAGCTGCCCGGGGCGCTGCCAAGGTCCACCACCACCATGCCCGGCCGAATCAGCCGGTCACGCTCGTGGATGCCGAGTAGCTTAAATGCCGCACGCGACCGATAGCCCTTCGCCTGCGCCTGCCGCACAAAGGGATCGGTGAGATGCATATGCATCCATTGAGGATTGAATTTATTTTTTGCCATGAACCGACCATCGCGACGATGGCCCAAGCAGCCTGTGCCGACTAGAGATAGCGGACGTCGAGGATCTCGACCTGCCGGGCGCCGCCCGGGGCGTGCACGACCGCAACATCACCCACCGATTTGCCGATCAGGGCCCGCGCAATGGGACTCGAGATCGAAATCTTGTTCTCTTTTAGATCGGCCTCATCTTCGCCCACGATCTGATAGCTCATGCGCTGATCGGATTCGATATCCGCAAGATCTACGGTTGTGCCAAAGACCACCCGGCCATCTTTTTCGATTTGACTCGGATCGATGATCTGGGCCTGGGAGAGTTTTGCCTCCAGCTCGGCGATTCGGCCCTCGATAAAGCCCTGACGCTCTTTGGCGGCATCGTATTCGGCATTCTCAGACAGATCGCCCTGGGCCCGGGCCTCGGCAATCGCAGTGATTACAGCAGGCCGCTCTTTATGCTTTAAGCGCGCAAGCTCCTCTTTGAGGAGTTCTGCACCGCGGACAGTTAACGGGGTCGTGCTCATAGTAAAAGCCTTTTACTTTTCGGCGATCTGCCGATGCATTGCCTGCACATCAATGACGGTTAACGAGGCATCGAGCAGGTGACGGATGCCTTCGACAGCGGCCTGGGCACCTGCGATTGTCGTGTAGGTGGTCACACGTGCCGCCAAGGCGGTGGTGCGAATCGAGCGCGAATCTGCAATTGCTGTGCGCTTTTCCTCCACCGTATTGACGACAAACTGTACATCACCGTTTTTGATCATGTCCACCACGTGGGGCCGGCCTTCGGTCACTTTATTGACCGTGGCGACCTCAATACCTGCTGCAGCGATTGCGGCAGCCGTGCCGCGGGTAGCCACAAGCTTAAATCCGAGCTCGGCGAGCATTTTTGCAATGCCGACCACCACGGGCTTATCGCTATTTTTGACACTGATAAAGGCGCAGCCCGAAGTGGGCAGCTTCACCCCTGCCCCCATCTGAGACTTCACAAAGGCCTCGGCAAAGGTTTTACCCACCCCCATCACTTCGCCGGTCGATTTCATCTCCGGCCCCAGGATCGTGTCGACTCCCGGAAATTTCACAAATGGAAAGACCGCCTCTTTCACCGAGAAATATGGTGGCGAAACCTCTGCGCCGATGGCCTGATCATCGAGTGAGCGGCCCAACATCGCACGTGCTGCAACCTTCGCGAGCGGAATGCCCGCGGCCTTAGACACATACGGCACAGTCCGCGAAGCGCGGGGGTTGACCTCCAACACGAAGACATTGCCGTTTTGAATCGCAAACTGCACATTCATGAGCCCCACCACATTGAGGGCCCGCGACATCAGCGCGGTCTGCCGCTTTAATTCTTCAATCAATTCCTTAGAAAGCGAATACGGCGGCAGGCTGCAGGCCGAATCTCCGGAGTGCACGCCCGCCTGCTCAATGTGCTCCATCACGCCGCCAATAAAGACCCGCTTTCCATCGGAAAGACAATCCACATCGACCTCAATTGCATCATTGAGAAAACGATCGAGGAGCACAGGTGAGTCATTGGAGACTTTCACGGCCTCGCGCATATAGCGCTCGAGATCCCGCTGCTCATGCACGATCTCCATGGCACGCCCGCCGAGAACATAGCTGGGCCGCACCACGAGGGGGTAGCCAATTTCCTGGGCCAGACGAATGGCCTCTTCTTCGTTACGCGCCGTGCGATTCGGCGGCTGACGCAATTCGAGCCTGATCAGCAGCTTCTGGAAACGCTCGCGATCCTCGGCAATATCGATTGACTCAGGCGATGTACCCACAATCGGCACACCGGCGGCCTCGAGGGCCTTGGCCAGCTTCAGCGGGGTCTGGCCGCCGTACTGCACGATCACACCGACGGGTTTTTCTTTATCGACAATCTCTAAGACATCCTCAAGCGTCAAAGGCTCAAAGTAGAGCCGATCTGAGGTGTCGTAATCGGTGGAAACGGTCTCAGGGTTGCAGTTGACCATAATGGTCTCAAAGCCGTCCTCCCGGAGCGCCATTGCTGCATGCACGCAGCAGTAATCGAATTCAATACCTTGCCCGATACGGTTCGGTCCACCGCCAAGCACTATGACTTTTTTGCGATTGCTCGGATTGGCCTCGCACTCTTCTTCGTAGGTCGAGTAAAAATATGATGTCGACGTCGAGAATTCCGCCGCGCAAGTATCTACCCGCTTATACACTGGCCGCACATTGAAGCTGTGTCGTAGCTTGCGAATTTCCGCCTCAGTGGTCTCCAGCAGATAGGCCAGCCGACGGTCTGAGAAGCCCTTGCGCTTTAAACCGCGCAGCGACTCTGCATCCAAATCCGCAGGGGTCATCTTGTCCAACGCAAGCTCAAGGTCAACAATCTCTTTGATCTGCACCAAGAACCATGGATCGATTCGCGTCAGCTGATGGACTTCATCGATGCTAAACCCTTGCGCAAAGGCATCGCCGACATACCAGATCCGCTCCGGGCCCGGCTCGCCGAGTTCCTCCTCGATTCGTTCGCGATCGGTGGTTTTTTGATTCAGTCCATCGACACCCACTTCCAATCCCCGCAGCGCCTTCTGGAAAGACTCTTGAAAGGTCCGGCCCATGGCCATCACTTCGCCCACTGACTTCATCTGTGTCGTGAGGTGGGCATCGGCAGAGGGAAATTTTTCAAATGCAAAGCGCGGCACCTTGGTGACGACGTAATCAATCGTTGGCTCAAAGGAAGCTGGGGTCGCGCCGCCAGTGATGTCGTTTTTCAGTTCATCGAGCGTGTAGCCGACTGCGAGCTTAGCGGCGACTTTTGCAATCGGAAATCCCGTGGCCTTTGAGGCCAAGGCCGAAGAGCGCGATACCCGGGGGTTCATCTCAATCACAATTAACCGGCCATTGGCCGGATTGACCGCGAACTGGACATTGGAGCCCCCCGTATCCACACCGATCTCACGAAGAATCGCAATCGATGCATCCCGCATGACCTGATATTCCTTATCGGTCAGCGTCTGGGCTGGTGCCACCGTGATCGAGTCGCCGGTGTGAATGCCCATGGGATCAAGATTTTCAATCGAGCAGACGATGATGCAGTTATCCGCCCGATCGCGGACCACTTCCATCTCAAACTCTTTCCAGCCAATGAGCGACTCTTCGATCAAAAGCTCGTGGGTGGGCGAGGCCTCAATGCCACGCTTACAAATAGTTTCAAATTCTTCAGCGTTATAGGCAATGCCGCCGCCTGTGCCGCCCAATGTAAAGCTGGGCCGAATCACGAGCGGAAATCCGCTGCTGCCCGTGAGCTGGCTGATTTGTTTCTGAACCGCCCAGGCCTCTTCCAGCGTATGGGCGATGCCCGATTTTGCAGAGTCCAGGCCAATCTGGGTCATGGCCTCTTTGAACTTCAGGCGGTCTTCGGCTTTTTCGATGGCCTCTTTCTTTGCGCCAATGAGTTCAACACCAAACTTCTGGAGCACGCCCTCGCGATGCAAATCGAGTGCGCAATTCAGCGCGGTCTGGCCACCCATCGTGGGCAGCAGCACATCGGGCCGCTCGACTTCGATGATCTTGGCAACCGTCTGCCAGGTAATGGGCTCGATGTAGGTAACATCGGCGGTCTCTGGGTCCGTCATGATGGTCGCTGGGTTGCTGTTGACCAGGATGACTTTGTAGCCCTCTTCTTTCAGGGCTTTACAGGCCTGGGCACCCGAGTAGTCAAATTCACAGGCCTGGCCAATCACAATCGGACCAGCACCGATAATCATGATGCTACGAATATCTGTCCGCTTAGGCATTGCGGCCTCCGGAGTGTTGGTGCATCAGTGCCGTGAAGTGATCGAATAGCGGGCCAATATCATGGGGGCCGGGGCTGGCCTCGGGGTGACCCTGGAAACAAAAGGCGGGCACGTCCGTGCGCGCCAGGCCCTGAATCGAACGATCAAAAAGCGATACGTGCGTAATCCGCAGATGGCTGGGCAGATGATCAGGATCTACGGCAAAGCCGTGGTTCTGGGAAGTGATATAGACCCGCTTAGACTCCAACTCCTGAACAGGATGATTGGCGCCATGGTGGCCAAATTTCATCTTCAATGTTTTTGCGCCTGAGGCCAGGGCCATGATCTGATGGCCCAAGCAGATGCCGAACACCGGCAGCTTTTTTTTCATTGCGGCCTGGGCAGCAGCGATTGCGTAATCACAGGGCTCGGGGTCCCCGGGTCCATTCGAGAGAAACAGGCCATCAGGCCGCAGTGCTTCAATTTCTTCAAAGCGGGTCTGGGCCGGCATTACGGTGACGCGGCAGCCTCGATCGGCCAGCATGCGCAAAATATTGCGCTTCACACCAAAATCGAGCGCAACCACATGAAAGCGGGCTTGGCCCATCGGCGCATGGCCACTGCCCAACGACCAGCTGCCCTCGGTCCATGCATAGGATTGGGTGGTAGAAACAACCTTTGCCAGATCCATGCCCACCAGCCCAGGAAATTCGCGGGCGGCCGCGATCGCGCGTGCTGCATCCGGAACCTCCCCCGGCGCTGCGGCAAGCAGCGCGCCATTCTGGGCGCCTTTTTCTCTGAGAATTCGGGTGAGGCGTCGGGTATCAATGCCTGCAATTCCTACAACACCCGATTTGCGCAGGGTTTCCGAGAGCGCGGCCTCGGAGCGGAAATTTGAAACCAGCAAAGGCAAATCACGAATCACCAATCCTGCGACATGTAGTCGGTCTGATTCGTTGTCTTCTGCATTCGTGCCGACATTGCCGATATGGGGATAGGTCAGCGTCACAATCTGACGGCTATAACTCGGATCAGTAAGAATTTCCTGATAGCCGGTCATGGAGGTATTAAAAACCACCTCACCGGCTGAAAGGCCTGCGGCACCAATAGATTGGCCGTGAAATAGCGTGCCGTCGGCGAGCGCAAGAAGAGCCTGCGCCACGTTGGAAGACTGGCGAAACAAGAGTTGTACCCCCGGAATTTTGTAAATTATACGGCCGATCCCGACTCAGCCGAAATTCACTGGTGAAGCGGCTTGGCCGCTGCGCTAAGTTGTCCCGGAGGCGAAGACTGTCAGGGTGGTGATAAAGCCCGCAAGCCAGGCCAGGGTTCTAAGCGTGGACTTATCCATGACATAAAAACCGATATACAAAATTCGGCTTGCAATAAAAAACAGGGCAAGAAAATCCAGCTTATTCGGCTCAGCCTGGGTCACCAAGGCGATGGCCATGGCAATGCCAAACCAGGTGAAGGCCTCCCAGCTATTGGCCTGCGCGGCATTGGCCCGGCGTCGATAGCCCTCTTGTCGTGCCAGCCATTCGCGAGGCGCGTGATTGTCATAGTCCGACGCACCCCCTTTAGAGATTCCTGCGCACACAATCGGCAACAGGCCCGCAATCATCAGACACCACAGCGCAATACTCATAGCTTTCTCCGCTCTCGAACTGCCTGGGCAATCGTGCCCAAGTCAATGTATTCCAACTCTCCGCCAACCGGCACGCCACGCGCCAGACGCGAGACTTTCTTTTGATCGGCTAGGCCCTTGGCTTTGAGCATGCTCTCAATCGCATGGGCCGTCGCCTCGCCTTCCGGAGTGAAGTTGGTGGCAATCACCACTTCTTTTACCTCGTCTGCAGAGATTCGCGCCAGCAGCCGATCCATGTGAATTTCTCTGGGGCCCACGCCCTCGAGTGGCGAGATTCTGCCCATGAGAACGAAATACAGCCCCCGCCAGGCGTGGCTTTGCTCGACTGCCAACAAATCAGAAGGAGACTCCACAACACAAAGCTGACTCCGATCCCGGCTTGCGTGAGTACAGATGCTACAGATCTCCTCCTCAGTGAAGGTGTTGCATTCGCGGCAATGACGAATCGCACGCACCGCGTTCAGCAGCGACTGGCCCAATAACTCAGCTCCAACACGATCATGCTGCAAGAGATGCAGCGCCATGCGCTGCGCGGTTTTAGGGCCAACTCCGGGAAGCCGCCGAAGGGCCTCGGCGAGCGACTCCAGCGCATGTGGATTGGCAGGCAGGGCACTCACATGCGGCGCTGATTAGAAAAGCTTCATGCCGGGTGGAAGCGGCAGGCCCGCTGTTACAGCGGATAATCGCTGCTGTGAGACTGCCTCGGCCTTGGCCGAGGCATCGTTGATCGCCTCGGCCAGCAGATCCTGAAGAGTCTCGCGATCATCCAGATCGGCAGACATCAGACTCGGATCGATATGTACGGCCTTGACCTCATGCTTGCAGTTCATCGTAACCTTCACCAGGCCCGCACCCGACTGGCCCTCCACCATTTCCTGGCTGAGACTATCCTGGACCTGCTTCATTTTTTCTTGCATCTGCTGGGCCTGACGCATCAGCCCCGCAATCTGACCTTTCATCATCCTGGATTTCCTTTTCTGGTTGAGCGAATGGAACCCGGCACAATCTTGCCGCCAAAATCATTGAGGATCGATTGCACCATCGGGTCGGCATAAATCTGGGCCTCGGCACGGGCCTGGGCCTGGGCGGCCGCATCCGCATCCTCAGCCGCTGCAGTCAGTGTCTCGGCCTCGCCGAGCTCGACATCAATCTTGCAGGGCTTTCCAAAGTGTGCCGCCAGCGCCTCCTGAGCTTTACTGACCGCAGAAGACTCCGTGAGCGCAGGAATCGCCACCTGAAACTGCAGCCGCACGCTGCGGCCAAGATCCTCGAAGCCAACAAGTTTTGCCTGCTGAACGAATTGCCGCGCCAGGCCCGAGACCGCGAGCGAACGTGAGACTGCAGGCCACTGCTCTGCGGTTAGCGATGCGGCTGGCAGTGCTGCGGATAATGACGTAGAAGCTACGCTGCCCTGCATGGGTGTGGCCACTGCCCGAGGGGCTGCTGCCGATGCAGCAATTGCCGGTGAGCGCAATGCGCTTCGTGCGGGTGATGCGGACTCGGCAGACGGCGCCATCGCAGCGGGCTGAAAGGCAAAGAGCCGCAGCAGTGTCATCTCCAGCCCAGTGCGCTCATCGGGTGCAAGCGGAAGATCTCGTCTGCCAAGCGTCACAATCTGATAATTCAGCTGCAAGATCTCGGGCGACTGATGCTGCGCGAGCGCTTCAACTGCACCACTGGGATCATCGCGAGATTCAATTTTTAAAGTCGCAAGGGCGCTGGCCTGATGAAAATACCGTGCCATGTCGGCAAGTAAAGCATCAGCGGATGCGCCTGAGGCCTGCAGTTCCTCAAGCGTCGCAAAGGCAGCCTGCGGGTCATTGCGGGCGATGTCATGCATAAAGCGGCCCAGCAGCTCGCGCTGTACCAGGCCCAGCATGGCCCGAACCGCAGACTCAGTGACCTGGCCGCCGCCATAAGCAATCGCCTGATCGGTCAGCGAGAGCCCATCACGCACACTGCCCTGTGCTGCAACGGCAAGCCACGTCAGGGCCTGCGGCTCAGCGCTAATTTTCTCTTCATTTAGAACCCAGGCCAGATGCTGCTGCAAAAGTTCGGGCGGTACATTTTTAAGATTGAACTGTAGACAGCGCGAGAGCACGGTGACAGGAATCTTTTGCGGATCGGTCGTGGCCAGCAAAAACTTTACATCCGGTGGCGGCTCTTCGAGTGTCTTTAACATGGCGTTAAAGGCGTGATTCGACAGCATATGAACTTCATCGATCACATAGACCTTAAAGCGGCCTGAAGTCGGTGCAAACTGGGCCTGCTCCAGCAATTGCTGAATCTCACCAACCCCACGATTAGAGGCCGCATCGATCTCGATGTAATCCACGAAACGGCCGCCATCAATCTGGCTACAGGCGCTACAGACGCCGCAAGGATCGGCACTCACACCGGATTCGCAATTCAATGCCTTGGCAATGATTCGGGCCAAGGTGGTCTTACCGGTGCCACGAGTGCCGGTCAGTAGATAAGCATGATGCAGCCGCTTTGCATTCAGCGCATGGGCAAGGGCCTTGACGACATGGTCCTGGCCTACCACCTGTGAAAATGATTTCGGCCGCCACTTACGGGCCAGCACGGCCGATGGCGATTGCAGCCCGAAAGCCGCCGGCTGCGGCAAATCTTCAGAGGAGAACAGGGCGTCAGTCATTCATCAGTGTGAGTCAAAGGGGGCGAGCCGGACCCCCGGCACTTGAGAAATTCAGCCTTGGCTGCTTCGTTCCCGACCTGACCAGGTATGCCGACTCCCAATGCGGGGCGGCCCGCCTTAGTCCAAGTGTACCAAGCGGTCCCCCTGCAGATCCCACAGCTGCGCTTGGGCGGTGAGAATCTTGGCGCTGACCCTGGCCTGAGGCCGAATCCTGGCGAATTGATCGCGATATGACGACAGCTGACGGATGTAATCCGCGTGCTCTGAGGGCAGAACATTCCACTTGAAATCGACGATCCACCACTCTTCTGGTGATTCATAAATCCGCACGACGCGGTCGGGACGCATCAGCCCGCCGGATGACAAATCCGACGCGGGCCACTCAGATTCAGAATACGCAAGAACATCCGGATTAAAAATGCGCGCCGCAAACGCGGACCCCGCAATCGCTGCGGCCGATGCAATCACCTCATCTCGGGCAGCGCGAGGCAGGCCAAATTCAGCAATCAATGCGCGGGCCACTACAGGGGCCTGCTGGGGCCCGAATTCCAAAAGCCGGTGCAAGGCTTTGCCCTGCCGCATGGCCAGGGTCTCGGATGTTGGCGAAACTGCTGCAATATCCTTCTTGTCAAAGCGCAATCCGCGCCATGTCACCATAGACGGCGCAGGTGAAGCTGCAGCGCCTTGCTGTGCAGCTTGGCCGGGCACCGTGGGCTGAACAAAATCGCGCACCTCGCAGTGATCCTGTAGTTTTTCATACCAAGTGGGCTTGCGAGTGCTGGAAGCTGGCCGCTCCTCTCCGGTGGCGCTTAACAAAAGCACTTGCTTTGCTCGCGTAATGCCAACATACAAAAGATTGAAATCCTCTTCCTCGGTGCGACGGTCCTCTTCCAGTAACGCATGACGAACCAATGGGCCAATCGGATCACCCGCAATCCAGCCCGCATGGCCAAGAATCGCATCACGATTCTCCGACCATTGCGATAGCCAACGGATGCCGCTCTCTGGTCGGCCCTGATCCATTAGGCCCGCAAGCACTACGACTTTGGCCTCAAGGCCCTTGGCTGCATGCAGAGTCGAAAGTGCCACCGCCTGCTGATTAGGCAAGACACCCGGGCCGGGGGACTCCGAATCGGAAATCGCAGCAGCGCGGCTCAGCTCACGAAGAAATCTTGGCAGGCTGGGCAGCCGTCCTGTATCCAGCTCTAGGGCCAGGCCAATAAAGGCTTCGATATTGGCAAGCCGCTGCAGGCTACGAAAATCAGGAGTGCGAGAGGCGATCCGATCAAAAACATCCTGATCGTGCAGGATCTGATCCAGCAGGTCATGGACCGGCAACTGCGTCGACCAATCGATCCAGCGCGTCAGACTTCCAGCAGCGGCCGCGAGAGCGGAATCCGCATCAGGCTTTTCACTGCAGGCGAGTAGCCCCGCATAGAAACTTCCCAAGCCATCGGCAACGCGCTGGGCCGCGATTGCGAGAAGCTGCTGATCCGTAAATCCAAAGATCGGGCTTTTCAAGGCCTGAGCGCAGTCGCGGTCCGACCAAGGCGCAGCCAAAAACCGCAGCAGTGCAATTAAATCTGCGATCTCCGGCGAAGACAGCAGGCCACCCGTGCGATCGCTGACAAAGGGAATACCGGCCTCGGTGAGCGCCAGCTCATAGCTCTCAAAATGCGTACGGGCGCGCAGCAAAATCCTGACATCTGACCACTTTAATTGCGGCAGTTCCGTCCGAAGCTGCAATAAGGCCGATGCAATCGCCCTGCCCTCACTCTCCCAATCCGGCGCAGGGGCAAGGCGGGCAACAAAACCAGCTGCATCATGGGCACAAGTTTCGTGATCAGTAAATCGCAACGGCGCGATTTTGCCAAGCGCGGCATTTAAAAAAGCTACCACCGCAGGGCCGCAGCGATAGGTGGTGTTGGTGGAGAGCGTATCTGCGCTAAAGTGCTGAGCAAGCCAACGGGATGCTGCATAAAACACCTCCGGGTCAGCACGCCGGAATCGATAAATAGACTGCTTGGGATCGCCCACGATAAACACTCGGGGGGCGCTGGCCGCAATGTTGTGGTCATCCTGCTCATACTGTGAGAGCCAGCCCCGCAGCATCGCCCACTGCACTGGATTGGTGTCTTGAAATTCATCGACCAGCAGTTGTGAAATCTGACGATCAAAACGCGCATGGAAATCTGCCGCTAACGCGCCGCCAAGCAGCTCCCAGGCCCTCAGCTCTAACCCAGTGAAATCGATCTCATGGTGTTTGGCCATGACTTCTTCGAGGCATTGGCCAAGCGATGCGGCGCAGGCCCAGAGGGCCTGATTGCGGGCCACGAAAAGACGCTCATCGCAGGCAGTGATCAGCCGGCCGAGTGCAATGCCAAAGGCCTGAATCTCGGCCTTTAATGTGGGGCCCTGGGCACCCCAGACACTGAGGTCTTTGCCCCGACGAACAAAACGATCATTGCCGCCTTTTAAATGAAAGCGCTGGCCATCGGGATCACTGAGTATGTCCTCAGTGCTGCGTTGGGTCAGCATCCGGCTGCGTAACTCCCTGAGTTCGTCGGGATTCCATCTTGCAAATAAACCGGCGAGTTCGGCGCGATCTGCAATCTGTGCATAGGCTTTGGCAAAAATCGCTGCCTGCGACTGTTGCGCCTGGTAAAACGCAGCGACTTCTAATTGATTGGCCGACAGTGCATCCGCAATCAACGATTTGCAGGCCGTTTCAAGATTGCCAGCGACAGCGGGATCACTTTGTGCCCCTGATTCCACGCCAAAGGCCTGCCACTCCACACGGGCGGCGAGCCAAGACTGCATCGCTTCGCGGACATGCCATGGGCCCATCAACTCAATTAATTCGGCATAAGGCAGCCGATCCGTGTAGTTTGCGAGAAATAACTCCCATGCCTGGCGATGCAAATCCGATGCACGCTGTGTCAGTGAGAGGCTGGCCATACCGGCTGCGCGTAGCGGTGCCATCGCAAGTAAGCGGGCATACCAGCTGTGAAACGTCCCGATCATAGGGGGCTGGGGATCCGATAAAAATCGCTGTAATGCTTTCGGGGCAGCCAAGAGCGCGGCGTCTAAGGCTTGGCCGGTCAGGCCCCAGCTTGAAAGCATCTCGCGTTGTCGCTGCGCATCACCCGCTGACAAATCACGCAGCTGGTCAATCACCCGATGCCGCATTTCAGCGGCGGCTTTATTAGTGAAAGTAAGCGCAAGGATCGATCGCGGGGCGACGCCCTCCAGCAGTGCTCGGGCAATTCGCGACGACAAAAGCCATGTTTTCCCGCTTCCCGCGCAGGCCTCCACCACCACACTGCGCTGAGTATCCAAGGCCCTTGCCGCATCAAGCGCCATCAGTAGGCTCCGTACTCTCGTTTATGTCTGTATCTAAGCGTGTGGCATCAAGGCTGTAGTCGTCGCGCCGGCAGACGCCGCGCACCGCACAGTAATCACAGACCTGCGCATCGGCATGGACTCCCCGCGCCAGCACTGGCTCACCACCGGCGATATTTTTGAGTTCGGAGCGCATCGATTCGAGGGCGTCGACCCCGAGCTGCACAATCGAGGTAGCCTCATTTGGGGTAAGGTCGACCTCGCTGACGGCCTCGCGCCGAATCGAAACAAAACGCGCAGCCGAGACCGGCTGAGGAGGCTGCTGTGCCTGTAGCAGCCAGGCATAAAGCTGCAGCTGAAGTTCATTGCCCTGTGGGCTGAGGCGTTTTTTCAAAATTTTTGGATCACTGGTTTTGAAATCCATCACCACGCCGCGCCGAACATCCAGTCGATCCAGCCGGCCTTTTAGCGTAATGCCCAAGTCGGGAATCGCCGCGCGTAGCGGTAATTCAGTCTGAATCACACTGCCCGTATCGCTGCCCACATCTGCGGCTGACTGACCCACGAGCCATCGCGCAAGATTGGGCACGATTGCGAAAGCCTCGGCACGAAGTTGCGCCCACATCGGCCTCGGGAGTGGAAGCTTCAATGCGGCGGCAGGGCCACCCCAGCGCCAGGGCTGCTCTAGGCTTTGGTCAATCTGCTGATGTAGCCAGTTCACGCACTGGGCTTCGGAATTAAATCTGGCCTGCGCCGCTTTTAAGACATGGTGCAAAAGCGAACCCAGGTCAGAAGACTGCAGGGTTTCTTGAAGGTCATCGCATTGCGAAAGCGCCATGAGCGAGGCCAGCACATATTGATACGGGCAATCCACCAGATGCTGAGCTTCAGATACCGAGATTGCATCGGGTAAGCCCAGATTCCAGCGCAGCTGAGTTTCCACTTGAAAGTCCTCGGTCAGCGCTGGCAAAAAACTGCAATCGAGCATCAGAGGCGTGATCACCTCGGCAGCTTTTTTCGGTGGCATCGATGTCTGCAGCTCAATCCAAGGGGAGAACTGCACCGCACTATCGGGCTCATCACTGGTCGCAATCATGGTGATGGGAAGATCCGATCGCCACAGCACTGTAAAAGCAGTGAAGCCCTCGGACTCCTCTTGTATCGGATCGAGTGCAAGCCCCATCTTGGCCAGCTGCGCTGGCTCAAAAAATCGAGGCATCTCGCGCTGAGGCAACCGCTTTGCATCGGCGCCCACCACCAACAGGGCCTGAGGCCTCTGCCACAGTAGCGATGAAGCCGAGACCACGCGGACTTTCGCCTGATCGGTGGGCTCGACGAATCGTGAGCGATTAAGCTCTTCAGCGAGGACCGCATTCCAAACCGTTGCGGAGATCGCCAGCGAATCCCCCATCGATTGCTGCTGCAGGATCTGCAGCATCGACAACACCGCCTCTCCCGCAGGATCCTTGGCCAAGGATGTATCCAGACCAAGCGCTTCTGCAGCCTGCAAAAGCTGATCGATCCAGCCTGATAGCGGCCGACGGCCACGCCGCCCAGTAATATCGAGAACGTCAGCAGGAAGTGAGAGTAGGTTTTGCTGCGCAAGTGCGCCCAGACTGATCTCAGTAACTCGACCGGCCTCACGTAATGCAGCATCGAGCGCCTGACGTCTTTGCGCGTCAAACCCACAGGTAGACTGAAGGCCCGCAGCAACAAAAGGTGAATGTACCCACTCGAGAATCGTCTGTGTCGTGATCGGCTGGCACAACAGCTGATTCAGACCAGCGACTGCGCTTGCCGCCACCGTCGTATCGAGCGCCCAGCCGGAGCGATCACTAAACCGCTCTCCCGCCCGCTGTAATAAAGCACGCATCCTGCGAACCGCTTTCCGGTCCAGTGCAAGAACACCAATATCTGTAAGGCCACGGGCACGCCACTGCAAGATGGCCTGTACACCCGCCCAGGCGGTCTCCTCCAGGGTGCAGGCGGCAATCAGTTCCCGCTCCTGGGATGCCGGAAGCACCTCGGATGCAGTCAGTGGATCGATGGGCTCAAATTCAAAGACGGACATCTGAGACTCGTTTACGCCAAATAAGATTTCAGCCATCGCCAGCTCGCGCTGGGATGGCGATCGGCCCAGACAAAACCAGACGGCATCCGTGCAAAGCGATGATCGACGCTTGCGTTTTTCTAATCCCTGATAGATCCATGAGGCTTGATCATTGGCAACCGACGTAGCCCGATAGAGTTCACCCAGCACGCGGAGATCACCTGCGATCGGCAAAGCATCAGCCGACGCCAAATCCACCCCGCGTTGTGCAGCACTTAGCCAATCCCAGCCCTCGAAAAGCTCTACCCACTGGCCAGCGAGCAGCAAGGCCGCCCGGGCCGAGCCCGACAGCGCGCGTTTTAGTGCCGAGTGATCAAGTAAGTGTTGTGCCAATTCCACACGCCGCGCGCAGAGCGAGCGCGGCAGTGACACATCATTTAATCCGCCATGGGATGCAATCTGAAAAACCGCCTGCTGGGCTGCCTGCTCAAGACTGCCGCACCAGGGCAGCGGCCTGCCCTGGTCACGGCCCGGCCAGCTGGCCCCAGAGAGCGCTGTCTTCAAGGCCGCTGCTGCTGCCGGCGAATCGGTGACGACGACGGGAGGCTGGTTCCCCTGGGCCTGGTCCATGGCCTGGGCGACAGCCTGCGACAGCGGGGCAGTGCTTGGCAATGCGATTACTTTAGGCATGAGGGAATTTGTGCTATCGTCCACAGCGAAATCACCATAGTAGACAGCCTAGCGGGCTCACGGAGTGATCGACGCTACAAAGCGCCACCCCACCTGCCCAAAATAATAAATTCAGTTGTGTCGCCAAGCCCTAGTCCCGCGGTGCCCCTTCCCTGAATCGAACCTATTTTTATTCATTCCGTTTTACCGACTATGAGCCAACATGTTCTCGCTGTAAGCGATGCCTCATTTGAGGCCGATGTCCTGAAATCGGATCTGCCCGTGCTGGTGGACTTCTGGGCCGAGTGGTGTGGCCCCTGCAAAATGATTGGTCCGATTGTCGAGGAGATTGCCAAAGAATACGAAGGGCGGCTTAAAGTCGCAAAACTTAATGTCGATGAAAACGCTGGGGTGCCGGCCAAGCACTCGATTCGCGGCATTCCCACACTGATTCTTTTTAAAAATGGTGCTGTTGTTTCCCAGAAAGTCGGGGCGGCGGCAAAATCACAACTCACCGCATGGATCGATAGCAGCTTATGATTTCGGTTCGGGCCGCTGCCTTGCACGGCCTGAATTCTATGACCCGACTCCGGGCCTCAGGGCAGGCGCTCTGAACATCTCTCCCGAGTCTTAAATTCACGTTTTTTAACCCCGGCCGTCTCCACGGCGACACTTCGCTAAACGCTTATGCACCTCTCCGAACTAAAAGCCCTTCACGTAACACAACTGGTCGATCTGGCGATGAGCCTTGAGATTGACAACGCCAGCCGGCTACGCAAACAGGAATTGATGTTTGCTGTCCTGAAGAAAAAAGCCAAGCTGGGCGAGCAGATTTTCGGCGATGGCGTGTTGGAAGTCCTGCCCGATGGGTTTGGTTTTCTGCGTTCCCCGGAATCCAGCTATCTGGCTAGTACCGATGATATTTATCTCTCACCGTCACAGATTCGCCGCTTTAATCTGCATACCGGCGACTCGGTAGAGGGCGAGGTCCGTACCCCCAAAGAAGGCGAACGCTATTTCGCACTGGTCAAGGTCGACAAGATTAACGGCCAGCCGCCTGAGGCCTCTAAAAACAAAATTCTTTTTGAAAACCTGACACCGCTCTTTCCCGATGAGCCGATCGTGCTGGAGCGGGATATGAAAGGTGAAGAGAATATTACCGGCCGCGTCATCGACATGATTGCGCCGATCGGCAAGGGGCAGCGCGGACTGCTTGTTGCGTCTCCGAAGAGTGGTAAGACCGTCATGATGCAGCACATCGCCCATGCGATCACCACCAACTATCCTGAGGTCACACTGATCGTGCTGCTAATCGATGAGCGGCCCGAAGAAGTCACCGAAATGCAGCGCAGTGTGCGCGGTGAGGTCGTCGCATCTACCTTTGATGAACCCGCCACGCGCCATGTTCAGGTCGCCGAAATGGTGATCGAAAAAGCCAAACGCCTGGTCGAACATAAAAAAGATGTGGTGATCCTTCTGGACTCCATCACCCGCTTAGCGCGTGCCTACAACACCGTGGTGCCCACCTCGGGCAAGGTGCTGACCGGCGGCGTGGATGCCAACGCTTTGCATCGTCCGAAGCGGTTTTTTGGTGCGGCCCGAAATATCGAAGAGGGGGGATCGCTCACCATCATCGCGACCGCTTTGATCGATACCGGCTCGCGGATGGACGAAGTGATCTACGAAGAATTTAAGGGCACCGGCAATATGGAAGTCCACCTGGCCCGTCGCCTGGCAGAGAAGCGGGTCTATCCCGCGATCAATATCAACCCCTCGGGCACCCGCCGCGAAGAGCTGCTGATTAAGCCCGATGTGCTGCAAAAGATCTGGATTCTGCGCAAGCTGCTACACGATATGGATGAACTTCAGGCCATGGAGTTCCTGCTCGACAAGATCCGCCAGACCAAAAACAATGGCGAGTTTTTCGAGATGATGAAGCGCGGCGGCTAGGGTTTGCGAGACCCCCAATTTTTCTATATAGTTCAAGGACTTAGGCACGTAGCACCCGTTTAGAGGCGGTGCCGGCGACCCCACCCCATAAGGAAAACAAATGAAACAAGGCATCCATCCCGATTACCGCGAAGTCGTGTTCGTGGACTTATCCAACGACTTCAAATTCATTACCCGCTCCACCGTCCAGACCCGCGAGACCACCAAGTGGACCGACGGCAAGGAATATCCGCTGTACAAGCTCGATACGAGTTCCGAGTCCCATCCGTTTTACACAGGCAAGCAAAAGCTGGTGGACACTGCAGGGCGTGTTGAGAAGTTCCGTCAGAAATTCGGCAGCAAAACCGGTAAAAGCGCGGCCAAAGGTGCGGCCAAGGCCTAAAGCCCCAATCGATTCTGATGACAAAGACTGAAAAAGGCAGCCGCAAGGCTGCCTTTTCATTTCTAGAGGCCAACTCAGGAGCCCCGCTGCCTGGCCTAGCGGCCAGTGCGGCCAATCGCATTCCGCGCTGGCTGCTGATTTTGATTGTGTTGCTCTATATCGGGCACGGGCTTTTTTATCGCGATCCCTGGCGTGGAGATGACATGCTGGGTTTAGCCCTGGCGCGCACGACTGCCGAGGGCCTCATGCGCGGAGATTTTTATCTGCTGCTGCTGCCGCAGCTCGGTGATCTCGCATGGAATCAGCAGGGGCCCTTATGGACAGCATTGCTTGCGATCTTCATGCTGCCCGCGTATTTCTGGGCAGCAATTACTGCGTCACCTGTTCCGATTCATCTGCTGGATGACCTCGCCCGAATCCCTGTCGCGCTTGCGATCGCGCTTGGCTTGATTGCTGTCTGGAAAGCAACTGACCGATTCGCACGGCGTCGCGAGGCCCAGCCCGTCGATCCCTTGGGCCTTGGGCCACGGGCTTCTGCTTTTGGAAAAACACTCGGTGACTGCGCCCTGCTACTGACAATTGCTGCGCTGGGTCTGGTCTACCCCCTTCATCAGCTGGGAACCGCTGCAATTGAGCTGCTGCTACAAGCCCTGCTGCTCTGGGCGCTTGCCACCGCTGCGGAAACGCCGAAACGTTCTGGAATTCAGATTGCTTTTATTGTCTTTGCCAGTTTGCTGACTCAGGGTATCGGACTGGCACTGACTCAGATCATCACTCTGGCCTGTGTGCTGCTCTGGGTGCAGCCCTTACGGCGTATTCGACAGGACTTTGTCTCGCGTTGGCTTCCCGTAATGCTGGGGCTGGTGGCGCTATGGACGGTTATGGTATTCCTCGCGCTGCCGGCTGCGCGAATCAGTCAGTGGTGGCTCGGCGGTATTTCAGACTGGTGGATCATCGAGAAATCAATTACACGGCACACCATCGTTGGCAGCATC
>JBILVT010000144.1:0-3285 GCA_044370275.1 Burkholderiaceae bacterium | reverse complement strand
ACCAGCTTTGGAAGCATGGATTCCGGAGTGATGGAGGAATCGGGCTCGTCTTGATGCAGCTTGAATAAATTAGAGCGACTGCCAAAGCCAACAAGCTTACGAATCAGTTGTTTGAAATAGAAGTAGTAGGGGCCATCGCTGCCGTGGCCATAGCGTTCGGCGAGCTTGTCATCGTGATCAGTGACGAAAATACTGCGCGCTACCCGCCAATTTGCGGGGTCAGCAGGCCGTCCGGCTTGGGCGCAGCCCTCCACATAGCTCGGCCAGTGGCTTTTCACCCATTCGGCAAGCAGAAAGTTTGCCGAAATCGGCTCCCAGCCGCGGGCGGCGGCGCTGGTAACGCCTTTGGAAAAGGGCGCGACCGCTGTCACCACGATGGGGGGATGTGGTGACTGGTAGGGTTTCAAGATGATGCCCTGACCGATTTCCGGAATCATGGTGTTCGCGGTGGTGACTTTATAGAACTGGCCCTCGAGGTTGTAGGGGGGTTGGCCCTTCCAGATCTCTAGGACCATATTCATGCCCTCGACAAACATATCGAGCCGGTTCTTGCCGTAATTTCCAAAGACCTCGGCATCGGACATCAGGCCGCCGGGGCTGATCCCCATAATGAATCGGCCTTTGAGCATGTGGTCGAGCATGGCCACCTGCGCAGCGATCGCGGCGGGATGGCTGTTGGGGACATTGATGGTGCCGCTGCCGAGCTTGATCTGTTTGGTCTCTGCAGCAACTGAGGCGAGAAACATCAGACAAGACGTCACATTTTCGGCAAGATCAGTGACATGTTCGCCGACATAGGCCTCGCTGTAGCCGAGACGGTCCGCCAACAGAATTGCCTCGCGGTCTTCAGCAAGTGTCTCCCAGGCGTTTCGGCCAGGGGGGTGCAGGGGCATCATGAATGTTCCGAGTTTCATCGTGATTCCTTTCGGGCGGAGTGGATCGGCACCCCCTTATTGAACAACTGATCAATAAGGGGGATTAGACTCCAGAAGTTCAGCAATGTCACGCACACTAGAGAAAGCCCTAAGCCGGGACACCTCTGCTATGCCGAAGTATTTGTGTCCGGCCGCTGCACACCGCAGAGTTTTTCCAAGACAGCACATACCGAGGCGGTATCAAAGGCGGCATGGCCCATCGCCATGGCTGATGCATGGATGTTAGAGGCCAGCGAAAATAGTGGTGTCGGGCAATCAATGGTGTGCGCATGCTCGGTAATGATGGCGATGTCTTTGGCCATCATGCGGTGGGTGGCGGAGACCTCATGATCGTAGTTATTGGCCACCATTTTTGGCCCCCGGACCTCGAACATTCGGGAGCTTCCGGCGCTTCCATGCAGTACTTTGTAAATTGTCTCAGGAGCAATCCCGGATTTCATGCCGAAGGCAAAGGCCTCCGCGGAAGAGACGTTATGAATTGCGACCAGCAAATTGGCAACGTATTTCATCTTGCTGCCGTTTCCGAAGGCGCCAAGATCGTGGACGACCCTGCCAACGGCCATGAAGACAGCATCCAGCCACGCAATGGCTTGCGCATCGCCACTGGCAAAAATCACCAGATCCGCCCGCGCTGCCTGGGCGCCCGTGCCGCTAATCGGCGCATCAATCATCACGATCTGGGCAGACTTCAGTGCTTCGTAGGCCTGGAGCTTGTCTTGCAGTGCCAGCGTACAGGTATCGACGACTACCAATGGTGCTGATGTCGGGGCTGGCCGTTGTTTGACGTTGATGAGGCCATCGGGTCCCGTCATTACGGCGTGAAACGCAGCTGCCGTGGGGAGACTAGAGAGCACACAGTCCGACTGCTCCCCGACAGCCTTGGGGGAATCCGCAATCACAACCCCGAGCTCGGCAGCGTGCTGGCGGGCTTTTGGCGTCACATCAAAGCCAATCACACGAAAGCCTTTATCAAGAAGATTTTTCGAAAACGCGCTGCCCATAATGCCGAGTCCAACGACTCCTACAATGGGTTTGTTTGCAGTCATGATGATGTCCTCAGCTTTTTAAAATTGGTTTCAGTTGGCCCCGGGAAGGTTCATCGGATATGGGCAACACCCGCGATTTCAACGGCGGTCTCCCGCAGCAGATGCTTGGGATTTGAATAATGGTGCATCAGCGCCGCTTGCTCATCACTGCTGCTGCCATGATGGGCCATCGCAATGGGTGTTCCCATGCGACGGGCCTGCGCAACCGCATCGCGTCCCACGGGCACCCTTTGCTTGGAAAAAGTTGCCAAGGCCTGGACCACCTCGGGTGCGCGGCCATCTCGTATATCAGCGAGGCACTCGGTCAGGGCAAGCGCATCTCCGGCAGCCTTGGTGACACCTTGGCCAATATGTGGCCGTGCGACGAAGGCCGCATCACCAATTAGCGCGAGCCGCTCGCGCGCCATTGCGCTCGATTCAAGATCGAAGACCGGCTGCAGAATCAGCGGGCCGATGCGTTTAGAGAGCACCTCGCTCCAGCAGGGATGAAAGCGTTCGGCGGCCTCAGCGATCGCCGCCTGAACATGCTGCGGGCCAATGCGGTCTGGGGGAATGCCACCTTCAAATCTTTGTCCGAAGCGGTCGGTGAGCATCGATTCAAGCTGGGACTCTGAGGTCTTGCGATACCAAACGAGATTTGTCTGGATGCGGTCCACGCTGTCAGGCGCAGCGATCGGATAGGTCAAGATTTGTTCGCCCGGAATCTGGGAAAAACAAAACGCATCGGCAAGAAAGCCTTGTGCGGAACTGCTCAGCTGACTCTGATCCGCGACCGCCCGCCAGGCAATGTAGCCGGCGTAGACGCTGCCTTGTTGGGGGAAAAGAAGCTGCCGTGTTGAAGAACGAAGTCCTTCAGCAGCAATCACGAGGTGAGCTTCGTGGGCCTGTCCATTGCCCAGGTGGACTCTGGCGAGCTGCTCTGCGCTGCCCGGCTCAACCTGATCCACCGCATGATTGAGTTGATAGCGGTCCTGCGGGAACGCCGCCATCAGCAGGCCCAAAAGCCGAGACCAGGAGGTCAGAATCTGCGGCAAATCGAGTTCTGCCTGCAGCGTTCCGGATCGGTCAAAGGCCCGCCGTTTCGAAACCAGGATGCCGAGGTTATCGGTGACGGTCACACCGGCAAGCGCCAGCACCTGCCGAAGGCTTTCGTGCGTTACGATCCCTGCCCCGCGACTACTGAGCGGTGTATCAGAGCGTTCAAAAATTCTGACATCCCATCCCGCGCGCAGCAGCAAGTTGGCTGCGAATAACCCGCCCATGGAGCCGCCAATAACGATTGCTGTTTTCTCCACGACTATAAA
>JBILVT010000156.1:0-2810 GCA_044370275.1 Burkholderiaceae bacterium | reverse complement strand
CTGGCCATATGCAGCAGGAGCCAACGACACGGAGAAGCCCAGCATTGCCACCGCCATGACGACAACACGCAATGCCGCTACGTTGTGCCACGCGCGTCGACGCGTTATGGTGGAATGAACGGCTACTTCCTGATTCATAGATTGGTTTTCCATTCAATACTTTGCACAAACTGCCGAAGGGCCTCTGGCGGCACATCACCAAAGACGGTTAATCGAACATCCTGAAACTCTCTCGAGGCCATACTGACTGCGCCGGTGCGATGGGCCTTATCACCCAGCGGACTCTCTTTGGTTTTCGGGCCCACAAACACGGTAACCGCAGCAACCCCGTCGGAGAACACATAACGCCGCATTTCCAGCCCGGCCGATCCATGACGCTCGTAGGACCCCACCAACTCAAAGCCCCGCAGGGCCTCCGGCCTAAATTTTAAGGGCGGGGCCGAGGCGGTGGGCTGGAAAGAGGCGTTATACACCGTCCAGTCCCTGGCCCCCGGATAGGAGGGCTGGATTGAGGCTGGGCCGGGTTTTGGGGAGAAATTCAGGGCCGTGAAGGCCGCCTGCTCCACCGTTCTGCCCTCCCGGTCAAGCTTCTGGCATTTCACAATCAGGCCAGTCCGCTTGTCCATCCAAAGCCTGACGGGCCAGCGGGCCTCGTGGCGGGGCTTGAGCATCACCTCCTGGGCATCGACATCGGCTACCCGCATCGAACCGCCGGGGATGACCTCGTAGTTGGCCAGCACCGCGGCCGGACTGCCCACAATCACCGCAGGAAAAGCCGAGCGCGGCTGGCCGGTCTGATCGATCTTCACCCGTTGCTGATCCGGCATGTAGATACGAATCTCACCTGACAGTTTGATGACCTCTTGCCGGTTGCCCTCCAACGTCTGCAGCTTGGTCACCGACTGTTGGGCATCCCGGGTCTGGGTGATCCGCGAGGACTGCAGAACCGCATCCTGCTGATGCACGAATATCCCCGAAAAACTCAGGCTCTGGGCAGCAGTTCGCATACGCTCCAGCAACCCGGCTAACGACGGCTCGGACTGGGCGAAGGCCGGGTGCGTTGCCGAGGCGCCAAGCAACGCCAACAAAATCAGAAACCTTGCGGCCTGGTTGCGCATCAGCGAATCTCAGTGGACACGGGACGAATCGACATGGACCCGTGCGCATCAAAGAGTTCTCGCAGACGGGTGTCCTGAAGTACCGCGGTGGTGGTTGCAGTGCTCGCCGCAGCCGGGCTATTCGTGGCCTCGATGGCCGGACTGCCTGCGGCCAACTGCTCCGGGCCGCCGGGCGCTTGCATCTGCGGTGCGACGGCAACAAAGACAACAAACGCAAGGCCAGCTGCAACCGCCAATCCCGAAACGGCACGTGAGATTTTTCGGCGGCCAACACGGGATGGATTTGCAGAAGTGATCGCAGCAGCACTGAAATGAACGGGTTCACTTTCCAGGGCCTGCGCTACCGCATCGGCGATATTGCTTTTGCGGGCAAGGGATGCGCTTCGCATGGCATCACCGATCAAGTGATAGTCATTCCAGCGGGCACGACTCTCCGGATCCTGCAAGATTTTTTTCGCCATCAGTTCGGCCTGGCCCTCGCCAGCCTGCCCATCCATCCACTCTGATAATTCTTCGTGTGCCTTCATCACGCGCTCCCCCGGCTGCAGTTACTCTCTTTTTTATTGTGGTGTGACATCGTGGTTTGATTCATTCCTACCAGCGTTTGCCTTCGGCGGTGCCAAGCAGCGGCCTTAAGCGCTCGGCGATGGCTTCCCGGGCACGGAATATCCTTGATCGGACTGTGCCGATCGGGCAATCCATGGCCTCTGCAATCTCTTCGTAGGTCAGTCCTTCAATCTCCCGAAGCGTCAGCGCCGTGCGCAGATCCGGAGGCAGTGCCTCGATGGCGGCATTCACGGTTTCGGCCACCTGACGGCTGTGCAGCACCGCATCCGGGGTATTGATGTCCTCTACGACATCGGCGGCATCAAAAGATTCCCCATCCTCCTCCGCGGCCGTATCCGCAAGGGGCCTGGGCCGACGGCCAGAACTGACCAGAAAGTTTTTAGCTGTATTGACCGCGATCCGATAAAGCCATGTGTAGAAGGCGCTCTCCCCCCTGAACTGCGGCAGCGCCCGGTAGGCTTTGATAAAGGCCTCCTGGGCCACATCCTCGATCTCGGCTGGATCTCGAATCAGCCTGGAGATAAGCCGCTCGACACGGCGCTGATACTTGGCGACCAGCAATTCAAACGCCCGCTTATCGCCCTGCTGAACCCGCAAAACGAGCCCCGCATCGGTCTCACGCTGATCGCTCATGCTGAGCCCGCCTTGCCGCGCACTTAGATTGCGCGAAAGACGAGCGTGCCGTTGGTGCCGCCAAATCCGAAGTTATTTTTCAGGGCTACCCGAATCGGGAGGTCTCGGGCGGTATTGGCGCAGTAATCAAGATCACACTCGGGGTCTTGATTGAAGATGTTGATGGTCGGTGGGCTGATCTGGTGATGTAAGGCCAGCACAGTAAAGACGGACTCAAGGCCGCCAGCACCCCCCAAGAGATGGCCGGTCATCGACTTGGTCGAACCGACAACGACACGACGGGCCGCATCGCCTAAGGCTGACTTGATCGCATCGGACTCGTTTTTATCGCCCAGCGGTGTTGAAGTGCCATGAGCGTTCACGTAATCGACCTGGTCCACAGGAGTTGCGGCGTCTTTTAGTGCATTGAGCATGCAACGACGCGGCCCATCCATATTCGGTGCAGTCATATGAAACGCGTCGCCTGACATTCCAAAGCCGGCAAGCTCACAA
>JBILVT010000143.1:0-3426 GCA_044370275.1 Burkholderiaceae bacterium | reverse complement strand
GGATGGCCGATTCTGGCTCGCCCAAGGCCCCCGGCTGCTTGCGGATTGCGGCATCAAGTATCGCCATTGCCGCGATCTCACCCCCAGAGAGCACAAAGTCACCCAGGCTCCAGCACTCATCGACCTGTTGATCAATAAACCGTTGATCCACACCTTCATAGCGGCCGCAGATCAGGGTCCAGCAGGCCTGAGACTGGGCCAGCCGATCAATCATCGATTGATCGATTCGCTTACCCGATGGACTCATCAGAATCACTGGGCCGGGGGTATATCCGGCGGCCTGCTGCTGGGCTCTGATCGCCACCACCGCCTCGGTGAGCGGGCCGGCCATCATCACCATGCCGGGCCCACCACCATAGGGCCGATCGTCGATGGTTTTGTAAGCGTCATGCGCATAGTCACGCAGCTGATGGGCCACCACCATCGCAAGTTTTCGCTCGCACGCACGGCCCGTAATGCCAAAGCGGGTTACCGCATCAAACATTTCGGGAAAAAGTGTGACGACATCAAAGCGTGTCATTGCCACCACTCCGGATCCCAATCCACATCGATACGCCGCGCCTGGGTATCGACCTGATCAATGTATTGGGCAACAAAGGGAATCATGCCGGCTTCAAGCACCAGCCAATCATGTGCGCCATTGGTCTGAAGCGACTGTACTTCTCCGAGCCGGCTGCCCTGTCGATTTAACACTGTGCAGCCCAAGAGGTCCGCCCAATAGGCCTCGTCTTCGGAGGGCTCAGGAAATACGCTGCGCGATAGGCCCACCTGGGCGCCTCTTAGTTGCTCGGCCTGATCGCGGGTCTGTACTTCCTGAAGACGCAGCTTCAGTCCGCGGGTCTGAACCGAACACTCTTGGATCTCCGAATAAAGCCAGCGGGCGGGCTTGGACTGCGCGATGTAGACCCAGCAGTCCGAAGACTGCATCAGTAGAGTGTCGTCAATCGGGAGTCCGGTAACGGACTTCAGGGTGTGGAGTCTAACGGCGCCGGATAAACCAATGGGTGCGCCGATCTCTCCAAGCGCCACCCAGTCGGGTGGCGGTAATGCATTAGGCTGCTTTCTGGGCAGCAAATTCTTTAATCAGGCGGGCAACGCGGGGGCTGATTTGGGCGCCTTTGCTGCGCCAGTAATCCACGCGATCCATTGATACCTGAGTCTTGGGCTCATTGGCTGCGGCCAAGGGATTAAAAAATCCGACCCGCTCAATAAACTTGCCATCGCGGCGGCTACGCGAATCGGTTGCCACCATGTAAAAGAAAGGCCGCTTGTGGGCGCCGCCTCGGGCTAAACGAATAATGACCATCTCAACGTTCCTTAATTAATTCGGGGGCGGGGCAAAGGCCCTCTGCCAAGGGAAATCCCGCAATTCTAGCAGTCCTGGACTTAATTTCCCAGGTTTTTCCCCACCGCGGCAGTCAGCTCCGGAATGATCTGAAAGAGATCCCCCACAAGGCCATAGTCGGCTAGCTGGAAAATCGGGGCCTCGGCATCTTGGTTGATGGCCACAATCACCTTGGAGTCCTTCATCCCCGCCAGGTGCTGGATCGCACCTGAGATACCAACGGCGATATAAAGCTGTGGGGCCACAACCTTGCCGGTCTGCCCGACCTGCCAATCATTCGGCGCATAGCCTGCATCCACCGCAGCCCGACTTGCACCCAAGGCAGCGCCCAGGGTGTCAGCAAGTTTTTCCAGTAAAGCGAAGTTTTCTTTGGAGCCCAAGGCCCTGCCACCAGAGATCACCACCTTGGCGGCGGTGAGTTCGGGCCGGGCCAAAACGGCGACCTCACGGGACTGAAACTGCGCGCTTCGGGCGGGCGCTGGCGCTGCCGCAACGCTTTCAATCGCTGCCGCCGCCTGGGCACCCGCTGCCTCAAACGCAGTGCCGCGGACTGTCATCACCTTTACCGCATCAGTCGACTGCACCGTTGCGATCACGTTACCCGCGTAAATCGGCCGCTTAAATGTATCGGCCGCTTCAATTGCAATCACATCAGAGATCTGCGAAACATCGAGGCGCGCTGCGACACGAGGGGCAGCATTTTTCCCGAAAGCAGTCGCTGGAAAAATAATCGCTTCCATTGCACCGCAGACCGCCAACACCTGCTCAGCAATCGGCTCGGCCACCTGCTCAGCCAAGTGCGCCGCCTCGGCCAATAACACCTTATTGACTCCGGAGAGGGCGGCAGCGGCCTCTGCAGCTGGCCGCGCAGACTGGCCTGCCACCAAGACCGTAATCTCGGCCCCGCCTGCCTTGGCGCCTAAGGCCGATGCCGCAGCGACTGCGTTTGCTGTGACGGGCCGCAATTGATCGTTAGCGTGTTCTGCAATCACAAGAATCTTCATGGCCATTGCCTCTTTAAATCACTTTGGCTTCGTTACGAAGCTTATCGACCAGAGTCGCGACATCGGGCACCTTGATGCCTGCCTTACGGCTCGGCGGATCTTGGACCTTCAGCTGCTTGAGGCGAGGCGTCACATCCACCCCAAGCGCAGCAGGCGATACCTGATCGATTGTTTTTTTCTTCGCCTTCATGATGTTGGGCAGCGTCACATAGCGCGGCTCATTTAAGCGCAGATCCGTAGTCACGACCGCTGGCAGCTGCATGGAGAGCTTCTCTAAGCCGCCATCGATCTCTCGAGTCACTGTCATTTGGTCGCCACTGATTTCCACTTTCGAGGCAAAGGTCGCCTGCGGCACGCCCCAGAGGGCTGCCAGCATCTGGCCAGTCTGATTGGCGTCATCGTCAATGGCCTGCTTGCCAAGAATCACGAGCTGGGCAGATTCTTTTTCCGCGAGTGCTTTCAGCATCTTGGCAACGGCCAATGGCTCAAGCGGCTGATCACACAGCACATGGATGCCGCGATCTGCGCCGATGGCCATGGCGGTGCGAATGACATCCTGGCACTGGGCGACACCGCAGCTCACGGCAACAATCTCGGTAGCCATGCCGGCTTCTTTCAGACGCGTCGCTTCCTCGACTGCGATCTCATCAAAGGGATTCATCGACATCTTCACATTGGCGATATCGACATCTGACCCATCGGCCTTCACCCGAACCTTCACGTTGTAATCGACCACGCGTTTAACTGGAACAAGGATTTTCATTTTCGGCAACATCCTGATTTGGCGTTAGTGCGCATTCTAATGCGACAATTCTGGGGGATCTTTCAGGGGGCATTTCCTTTACGCGCATGCGGCAATCACGTCGATCAATTCTTCAGGCGGGCGGCCTCATCGGCCTTGCAGGCCTGCTGCCCGGCCAGGCGGTCTTGGCCCAGCAGCCGGCAGCAAAATCGCCCAGGGAACCCTATGCGGAAATGCTCGCCGATCGGCTGCGATTCGGCTGGCTCGGCCGCAGCGATGTGCAGGAATTTATCTCCATGATGAGCGATCGGCATAGACTTCCTAGACCATGGCTG
>JBILVT010000056.1:0-12178 GCA_044370275.1 Burkholderiaceae bacterium | reverse complement strand
CTTTAATTCTGTTGTCGGGCGATAGCCACTGGCCAGTCTGGGTAGCGCATGCGGCCACTGGTCTCGCGATTTTGTTGGTGGGAATCGGACTGCAAACGACGCAGACAGCAGGACTGGCGCTGGCCACGGATATCGCGCCGCAGGCCACCCGGCCCCGCGTCGTCGCCATGATGTACGCCATGCTTTTAGTGGGCATGGTCGCCAGTGGCATCGCATTTGGTTTCTTATTGACTGAATTCAGTCAGATCAAGCTGATTAAGGTGGTTCAGGGTGCAGCAGCAGTCGCCGTGGCGCTCAATGTCATTGCCCTTTGGAAGCAAGAGGCCCGAAATCCCGAGCGCACTGCCCAATCGATTACTCGGCCGGCCTTTCGCGAAAATTGGGGCCGGTTTTCGAGTCAGCCAAGCACACTGCGATTTCTTTTAGCCCTCGGGCTGGGAACTGCGGCCTTCAGCATGCAGGATGTCATCTTGGAGCCCTATGGCGGTGAAGTCCTTGGCCTATCGGTATCGGCCACGACCGTACTAACAGCCCTCATGGCCATCGGTGCCTTATGCGCGTTTGCTTTGGCCGCCCGATGGCTGACACGGGGAATGAATGCGTTTCGGCTCTCCGCACTCGGCGCTGTTGTCGGGCTGGCAGCTTTTTCCTGCGTGATTTTTTCCGAGCCCTTTCAGGAGCCGCTCTTATTTCGTATCGGCGCAGTGCTCATTGGTTTTGGTGGCGGCCTTTTTTCAGTGGGCACGCTGACTGCTGCAATGAGTTTTGAGCCAGCATCGTCGTCCGACCCGTTCGGCAACAGTGGGCTCGTGCTGGGCGCATGGGGTGCTGTCACGGCCACCGCTACAGGCCTATCGATGGCCTGTGGTGGCGTGATTCGTGATGCGGTCTCGACGCTTGCGCTGGAGGGGCGAATCGGATCCGTGCTGGTGACGACCGGCACCGGTTACAGCTTTGTGTATCACTTAGAAATTTGTTTGTTGTTAGCAACGCTGATTGTGATCGGTCCCATGGTGCGCCTTGCGGGGCGTCCACGCGGGCCGGCATCGTCAGCATCAAAGTTCGGTCTTGCTGAATTCCCCGGCTGATCAGACATAAGGAGAGTCATCATGGGAACTGGTGCAATTACTGCCTACATCGATGTCGCACAGATCGTGCTCTACATCTTCTGGATTTTCTTTTTCTGGCTGGTTGTCTGGCTAGTCCGCGAGGGCAAGCGCGAGGGCTATCCGCTGCAAAGCGATCGTCGTGACTATGCGGACATTGAAGGCTGGCCCCCACTGCCCTCGCCCAAGACTTACAAACTGGCCGATGGACGGGAGTTCTCAGCGCCTCATGACCGGGATCGCAGCGCGGCCCCGCTTGCTGCCCAGCGTACGGCGAATTTTCCCGGCTCCCCAATTGAGCCAACGGGCAATCCGATGGTGGATGGGATTGGCCCCGCCGCCTGGACGGCCCGAACCGATGCACCCGATCACATGCTCGATGGCAGCGTCAAACTCCAGCCACTGCGAACAGAGCGCGACCACTCGGTCTCGGTCAATGATGTCGATCCTCGAGGCCTGGAGGTGCGCGGCCACGACGATGCGGTGGCCGGTAAGGTCGTTGATCTCTGGGTAGATCGGGCGGAAACCCTCTTTCGTTATCTCGAAGTGGAGCTGCACAGTGGCAAGCGCGTACTGCTGCCGATTCCGTTTGCGCGCATCAATAAGCGTGGCGTGAAAGTCACCGCAATTACGGGAGCGCAGTTTGCCGATGTGCCCACCACATGTCATCCAGATCAGGTCACGCTGCTTGAGGAAGACAAAATCTCCGGCTATTACGGTGGCGGCTACCTGTATTCCACGCCGCAGCGACAGGAGCCGCTGGCATGAGTCTGGACCACCGTCACGGGTATCCGCACGAGCACGAGCTCGAGCCACAGTACGGTCTGCCCGAGGCACTGCCCGCTAACGAGCGTTTGCTCTGGCAGGGCTCTCCCAGTTGGGCTGCATTAGCGCGGACTGCATTTCATGTGCGAAAGCTCGCCGTTTACTTTGTGATCATCATTGCACTACGGATGACGACTGTCGTACTCGAGGGCGGCGGCCTAGAGAAGGCCATAATCTCTGGGCTATGGCTGAGCCTGCTGGCGTTGACGGCGATGGGAATTCTGTCGGGCCTTGCCGTGATTGTCGCCCGCACCACGGTTTACACCATCACGTCTCGTCGGGTGGTGATGCGGATTGGAATGGTCCTGACGGTGTCATTTAATTTACCGTTTAAGCGCATCGCAGCCGCAGGCCTGCGGCTACATTCGGATGGATCCGGCGACATTCCCTTGACACTCATGCCCGAGGATCAGATTGGCTATGTACAACTCTGGCCCCACGTTCGGCCCTGGCGCTTCGCCCGCACCGAGCCGATGCTGCGCGGTCTCAAGCAGCCCCATCACGTTGCCAAGATTCTGACGGAGGCCTGGGCAGCATGCGTGGGCGATCGGGCCGCGATCGCTTCAGGCCAGCGTGAAATGGGCCCGACCGAAACTAGCGGGCTTCGCGGTGATCGTCCGCGCTTCGCGGGCACTGCGGCGGAGTCTTCGGCCAATGGAATGCGTCATGCCTGATGCCCACTTTGCTACCCAATCCAGCGCCTTTCAGACATCACGCTGGCTCCCGATTGCGGTGGTGGTAGGGCTGGCCGTACTGATGCTTTCGATTGCGTCGTATCGGGCCACGGGTGTTGCGATTCGTGAGCCAGATTCCGCAGCTGCGGTTGTGCGCGAGTTACGTTTTGAGGATCGCGCTGATGGTAGCGTTGCCGTGATTGACCATCGCACCAATCAGAAAGTAGGGGCGATCGCTGGCGAAGCAGGATTCGCACGCGGTACCTTGCGTGGCTTTGCCCGTGAGCGGCGGCTTCGTGGCGTCAGCGCCGAGCATCCGCTTGAATTGGTAGGGCGTATCGATGGCCGTCTGACACTCTCCGATCCCCAGACCGGCCGTGTCGTTGACCTTGAGTCATTTGGCGCGAACAACTCTGGCGTCTTTGCGCAGCTGCTTGCTGCGGATGGAAGACAGTGATGAAAAAGACTACAACACCCTGCACAGTTGAAATTGCGAATACTTCGCGGGATTTTTATGCCCATGTTGCGCTTGAGGACAACTCCATCCGCCCAGGAGATCAGGTCTTAGTCCACAACCCACCGACCGAGATTCGCTGGGGTGAGCAGCTGCGCGTTGAGCGCGAGGCGACGATCTCGCGGGCCAGCTGGTTCGCCCGCTGGTGGACCAAATGGGTTGCCCGTTTTGAATTGACCACGCTTTATGAAGTCAGTTTTTCCACGGCCCGATTCTCGAAATCGCGCCGCTATCCCCGGCCCACTGCACGACTCGACGAGCGGCCTCATTCCACCAGCAAAAGGCAAATCGCATGAATACACTTGCCCATCCTTATCCCGCCAAAACGATTGACACCAACGAGGCCACCGAGCGGGCCTTGGAGAGTACGGTCTTAAATCCACGCTTTTACACGACTGATTTCGAGGCGATTGATCGGCTCAATATCGATCACATCCGGGGCCAGTGGGATGCACTGATGGCGGAGTTTGCAGACGATCGAAATAAAGACCACTTTCAGCGTCCTGCCGAGACCATGAATCGGGATTATTCCCACCTTCCTGATGGCCTGTATCAGGAGTTCGTTGATTTCCTGATTTCCTCAGTGACCTCGGAATTCTCCGGCTGTGTGCTGTATGCCGAGATCAAGCGGCGGATCAAGAATGAGGACATGCGAGCACTCTTTGGTTACATGGCCCGAGATGAGAGCCGCCATGCCGGATTCATCAATCAGTGGCTAAAAGACTTTGGAATTGGCGTAGATCTTGGCTTTCTGGCAAAGGCAAAAAAATATACCTACTTTCGGCCAAAGTTTATTTTTTATGCCACCTATCTGTCTGAGAAGATCGGCTATGCCCGTTACATCACAATCTATCGTCAGATCGAGCAACATCCCGAGCTGAAGTTTCATCCGATTTTTGGCTGGTTTAAAGAGTGGTGTAACGATGAATTCCGTCATGGTGAGGCCTTCGCCATGTTGATGCGGGCAGACCCGAAACTCCTGCAGGGTGTGAATCTGCTGTGGATTCGATTTTTTCAGCTGGCTGTCTATGCCACGATGTATGTTCGAGACCATGCCCGGCCCGAATTCCACCGTGCGCTGGGCGTCGATCCTACTGAATACGATTTTCAGGTGTTTCGCACGACCACCGAGATCTCCAAGCAGGTCTTTCCAGTGACGTTAAATCTTGATGATTCGCGCCTGCATGACGGCTTTGAGAAACTGCGTGTCATTGCAGAGCAGGTCGCTGAGGCCCGTGAGCAGGGCGGGGTGCTTGGCCGCATTCGGCAGGCCTGGCATGGTCTGCGGGCAGCGACCGTCTTCTGTCGGCTACTGGTGCTACCGGCCCGCTATCACACGCTTCCGCAGGATGTTCGGCTCGCGCCGACCTGGTGATGCCTGACGTCTTCGCGGCGCTGCTCTACACCATCTTCGTCTGGTGGTTTAGCACGGGCATCATCCTGTTTCTCAATGGCATGCCGCGGCATACGTTTAAGTGGACCATGTCGGCCGCTACTGTCATTCTGGTGGCGGCGCTCTCCGCCTTACAGCTGACGAGTCATGTGAGTGAAATCTGGGCGGCCTACTGCGCCTTTAGCTGTGCGGTGCTGGTCTGGGCATGGCAAGAGATTGGATTTTTACTGGGCTTTGTCACGGGCAGCAGAAAGACCGACTGTCCCGAAGACGCCCGCGGCTGGCGCAAGTTTGGCCTCGCGGCGGAGACGATTCTTTATCACGAGCTGGCCCTAGTGGTGCTGGGCGCCATGGTCTGGCTCGTCAGTCGTGAGGGTGTCAATCAGGTTGGATTCTGGACTTATCTCGTGCTCTGGACGATGCGTCAGAGCGCGAAGCTTAATGTCTATTTCGGCGTGCGCAATTTAAGCGAAGGCTTCTTGCCACATCATCTGAAGTATCTTCAAACGTATTTCCGGCGTCGGCCGATGAACGCTTTTCTGCCGATTTCGTTAATCGTCTCGTTTGCGATTGCAATACCGATTTGGCAGTCAGTGGCCTCGGCCCCACCAGGCAGCTTCTCGGCGGTGAGCCTGACTCTGATCGGCACATTGCTCTCCTTGGCAATTCTGGAGCATCTGTTTCTGGTGTTGCCCGTGCCGCTTGAAGGCCTCTGGCGCTGGGGCCTGCGATCACGCTCGGCTGAGTCGTAGGGGGCTTTCTAGTTTTTGGCCTGACGGGATACACCCATCACCAGGGCCTCCCCCTCCAGCACGCGCTTACCACCGACAGAGCACGTAGTCTCAAGCCGAACCCGATTCTTTTCCGGAAAAATTTCGAGCACCTTTACCTCAGCGGTAATCGTGGCGCCTGGGTGCACAGGCGCCAGGAATTTCATGGTCTGGGTCAAAAAGATGGTGCCCGGTCCCGGCAGGCGATTGGCCAATACTGAGGAGATCAGGCTGCCGGTCAGCATGCCATGCACAATCCGTGTGCCAAACCGCGTGGTTTTTGCGTAGTCCTCATCAAGATGGATCGCATTGGTATCCATCGAAACTGCTGAAAAAAGAATAATGTCGGTCTCGGTAATGGTCTTGGATTGTTGAGCGGTCTGACCGATCTTCAGATCTTCAATATAAAAGGCGGGATGGATAATGGACATGGGGCTCCCTATTGCGGTTGGCGTTATAGTGGTGGCTCAAAGCCGGTGAGAGGCGTTTCGCACTGGTGAGGCCGGTCGTTCCGACGCGCTTTGGATTTTACGATGAAAGAGTTTGTCGAACATTTCTTAGTTGCCCACCTGGGGACCACGCTGCCAGTCTGGGCCAGCGGCCTGATCTCGCTGACCAATGTATTTCTAATTCTGGTCATTGCATGGGCGCTGCTGTCGTTTTCTGGCCGCCTCATTCGCATGCTCGAGAAAGGCTGGGCCTCCCGACATAAGAATCCTGAAGAACGCAAGCGGCTTGAGACTCTCACGCGTGTTGTGCGCTACATTGCCTCGGTGGTGGTGGGGGCCGTAGCCATCATGCTGGTGCTAGCGGAAATCGGCATTTCAATTGCCCCCATTTTGGCGACCGCTGGTGTAGCGGGCCTGGCGGTTGGTTTTGGCGCCCAGAGTCTGGTGAAGGACTATTTCACCGGATTTGTGATGCTGATCGAGGATCAGATTCGGGTCGGTGATCTCGTCGAGGTCGGCGGCAAGGCCGGCACCGTCGAGGAAGTCACCCTACGCTATATCCGCTTGCGCGATCTCGAGGGCGCAGTCCACTTTGTGCCCAATGGCGTGATCGCCACCGTGACCAATCGCAGCCGCGAATTTTCTTACGCCTTGATGGATCTGCGTATCAGTTATCAGTCGGATCTTGATCAGGTCTATCAGGCTATTCGTGAGGCAGCTGACCTGTTCGCGCGTGATCCGGAATATGCCGCCCGCCTGCTGCAGCCCATCGAAATCATGGGTGTTGATCAGTGGCATGACTCCCATCAGATTGTGCGCTGCCGGTTCAAGGTCCGGCCTGCAGAGCAGCAGGCAGTACGCCGCGGGTTCCTTAAATCGTTAAAACAGCACTTCGATGCCCAAGGCATTCGAATTCCCGCTAAAGAGAGTTAAGCGGATCAAGCCATCCCAGCACCATCATGAGCAGGGTGCCGATTGAGATGGCTGGAACCAATCCATTTTTTTTGCTCATCATGATCGCTAAGGCTGATCCTGTTGCGATCAGCCGATAGGCCATCGGCGTTTCGGCGAGCACTCCTACGGGCAGCACGATGATGCGCACCACCAAGGCGGCCACCATTGCATAGGTCACACAGGTAATCCAGCCAAAAAGCAGACTATCTTGTTTGATTTTTCCTGAGAGCATGACTCCCAGACCGCGCCAGGCATAGGTGCCAAGCGCTGCGAAAAGCAGAATGCTCCAGGCCCACCATGCTGATTCTTTGGGAAGATTAAAGAGTGCTTCCATCTGCTTTTATATTTTTCGTAAACCGATGACAGGCACGCATCAGTTTTTCTTTCCCAGTGCCAGATCAAGAAAAAACGCCGCAGTACCGCCGATTAGCCCGCAAATCAGAATGCTCCAGCCCGGCGCCCAGCCATACACAATGGGCCCAGACAGCCCGCCGATCAGCAGCGCGAGCCGGCTCGCACGGGCGCGTACCTCGGTAAAGCTGAGCAGAAAAAAAAGTGGATTGAGCATCACCAATCCGACCGTCACCGGCGTGGGCACATGGCCCGCCAGCAGATAGCCCAGCACTGTTGCGGGCGTGCTGACTGCCCAGCATGTCATTCCAAACCCGGTGAAATAGGCCATGCGATATGAGCCCTGAATCTGGGCAAAGTCGCGCATCATCACCGCCCAGCTGGTCATCGAGATGAAATGCGCGCTGACATAAAGCGATCGCCGTCGGTCCTCTTTGGGGATCTGCGGCAACAGTGTCAGCGTCATTGGTAAAAATCGCGCAGCCGTAAGCGCAGCAGCCAATGCCACCGCGAATCCAGATGCGCCGAGGGCTACCATCTCGACAAAAACTACCTGGCCAGGAAGGGCGTAGATGAAAAAGCTGGTCGCCGTGGTGAGCCCAATGGATAGGCCACTGGCATGGCCCAGCGCACCAAATCCGATCATGCCCGCGACCAGCACCGCAGCAGGCACACCGACCGCATCCCTGCAGCCCGCCCAGAGCGCATCGCGGGTCGAGGTTTGCACCATTTTTGACATGCCGCGATTGTAGGCGCAGCCTCTAAATTCCGGATAATGCCGTTATGGCCTCGCTAAACCTTCCTCGAAAAATTCGTATCTGGGACTTACCGACACGGATTTTTCATTGGTTGCTGGCGGCCTGCATTGTGGCGCTGCTGATCTCGGGCAAGATCGGCGGTGAGGCGATGCTTTGGCACGCCCGTTTTGGCATGCTGGCTCTGGCGCTCATCTTGTTTCGACTGGCCTGGGGCGTGCTGGGTCCGCACTACGCGCGTTTTGCCGAGTTCGTGAAGGGACCGGCAGCGATTTTTGATGAGGTTCGCGGCACAGCCAGTTTAAAGCCTGGCCATAATCCGCTCGGCGCACTGTCGGTGTTAGCAATGCTTTTGGTGATCGGGGCGCAGGCAAGTCTTGGCTTATTCAGTTCCGATGACATCGCCTTTGATGGGCCCCTTGCCCGGCATGTTAGCGATGCCGTGGTGGATTTCGCCACCCGTTGGCATCTCCGGCTGCAGTGGGTCGTGATCGGGTTGGTTGCTCTACACCTTGCAGCAATCTTTTGGCACCAGCGAATTCGTAGGCACAATCTGCTGCAGCCAATGGTGTCGGGTGATCAGCAGGTAGAAGACGAAAACGCAGTCGCGGCGACAGATGATGTTGCCACGTGGGCCAGGGCAGCACTGATCTTCGCCCTGGCGCTCGCGCTCGTGGTTTATCTCTCGCGATAGTCGTCGTGGCAGGCCCTGCAGGTCTGCTGCGTAGCCCCGAAGACTTTTCGAATCTGCTCGAGATTGGCGGATTTAGCCGCTGTATTCAGTTCAACAGCTGCCTTCATATAACGCTCTGATGCCGCCTTGAATTTATCGGTTTCCTTCCAGATGGCGGGCTTTGCTTTTCCGCCATCCGTGTCGGGGCCAAAGGCCTCCCAGGGCAGCGTCGACAGCGTTGCAATCACATTGGCACTTTTCTGGACCTCGGCTGCATTAAATGGAATATCGCCTTTCATCATGGCGCCAATGCGGCCCATGTGCTGGCCCGTCAGCTGAAGAGCGCTCTGACGATACTTCAGGGCATCTTCTTTTTTTGCGAATTGGGCGGATGCGGTCATGGGGGCTACTACAGCTACAGCAGCAACGACGCCCAACGAGATCAGTGATTTCATAAGGACTCCTGTAAAGGAAAGGGGTTGTGAGTGCGGTCGACCCTGAAACCCGCGGGAGGTTTTCTGATTAACTTGAATCAGAGGGTTTTGCGGACATGACCCACCACACACCCCAGACGGTAAGCAATGTTCCCGCGATCGTTGTCAGTGTAATCGGTTCGCCGAAAAGACTCCATGCCATTAACGCGGTGGTGGGAGGTGTCAGGTACAGCAGGCTGGTCACCTGGGTCGCCGCCCCCTCTCGTATCAGCACAAATAAAAGTGAAATCGCACCAATCGAGAGGGCAAAGATCGACCAGAGCAAGGCCCCAATGAGGGCCGGCTGCCAGTCGATCTCGCGTGTCTCAATCAGAAACACAAAGGGCAGGCAGGCAATTGCCGAGGCGCCGAATTGAATCACCGATCCAGCGCGCAGATCAAAGCTGGGACAATATTTTTTTTGGTAGATCGTGCCAATCGTGATGCTGATGAGCGCGAAAAATGCAAGCCCCAGACTTAGCCAGGTCAGATTTGTGAGCGATAGTTTTGCGGTGACTACTAAGGCCACGCCAGCGATTCCGAGAATTAAGCCGATCCACTGCCGCGACGTGATTTTTTCGGCAACAACTGAGGCTAGCCATGCCGTGATGATGGGCTGCAGTCCGACGATCAGTGCTGCAAGTCCTGCCGACATACCGTGCCGAACGGCTGCCCAGACGCCTCCGAGATAACCGGCCTGCAGCAGCAGGCCCGCAATACTGATGTGAAATACTTGCTTTCGGCTGGGCCATACGGGCCGAATCAGCAGCACAATCGGCACCATGATCACCAAAACCCCAAGAAATCGCAGCAGCTGAAATGTCATCGGCTCGGCGTGGGGCATGCCGTAGCGGGCAATGATGAATCCCGAGCTCCAGAGGAGCACAAAAATCACTGGAATCAGGCGTCGAAAGCTGGAGGGCATGGGTCTTTTTCGTTGAACTTGGGTGATAATGCCGCAATGAGTTTTGAATCGTTCGGGCTGCATCCTGACTTGATGCGGGCCATTGCCGAAGTAGGCTACACCAGTCCCACCCCGATCCAGAGCCAGGCGATCCCTGTCGTGATAGAGGGCAAGGATGTCATGGGCGCCGCCCAAACGGGCACCGGAAAGACTGCTGCGTTTACGCTGCCGATACTGCAGCGGCTTATGCCGCATGCTAACAGCAGCGCATCGCCAGCGCGCCATCCGGTCCGGGCCCTGATTCTTGCGCCGACCCGGGAGCTTGCCGATCAGATTTCCCAGAATGTGACCCAGTATGCGCGTTATGTCCCGCTGCGCAGCGCGGTGGTCTTTGGTGGTGTTGATATGAATCCGCAGACCGCAGCGCTGCGATCCGGAATTGAGATTTTGATTGCAACGCCAGGCAGGCTCTTAGATCACGTTCAGCAAAAGACCGTCTCGCTGTCTTCGGTATCCGTTCTGGTGTTGGATGAGGCGGATCGCATGCTGGATATGGGCTTTTTGCCAGACCTGCAGCGGATTGTGAATCTGCTGCCTAAGGCCCGGCAGAGCCTTCTGTTCTCGGCAACTTTTTCGCCTGAAATTCGGAAGCTTGCCAAGACATTTCTTGATGATCATCCGGTCGTGATCGAGGTTGCGGCTCGAAACGCGGCTGCCGAGAATGTTTCGCAGGTCGTCTATGTGGTGGATCGCGCTGAATCAAAACGCGCTGCAGTGGCCCACCTGGTCAGGAGCCAGGGGCTGCGGCAGGTGATTGTCTTTACGAATACTAAAATTGGCGCCAGCCGCCTTGCCCGTGAGTTACAGCGGGAAGGCATTCCCGCTGATGCAATTCATGGTGACAAATCCCAGCCGGAGCGATTGGCTACGCTTGAGCGATTTAAAAAGGGCGAAGTGGAGGTGATGGTGGCCACGGATGTCGCTGCCCGCGGATTGGACATTGCAGAATTGCCTGCAGTGATTAATTTTGATTTGCCGTACTCGCCTGAAGATTATGTCCATCGTATTGGCCGCACTGGCCGCGCTGGCGCAAGCGGGCAGGCGATGTCACTCATGGTCGCAGAGGATCAGCGCCTGCTTTCAGAAATTGAAAAGATGCTGCGTCGATCGATTCCGAAGGAATCCTTGCGGCCTCAGCGTGAGCCTGTGCGGGCAAAAAGCCCGCTCCAAGAAAAAAGCGCACCGCACGACCCCATTTTTTCTCAGCCTTATCAGCCGAAAGCGGCTGACCCAGTTGGCTTGGCGTCGCCAGCCACGGGGGCCACGGCAACTGCTGCGCCCGTGAAGCCCGCCGTCTCGGGCCGCACCTTGCCTTCGGGGATTCGGCGCGCGCCCCGCCCAGTGCCAGCCCTTTTGGGCGGCAAACAAAAGGCTTGACGCGACTCCTACAGAACCTGGGCGACGGGCCGTATCGGCTGCTGACGCAGCCGTGACCAGCTGCCCTGCACGCGGGCGATCCAGCCCTGCGGCATATGGAATTCCAAATGAGACCAGGCGAATTCCAGCTGCAGACGAATTACCTCTGCGTTATCGGTTCGAAGCGGCAGGGCCTTAGTCTGCTTAGAAAGCTTTTCGCCCCACTCGTTTTTCACAACTGGCACATGCTGCACCGAGATGGGTGGATAGCCTAAGGCCTTGCGCAGCGCCTCATGCCGCGGCGCAGAATGCAGCAGATCGTCACCTCGTAAAATATGGGTGATGCCTTGGGCGGCATCATCAACAACCACTGCAAAGTGATAGGCCCAGAACCCATCGGCCCGACGAATTACAAAATCATCTCCATCAGGATTTCGGAATCGCCAGGCGCATCCCTCGCGATCTTCGCGCTCGAAACGCTGTGATTCTCCCTTAGCCAACCACGATGACTGCTGCTGCGGCCGGCAATAGCCGGGATAAATAATTTCGCCATCAGGGTTGTGAATAGTCTTGCCGGCCTCAATCGCGTATTGAAGTTTCTTTCTAGAGCAGCTACAAAGATAAGCTTGGCCTTGCGTGATCAGGCGCTCCAGTGCCGCCTGATAGTGGGCCGATCGTGTGTTTTGAAACAGCACGCCATCGTGCACGGTGGGGTCTATCCAATGATCCCAGTGCAGGCCGTGGGCCTGCAGCTGCATGAGAATTACGGTGCTCGCACCTGGCTCCTCGCGCGGCGGGTCGAGATCTTCAATACGGATGTACCAGTCCCTGCCATTCGCCCGCGCATCGAGCCAGCTGGCCAGCGCCGTCACCAGTGACCCGAGGTGCAGCGGGCCAGTCGGTGATGGGGCAAAGCGGCTT
>JBILVT010000142.1:0-3451 GCA_044370275.1 Burkholderiaceae bacterium | reverse complement strand
CGATGAGCGGTGAGAGTGCCAGCTGGCAAGCCAGCCATCAGCGGTATCGCGTTTTTACAAAAGCCTATGACGCCGAATCACACGCGATAGATTTGATTCGTTTCGCTCAGCGTTCTGAAATTCGACAGCAAATGGATCTCGAGCTTTCCGAATTAAATTTAAATATTCCACGACTCGCCCGCCTACTCAAATCTCGGCTCGCTTGCCCAAGTCAGAACCATTGGATATTTGGTCTCGAGCACGGTTTCATCGACGCCTCTCGACTCGCGCAGATCGTCAGTGATCCAAGCCAGCGAGATGTTTTCAAAGCAGAACAACAAGTCGCTGACATCGACGCTGCCGTAACTCTCTTGATCGACTGCTCGGGCTCGATGAAGGCTCACGCCAATCCGTTATCGTTACTCATCGAAGCGCTCGGCCGTGCACTCGACATGGCGGGCATCAACACCGAAATTCTAGGATTTTCCACCCGATCTTGGAACGGCGGCCGGGCCCTGAAAGATTGGCAGCGCGCAGGCCGTCCGCCGCTGCCGGGGAGGCTAAACGAAGTTCAGCACCTGATTTTCAAAGCAAGCCATGAGGTCTGGCGGCGTGGCCGCCAGGGTCTGGCCGGACTCAGAAAATTCGATCTGTTTCGCGAGGGAATCGACGGTGAGGCTCTGCAGTGGGCGGCACAACGCCTTTCGGCGCTTCCAGTTTCAAGAAAGATCATAGTCGTGATCTCAGATGGCTGCCCAATGGATAGTGCAACCCACCAGTCCAACGACAACCGTTATCTCGATGCCCACCTGCGCGCAGTGGTAGGTGACCTGGAGGCCCAAGGCGCTATTGAGGTCTGCGGTCTTGGAGTCGGCCTTGATCTTGGCTGCTTCTATCGCCGTCGACTGGCCATCGATCTCAGCGAGGGAATCTCTGAAGCTCTCTTACTCCAAATCGCCGACATGATGACTGCTGGTTACACGCAACCCCAACACTGAGAACAAAATGGAAGCTGAGAAGCGGGCTCATAAAAGACTAGCAGCAATCATTGCCGCCGAGCAGACCCAACTTGCTCTTGGAGTGGTTTATCCCTGCGACGCTGTATCCCTTGAGTCCGCACTGCAGATTCATGCACATCGACTAGCAAAAGTTATATTAATTGGCCCGCCAGAGGCCATCCATGCCGCGGCCAAAACAAGCCGACTAGATCTCTCAGAGCTTGAAATCGTAGCAACGCCATCGGATCCAAAAGCTGCAGCAACTGTTGGGGCTTCCCTAGCCGGCCGAGGTGAACTTGCCGTGCTGATGAAGGGATCCCTTCATACCGATGAATTCATGGCAGCCATTGTGAGCAAGGCAGCAGGGCTTCGTACCGAGGCCCGGATCAGTCACGTCATGGTCTGTGACATCCCTGCTTACCATAAGCTGCTTTCACTCACCGACTGCGTAGTCAATATCGCCCCAAATTTAGAACAAAAAAAACATATTCTGACAAACGGTGTTCGGTTTCAAATTTCTCTCGGATGCGAGGAGCCAAAAGTAGGCATTGTCACAGCCATTGAGACTGTCAACCCGTCGATACCGGCAACAGTCGATGCCGCGGCGCTCGTCGAATTTAGCCAATCCAACGGATTTCCAAAGTCAACGGTGGCCGGACCCTTTGGCTTTGATAATGCAATCTCGAAAGAATCAGCGCGTATCAAACACATCTCTTCGAGCGTCTGCGGTGACCCTGACTTAATCCTGCTTCCTGACCTTCATTCAGCCAATATTTTGTACAAGTCACTTGTCTATCTGGGGCAGGCAGCCTGCGCCGGTGTCGTGGTCGGCGCCCGCATTCCCGTGGTTTTGACCTCGCGGTCTGAATCGTTATTCTCCCGACTTGCCTCAGTTGCCGTTGCAACACGTTCAGCACGTCATTCGTCTTCGAATTGATCAAAGAGTCTCATATGCCCAACACCATCAGCAGCACCCCAATTCATGATCCTATGGGTGGCACAGTGCCAGGCACAACCGAAATCAAAACCACCACCTGCTATATGTGCGCATGTCGATGTGGCATTCGCGTCCATCTGCGCGACGGTGAGATTCGTTACATTGATGGAAATCCTGATCATCCTCTCAATCAGGGCGTCATCTGTGCAAAAGGCTCTTCGGGGATCATGAAGCAAAAATCCCCGGCCCGTCTAACCCGGCCTTTACGCCGAATCGCCGGCCAGAATCGCGGTGAATCGGCCTTCGAGGAAATTTCTTGGGAAGAGGCATTTGCCCTGCTGGAGAAACGCCTTGCGCACATTCGATCGACGGACCCCAAACGGTTCGCTTTGTTTACTGGCCGCGATCAAATGCAGGCCCTGACCGGCCTCTTTGCCCGACAGTTCGGAACGCCCAACTATGCGGCCCATGGAGGCTTTTGCTCCGTCAATATGGCAGCAGGAATGATCTACACGATTGGTGGAAGCTTCTGGGAATTCGGTGGGCCAGATCTCGAGCACGCTAAGCTATTCGTGATGCTTGGAACGGCCGAGGACCACCACAGCAATCCGATGAAAGTCGCCCTATCAAAATTCAAACGTAGTGGCGGTCGATTCATCAGTATCAATCCGATTCGCACGGGATATTCAGCGATTGCTGATGAATGGATCCCTATTCGACCCGGAACAGACGGCGCTTTGCTGCTCGCATTGATTCATGAGCTGATCCGAGACGATCGTATTGATCATGATTTTTTGAGAACCTTTTCAAATAGCCCTGATCTGGTTTGCTTAGATGACTCAGCAGAAAACGGCTTCTTTCTGCGCGATCCAGAGCGAGAGGCAATTAACGAAGACCTACCTCAAAATAAGTACGCCTGGGATCAAGAGCGCAACGCACCCGTATCAAGGGAGACCAGCGAGACCGAACATTTCGCTTTGACCGGCGAATTCGTAATGCCGGACGGGCCCCATCGTGGAAAGCGCGTGGCAACGGCCTTTGAACTGCTACGCCGTGAAGTGGAAGCTTGCACGCCCGAATGGGCAGGTTCAATCACTGGCATCACCCCATCTCGAATACGTCTACTGGCAAGGGAGCTCTCCCATGCTGCTTTTGAACAGGCATTTGAGCTGCCGATTGCCTGGACTGATGCCTGGGGCAGACATCATGATGCAGTAATTGGCCGGCCTGTCGCGTTTCATGCGATGCGCGGCCTGGCGGCGCACTCCAATGGATTCCAGACCGTCCGGGCATTGGCGATCCTGATGAGCCTGCTGGGTACGATTGATCGGCCGGGTGGATTTCGCCATAAGGCACCCTATCCGCGTCAAACACCCCCGAGGGTAAGAAACGTCTCCGACGAAAGCCAGATCAAGCCGAATACACCACTCGGCGCAGCTCCCCTGGGATTCCCCGCGCGGCCCGAAGATCTTTGCGTGGACGCGCATGGCCAACCGATTCGTATCGATAAGGCGTTCTCATGGGAGCATCCGCTGTC
>JBILVT010000055.1:0-12238 GCA_044370275.1 Burkholderiaceae bacterium | reverse complement strand
GATCAGGCTGCGCTTTCAATCAGCCGCTTGCAACACTGAAAAAGCATGCTCTTTTCATCCTTAAGTGGATCGAGGATGCTGAAGTGATGCAGCCCCGGTAGTTGACCGTGGGCTTCTGCTCCCCAGACCTGGGCTAAGGCATTGGTTTGATAATGAAAGCCGCTGCTCTCGAGTCCACCGTCATAAAGATGCAGCCGACACTTTTTTTCAGGCCGGTCCGAAAGCAGTGGCGAGAGGGCGCGTGCGGTAGGCTCGTCTAATTTGAGCTCTTGATTCATTGAGGTCTGCACCAGCGGTTGGAGGTCGTAGATTCCAGAAAGGCCTAGGATTGCATAAGGTGCGGGCAGCTGCGGATCCGTAAGAATCGAGGCCGCCAGGTGGGCGCCCGCAGAGTGTCCGACCAAGATCAGTCGTGTTGAATCAAGCCCCAGTGTCGCGCTGTGATCCACAATCCATCGATAGCCGCGGCGCACCTGTTTAACGATTTCTCCGATCGTTGCCTTTGGGCAGAGCATGTAATTGATGACGAGCACATGAGCGCCCTGCTGCACCCAGGGCCTGGCGATCCAGCTGTAGTCGGATTTATCCATGGCCTTCCAATATCCGCCGTGAATAAAGATTAAACTCGGCCGCGCTCCTGTTTTCTGGGTAGCAGAAAAAAAATCGAGACTGCCTTTCTCTTCATTGTCATAAGCAATATCGAGCTGACAGACCAGCTCCTGTCGGGCTGCTACGCTTTCGGTTTTCCATGCATCAAACCAAGTTGCATGATCGGGAACGGCGAGTCGCGCGTTGTAGTGTCGTTCAAATTCGTCAGAGATCATTTGTTAAAATGCGTCTGCGCAGCCGTAGTGGCCCGACGCTCAGAAAGGCAAAAGTTATTGGGAAATAGCGACGGCATACAAGCCATCGGTCAAGTGTATCCTTCCCTGCGCAGGGAAGATGGCCCACTTGTGCGAGGCAGCGCCTGTTTTGGCGACGATGTTGTACTGCCGCAGGCCCTGCATGTGGTCTTTGTTCGTAGCGCGCAGGCCCACGCCAAAATCCTGAGCATCGAGGTTGATGCTGCCCGCCGGCAGCCGGGTGTGGTTGCTGTTGTCAGTGCGATGGAGTTGGGCAGTCACGTCATGCCCGCCATCAATCCAGTGCTCGCTCCTCTTGAGCCCTATGAATTTGCGGTATTGCCGCGCGATGCTGTCCATTACGTGGGCCAGCCGGTCGTTGCGGTTGTGGCGAAGTCGCTCTTGCAGGCCCGCCAGGCTGCAGCCCAGGTTGTACTTAAGTTACAGCCGCAGCCCCCGATATTGGATTGGCAGCCGGACGCATCGCCGTTTGCTCGAGCTAGCTTCCAAAAGGGATCTTGTCCCACAACGCCACCGACGGCCCAGTCGGACCTTTATCTGCCGAGAGTCGCTGCGGCGCCGCTGGAGCCTCGCCACTGCGCAGTTAAATGGAACACAGCGAACCAGTCGATTTCGGTTTGGATTGGGTCGCAGACTCCCTCACGGGCCCAGGCGGATATTGCAGTCGCGCTCGGCCTATCGACAGATCGTGTCCACATCATGACACCGGATGTCGGCGGCGCCTTCGGCTCCCGTGCTTCGGTCAGCCCTGAGGAGCTCGCCCTGGCGTTGCTAGCACGCCATCTCGAATCGTTGGGACCTAGTATTACGCTGCGTTGGCGTTCCACTCGATCAGAGGATTTTGTCGCCGGTCCCCATGGTAGAGGCAGTCGATTACAGGGTGCGCTCTGGATAACTCCGCAGGGCAGGGTGCTGGGATTGCGTGCACAGCTGCATTTCACCCTTGGAGCCTGGCTGCCGTATTCATCGGTTGTGCCTTTGCGAAATGCCACGCGAATTCTTCCTGGCCCCTACGCGATACACCAGGTGGATATTCAGGGTGTCGCGACACGCAGTCATGCCGCTCCAGTGGGCATTTATCGGGGCGCCGGCCGGCCAGAGGCGGCCATTCTGATGGAGACGCTCATTGAGCAGTCGGCACGTCGTGTCGGGATCGATCCGATGCAGTGCCGCAAAGAAAATCTCATCAGATCGGATGCAATGCCGTATATGACAGCAACGGGTGAGCAGCTCGACTCGGGAGATTATGCTGCGCTTTTAGATCGAGCGTGTGAACGGTTTAATTACAGTGCAGAACGACACCATCAAAGCCAGCGGCGACAGCAGGGCGAGTGGGTTGGGATTGGAGCGGCCCTCTATGTCGAACCCTGCGGTAAAGGCTGGGAGTCTGCTCGGGTGGATTGGTTTGAAGATGGGCGTATACGTGTTGCCAGTGGCGCACCCGCTCAGGGCCAGGGCCATGCAACGACGTATGCACAGCTTACTGCGAAGACCTTGGGCTGCGATCTCGCTCAGGTGGATGTCATCATGGGCGATAGCCAGTACTGTCCGCAAGGCATCGGTGCGCTGGCCAGCCGCAGCATCGCGATTGGTGGCAGCGCAATACTGCAGGCCTGCAATCGTCTGCTTCAGATGCGCGAGCAGGGCCAGCCTCTGCCTTTATCTGCCGAAGAAATTTATTTGTCGCAGGAGGCTTGGGCCTCAGGCTGCGTGATTGTGCGGCTCTGCATTGATGCTGAAACGGGCGCTCCATCCATAGAGCGGCTAGTGTGGGTTGACGACGCTGGAAACATCTTGCAGCCTGCGTTGGCCCACGGCCAGCTGGTGGGTGGTGCAGCGCAGGGCATCGGATCTGCGCTGCTAGAGCGTCTGGTGTATGACCAGCAGGGTCAGTTGCTGACTGGCTCGTTTATGGATTACGCCTTGCCGCGCGCAGATCAGATGCCGCCGATTGAAATTGAATCGCTCTGCTCTCCGAGCCCTTTAAATCCGCTGGGCGCCAAGGGCGTTGGTGAGGCAGGCTGTATTGGAGTTCCCGCTGCAATTCTGAATGCGGCCCGCGATGCTTTGTCGCCAATAGGCGAATTTGATTTGCAATTTCCTTTGCTACCCGAGCAACTCTGGCGCATATTGATGCAGGCCAACGAATCATCATCTAAGAGACCGCAATGAACTATAAAAAGCACGAAGCAAAAGAATACGCACGGCAGTATATGGTGGGTGTCTGGGCCGCTAATCTCACGCCGTTTGACGCAGATTCGCGCTTTGATGAGCAGGCCTATCGGTCCAATCTCCGCCATTGGGTTGAGACGCTCAAGCTTGGTGGCCTGTTTATTGCCGGCAAGCAGGCCGAGTTTTTCTCGATGAGTATTGATGAGCGTAAACGGCTCATGGAGCTCGCCGTTGAGGTGGCCGCTGCGGCCGGTGATCGGGGCGGCATTGGCCGCTGTGGCATTGTCACCTCATGCTCGGATACCAATCTTGATGTTGTTTTAGAGCTTGCAGAACATTCAAAAAATATTGGCGCTGATTATGTGATCGTGCATAGCCCGGTGTTGCACTTCGGTGCCGACACTGATGCGACAATCTACGAGTATTACCGGTATCTATCTGAAAAAATTGACCTTGGGCTAGCCATGTGGAACCACCCTGACTGTGGCTATGTCATGAGCCCCGAGCTTTGTGCCCGAATCGCTGCTCTGCCAAATGTCGTTGCAATTAAATACAGTACTGATCGGGAAAAATACAAACGCCTTACCGAGATGGTTGGAGATCGGATTCATGTGAGCAATCCTGATGAGCCCGACTGGCTAGAAAACATTATTGAGTTAGGCTGGAAGCTTTATCTCTGCTCTACGCCACCCTTTCTGCTGCAGACAGCCGTGGATCAGCGCATGAATACATACACTCAGCTTGCTTTCGAGGGCCGTTTCGCCGAGGCCCGACAGGTTCGCGATAGCCTTGAGCCTGTGCGGCAGGCGCTACGGCAGAGCAAACCAAAGGGGAAGCCGCAGGCCCATGCGAAGTATTGGCAGGAATTGCTTGGCCAGCACGGCGGCCCCGTGCGTCGGCCCCTGCTGCAGCTGACGGATGCGGAACGGGCGCAGACGCAGGCTGCCTTTGAGGGCTGCGGCCTAAGGGTTGCTTAGACGCGGTATGCCTGCCGCGGCAAATTCCATGATTCGATTGATTGTTAACGGCAGGCGGGTCGAGCTTCAGGCAGATCCAATGACCAGTCTGCTGGAGATTTTGCGCGAACACTGTCATCTGACTGGAACCCATCAGGGCTGCGATACGGTGCAGTGTGGTGCCTGCACGGTATTGATCAACGGCCGGGCAGTAAAGTCGTGTAATCGTCTAGCGCTGCAATGCCAGGGCATGGAGATCACCACCATTGAGGGCATCGCATCTCAAGATGGGCCCTTACACCCTGTGCAGATGGCTTTCAGTCAGCATCATGCCTTGCAGTGCGGCTTTTGTACCCCCGGTCTGATCATGCGGTCCATCGCTTTGATTCAGGAACAGGCGCCCCCTGATGAGCAGTCCGTACGGGCTGCCTTGTCTGGAAATCTCTGCCGGTGTACCGGCTATGAGGGAATCGTGCGTGCAGTCTGCGGACTCTTGCGCAGCCAGAAGGCCGCCACCGATCAAGTGCTGCCGGATCATTGATGAATACGGCCTATTTGCGCGCCGAAAGTGTCGAGCAAGCGATTAGTTGGCTGCAGCGTCATCCTCAGTCACGACTCCTGGCCGGCGGTCAGAGTCTGCTGCCGATGCTTCGGTGGGGCTTGGGTGAGGCCTCTCATTTAATCGACCTCCAAGATATCCCCCAGCTGCAATCCATTACAAATACCGAGAATGGCTTATGGATCGGGGCGATGGTGACCCATGCAGAGATTGCTCGACATCCCTTGATACGCGATGCCTTGCCTTTCTTTGCGCAGGTGGCCACGCAGATCGCAGATGCCCAGATTCGCGAGGTCGGCACGATTGGCGGATCAATTGCCCATCATGATCCCGCCGCCTGCTGGCCAGCCGCAGTTTTGGCAGGCGAGGCCGTGCTCGTGACCTCTGAGCGACAAATCGCGGCAGATGAGTTTTTTTTCGGACTCTTCGCAACGTCATTGCGACGCGATGAGATCCTGTTGGGGATTCGCGTGCGTCATGGGATACGGGGAGCCTATGCCAAGCACGAACATCCGGCATCACGATTTGCAATGCCGGGTGTCGCCCTTGTGCGAATGCCCGAGGGAGCACTTCGTATTGCAGTGACTGGCCTTGGGCAGGGCGTAATGCGATGGAAAGAGGCGGAGCAGGCGCTGTTGGAACGCTTTAGTCAGCATGCCCTGGATGCTCTCGACCTGCCGGCCCATCATGCTGAGAGTGATGTGCATGCCAGCGCTGAATACCGATGTTATTTAGCCCGCGTGTTTTGCCGTCGATTGGCGGCGTCGTTGGCAGGCGAGGATCCGAATCCGCTGTTGCCGAAGTTAGCGGCAGCTCGCGGCAAGCCCCCGTCGGCGTTACCAGCCGATTTAATGCAAACAACAGGTATGGATTCCACCTTTCGTATTCAGGGCGAAGCGTTGTTGAATGCTCCACCGGATATCGTCTGGCAGGCAATACTGAAATCGGAAGTACTCAAGGCCTGCATTCCCGGATGCGATCAGATTCAGGAAGTTGCCCCGCTACGGTATGAGACTCAGGTCCGCGTTGGTCTTGGGCCAATTGCTGCGCGATTCTCAAGTCAAGTGAGTCTCACTGTGATCGAACCTGTATCCGTAAGTCGAGTCGCACACTTTGTCTTGCAGGCTGAGGGCGATGCGGGACGGCTTGGTCAGGCCCAGGCAAAGATTGATATCCATTTACATCCGGTTGCGCAGGGTACTCGGCTGATTTGGTCGGCTCTGCCTCAGCTTCAGGGGCAGCTTGCTCAAGTCGGCCAACGGCTTACGCAGATCAGTGCCAAGCGACTAAGTGAGGAATTTTTTGTCCGCCTGTCTGCAATACTTAACGGCGCATCCCCGGAATCAGTGCGCCGACCGCGCGGGTTTGGCCTGGCCAATGCGTTTCGTCGTTGGTGGCATCGTCTAATTAGAAAAAAAGGAGAATCCTGATGACCGCATCATCTGTGTTTCATTACGGCGCGCCAATTAATTTCTCACAGTGGCTGCAAGACCACCAGCACCAACTGAAGCCGCCCGTTGGAAATCAGCAGGTCTGGCCAAACTCTGATTTGATCTGCACAGTGGTGGGAGGTCCGAATCAGCGGACTGATTTTCACGATGATCCCTACGAGGAATATTTTCATCAATTCAAGGGTAACGCCTCTTTGCTGATCTCGGATCGGGGTAAGTTCGAGCGGGTGCATCTGCGCGAAGGCGATATTTTTTTGCTGCCGGCTCATGTTCGGCATTCTCCGCAGCGCCCCGAAGCTGGCAGTCTTTGCACGGTAATTGAGCGTTCAAGGCCAGCCGGAGTCATTGATGCCTTTGAATGGTATTGCGCGAAATGCGGCACGCGCGTGTCGCGACGCGAGGTGCAGCTTCTGAGCATCGTCGAGGATCTGCCGAGGACTTATGCGGCCTTCTACGATTCCAGCGAGTCGGAGCGGTTATGCCCGGAATGCGGCACAGTCCACAGCGGCCGCGATTGGCAGTCCTGGCATCAGCTTTGTGCAGAGCATTTTCCTCAGGTGGCACTGCGATAGCAGCATCGCCGAGCATCGGGGCCTTTAAACGCCGAGTGATTCGCGCAGATCGTGTCGCGATGCCAACAGATCCTGTGATGAGCCCTGCCAGAGCGTGCGGCCTTTTTCCAGAAGAAAATGCCGATCTGCAAGCCGCAGCAGTGGCACCAGATTTTTATCGATGATAAGTATCGATAGGCCAGAAGCCTTTAGGGTCTGCAGGCAATCCCAGATCTCCGCACGCACCAAAGGAGCCAGCCCTTCGGTGGCCTCATCAAGAATCAGTAGCTGCGGGTTGGTCATCAGGGCCCGGCCGATGGCGAGCATCTGCTGTTCTCCCCCGGAGAGGTTAGCGCCAAGATTTTTTGCACGCTCTTTGAGCCGTGGGAACAGACTGTAGACACGCTCCAGGCTCCAGGGTGCGGCATGACCAAGTCGATTGCTAGCCGTGGCAATCAGATTTTCTCGAACCGATAGATTGGGAAATACCTGGCGTTGTTCAGGTACAAGTCCGATGCCCAGGCGGGCTACTTTGTAAGAGGGCCAGCCAGTAATATCTTGGCCCTTGAACATCACGCGGCCATGACGGGGTGTCATGATGCCCATGATGGAGCGCACGGTGGTGGTTTTTCCCATGCCATTTCTGCCCAGGAGCGTTACAAATTCTCCTGGGGCGACTTCAAGTTGAACATCAAAAAGCGCCTGTGCATCACCATAAAAACTCTGGATAGCCTCGACCTTCAGCAGATGTTCGCTCACTGGGGAAGCTCCTCATCTCCAAGATAGGCCGTGCGGACATCCGGGTTGTCGCGAATTTCCGCTGGCCGACCCGATGCAATGATTCGTCCGTTGACCAGTACTGAAATTGTATCGGCCAAGGCAAAGACCGCCTGCATATCGTGTTCGACAAGCAGAATGCTATAGCGGCCCTTAAAAGAGGCGAGCAGATCGACGACCGAGTGAGTTTCATGATGGCTCATACCAGCGGTTGGCTCATCGAGTAGCAAGACACGCGGTTCGGCAACCAGCACCATTGCCAGCTCGAGCTGACGCCGCTCTCCATGGGCCAGCTCACTGACATAACGCTGTGCACGACTGGAGAGTCCGGCCTGCGCGATTGCTTGCTCGGCCCGCGCGGTCTGCTCGGCACGAGAAATCAGGGATCGCCAAGTATCAAAACTATTGCCGCAGTGCGCCTGCAGAGCAAGCGCCACGCATTGCAGGACTGTGAACTCCGGAAAAGTCGAAGAGATCTGATACGACCTGCCCAGGCCTGAGAGGGCCCGTTGCCATGAGGTCTGATGCGTGATGGTTTGGCCGAGCAGATCAATCTCCCCGCTGTCTGGGCTGATATCGCCGCTGAGCTGGCCAATCAATGTTGTTTTACCCGCACCATTCGGACCAATGATGGCGTGGACTTCACCGGCTGCGAGGCTGAGACTGACCTGATCGGTTGCGAGCAGGCCGCCATAGCGCTTGACCAGCGCATGTGTTTGTAGTGCCGGGCTCATGGTAAAGATTTATCGCGCATCAGGTATCCCACCAGACCCCGGCGGGCGGTCATCACCACCAGCACGATCAGCGGCCCGAGAATAATCGGCCAGTGGGATGTCCAGGCCTTCAGTAATTCCTCGCAGACCAAGAGCACTAATGTGCCAATGAGCGGGCCCGCAACGGTGCCCATTCCCCCCAACACGACCATCACAATGAGCTCGCCGGAGACCGTCCACGTGAGATAGGCAGGCGAGGTATAGCCGGTGAGATTTGCATAAAGTAGCCCAGCCAAGCCAGCGATGACGCAGGCGAGTACGTAGGCACTGAGTTTATAGCGCAACGTGGGAAACCCAAGGGATTTCATGCGTGCTTCGTTCATGCGGCAGCCCTGCAGCACCATGCCAAAGGGCGCCTGAATCATGCGTTGTTTCCACCAGAGCACCAGGGCGACCAGTACAAAGGCAGCGTAGTAAAGGGTAATCGGTGAGCCTAAATGAATAAATCCGAAATCGCTTTTCAGACTAATCGAGAGACCATCGTCGCCGCCATATTGCTTCAGGCTGACAAACAGGTAGTAAAACATCTGCGCAAAGGCCAGCGTGATCATGATGAAAGAGATGCCTGTGGTCCGCAGCGAGACCCAGCCTGTCACCAGGCCGACGAAAGCGCAGGAGACCACGGTGACCAGCAGCTGCAGCCATCCGTTATCGATTTGATAGTGGGCGAGCAGCCCCACGCTGTAGGCACCCAGGCCTAGGTAGAGTGCGTGACCAAAGCTGACCAAGCCACCAAAGCCAAGAATGATATTTAGGCTGAGCGCTGCAAGCGCGAAGATCAGCACCCGAGATAAGAACGTGATCAGAAAGGGCTCGCCTACCCACTGTGCATAAAGCGGAACAAAAGCCAGCAGCGCCAGTAGCCCGATCACCAGCCGGTTGACCATCGGTGAAGCCGTCATCCGTTTTTCACCGGAAATAAGCCCCTTGGACGCAGTGCCAAAACGGTCGCCATAAAGATACAAGTCAACATTGATGCAATTGCAGGGCCTGCAGCCTGCGCAATGCTTCGATCAATGAATTCACGCAGCAGCATCGGTAGGAAGGCTCGGCCGGCAGTATCGATCAGTCCTACCATCAACGCGGCATAGAAAGCGCCCTGAATGGAGCCAATGCCGCCAATCACAATAACGATCATGACCAAAATCAGCACGGGCTCACCCATGCCGGGCTGCACGGAGAGAATCGGACCGCTCATCAGCCCCGCCACACCGGCAAGCGCACCACCGAGAGAAAAAATCAATGCATTGAGCAAACCGATATTGACTCCCAGGGCCGAGACCATGGTCGGGTTGACCGAGCCGGCCCGAATCAGCATGCCCACCCGCGTGCGGGAGATCAGCAGCCAGCAGCCGACCGCGCACAGCAGGCCCACCAGGATGATGAAGAACCGATACGTGGGATAGGTCACACCCAGAATACTGACGGTGCCGGAGAGCGCTGGCGGCACACTCATGAAGACAGGCGAGGCACCCCAGATCCAGCGGGCGAGCTCATTGAAAAATAAAATTAATCCGAAAGTGGCAAGGACCTGATCAAGATGGTCACGCATGTAAAGATGCTGTGCCATCAGACGCTCGATCACGATGCCCAGTAGGCCGCCGCCCAGGACCGCTACAACCGCTGCCACAACGAACGATCCGCTGGCCGCCAGTGCTGTGGCAGCAAAGTAGGCCCCCATCATGTACATACAGCCGTGGGCCAGATTGACAAAGTTCATGATTCCGAACACGAGCGTCAGCCCGGCAGAAAGCATGAATAACAACACCCCGAGCTGAAGACCGTTGAGCAGCTGAATTAAAAATAACGACAGGGTCATCGGCTCGGGGACAGGCGGTTTACTTCATGGGGCACTGTGATGCATGGGGATCCGGATGATCCTTCAGCACAGTCGCGCGGGTTACAAAAGCGGCCTGCCCGCTGTTGTCGCGGCCCACATCGACCCGATAGAAGTTGCGAATCGGGAATTGATTGTTATTGAAGCGAAACGGCCCCGCGACTGAACGAAAATCTGCCTGTTTCAGGGCTGCGCGGAGCGGCTCGCGATCAATCTTTCCGCCGGTTTTTAGTAGTGCAGAGTTCAGTAGCATGGCTGCATCGTAGCTCTGCGCGGCATACAAAGACGGTACCCGGTTGTACTTCTTGCGGAAATCCTCAACAAATTTTTTGTTCTGCGGATTGTCGAGGTCGGGGCTGTAGGGCGATCCGGTAATGACGCCTACTGCAATATCTTTCAGCGCTGGCAGGGTGGTGCCATCGACGGTGGAGGCTGACAAGAGCGGCACTTTACCGAGCAGGCCCGCCTGCTGATATTGCTTGACGAAATTCACGCCCATGCCGCCGGGATAAAACACATAGACTGCATCGGGTTTGGCCGCCTGAAGCTGTGCGATTTCGGCAGAGTAGTCCGGCTGATTGACCGTGGTGTAAACCTCATCGAGCGGCTTGCCTTTGTACTGGCCTTTAAATCCCGACAGCGCATCTTTACCGGCCTGATAGTTCGGCGCCATGAGATAGACACGTTTGTAACCCTGTTCGCGGGCATAGACGCCCATAGACTCGTGGAGTGAGTCGTTATTCCAGGAGGTCGAGAAATACATTGGACTGCAGCCTTTGCCGGTAATCGGCGTTGGGCCTGCATTCGAGCCAATCAGAAATACGCCGGCATCTGTGATGGGCTTATGAATCGCCATCATCACATTTGAAAACGTTACGCCAGTGATGATGTTGACCCGATCACGCTCGATTAATTTCTTGGCGATCTCGACGCCCAGGTCCGGCTTGAGTTGATCATCTTCCTTAATGACTTGCACGGTCTGATTGCCAAGCCGACCACCCAGATGCTCAATGCCGAGCATCAGGCCATCATATTGGTCTTGGCCTAATGCACCCGCCGGCCCGGACAGCGTGCCGATAAAGCCGATCTTTAGCGGCTGACTCTGGGCGTGTACCCCAAGGCTGCCAAGGCTGAGCATGCAGGCCAAGACCGCCGATTTAATTGGTAAAGCTTTCATTGACGTCTCCTCATTAAAATGCACTTCAAAATTGAACCTGAAAGTCGGGCTTCTGGGATCTAGGCGAAACCCCGAAGCAGGGTCATGGCGGCACTTTTTCCGCCGGCTGCCGCCCGAATGCCTTCACCGGCAGCCGAGCACAGGCCCTCCAGTCAGTCGGGAACAACCGCAGTCGCTTCAATTTCAACTTTCGCCCGATCCTCGACCAAATCGGCGACCTGTACCAGCGCCATTACGGGATAGTGTCGGCCGATGATTTCTTGATAAACCGTGCCAAGCTCTCTTGCACGCGAAAGATACTCATGTTTGTCTTTGACATACCAGGTCAGCCGAACAATATGCTGCGGCCCGGCCTGCGCACAGGCCAGTGTCTGCACGATATTACGCAAGGTCTGACGGCATTGGCCAATGAAATCGTCGGTTTCAAATTCAGCTTTTTCGTTCCAGCCGATCATGCCCGCGACATAAATCTGGCGACCACGGGCCGCGATGCCGTTCGAATAGCCCTTGGGCTGAACCCAGCCTGGCGGCTGCAATACATTCCACATATATTTATCCTTTACTCATCTGCCGAAGTTTGAAGCGCTGGAGTTTGCCAGTCTCTGTACGCGGCAAGCTGGTGACAAAGTGCACGCGCCGTGGGTACTTGAAGGGCGCAATATTGGCTTTTACGAAGTCTTGCAGGGCCTCAATCATGGCCGCATTGCCTTCATGGCCTGTTTTGAGCACAACATAGGCGGTGACGACTTGGCCACGCTCTTCATCCGGATCACCGACAACACCACATTCGGCGACCGCAGGATGTTGAAGTAATGCGCCTTCGACCTCGGGACCCGCAATGTTGTAGCCCGCAGAAATAATCATGTCGTCATTGCGAGCGAGATACTGGAAGTAGCCATCGCGATCCATGACAAAGGTATCGCCCGGAAGATTCCAGCCGTCTTTGACATAGTCTTTCTGACGCGGGTCATCGAGGTAGCGGCAGCCGGTTGGTCCGCGCACTGCTAACCGGCCAGGTGTGCCTGCCGCAACGGGCTGCATGTCATCATCAACGATCTGCGCGATATAGCCTGGAATTGCCTGACCAATAAAGCCTGGGCGGACCTGCTTGCCGGCACTTGC
>JBILVT010000054.1:0-12269 GCA_044370275.1 Burkholderiaceae bacterium | reverse complement strand
TCACCTTTATCTAAGGCTGCTGATGGAGTTGGTACTTCCTGAAAGCGATTGGTCACGGGATAACGCCAATCCCTGCCGAATGCCCGCCGGGTAATACGAACACCGGGCGCCGCCTGCCGCCGTTTGTACTCGCTGTTTCTAATCAGCCGCAGCACACGATCGACCTCTTCAGGATTGTGTCCTGCCGCGATGAGATCCGCGCGAGTCTCCCCATGTTCCACGAAACGGACCAGCATGTCATCCAAGGAATCATATGGGGGCAGGCTATCTTGGTCGGTCTGATCCGGGCGCAGCTCTGCACTTGGCGCACGGCTTAGGATGCGCTGCGGAATCACATCGCCCAAGCCCTGCTGGGCCGCCACGCGATTGCGCTCATGGCAGAGCCGATAGACCATGCCTTTCACTAAATCTTTTATCACCGCAAAGCCGCCTGCCATATCACCATACAGGGTGCTATAGCCCACCGCGGCCTCAGACTTATTGCTGGTCACCAGCACCAGGGCATTGGTTTTATTTGAAATCGCCATTAGCAGCGTGCCGCGAATTCTGGCCTGCAGATTTTCTTCGGTGACATCCTCGGGGAGGCCCGCAAATACGCCAGAAAGCGATGACTTAAAGGCGTCATACAAGGCTGTAATAGAGATCGTGTCCGCCCGCACCCCAAGCGCCTGCGCGCAGGCGGTGGCGTCTTCAATACTCATCGCGGCAGTAAAAGGCGAAGGCATGATGACCGCACGCACATGCTCGGGTCCCAAAGCATCAGCGGCAATTGCAGTCACCAGCGCGGAATCCACGCCGCCGGAAAGCCCGATAACGGCGCCTTTAAAACCATTTTTGTGCACGTAGTCGCGGGTGCCAAGCACCAGGGCCTGATAGGCCTGCTGCTCGAGAGAGAGTTCGGCCGCGATAACGTTTTGTCCCTCGCCCTCTAAGACAGCGCCCTCGAAAAAATCCACCACCAAAAGGTCTTCCTGAAACTGCGGGGCCCGGGCAATCAGGTTACCTTTTGCATCCAGCACAAAAGAGCCGCCATCAAAGACCAGCTCATCCTGGCCGCCGACGAGATTGCAAAACGCAACCGGTAATCCCAGTCGTGAGGCGTTCGTGCGGACCACATCCTGACGCTCGCGCAGCTTATCCAGATGAAAAGGCGAGGCATTTAAAACCAGTAAGAGATTCGCGCCGGCTGCCTTGGCCATGGCCGGCGCCCGGGAGGCCCAGATATCCTCGCAGATATTGACCGCCAGCCTTACGCCATTGACCTCGAATATGCAGGGCGCGCCATCGGGAGCGAAATAGCGCTGCTCATCAAAGACCGCATAGTTCGGCAGTTCAAGCTTGCCGTAACTGCCAATGACCTTGCCATAGCGCAATACCGTTGCGGCATTAAAGGTGTGCTGCTCACGGGCACGCGGATGGCCCACCACGACGGTCAACTCCGCAATGGATTTCAACTGCTCGGCGAGCCCGATCAACGCATGATCGCAGGCGGTTAAAAAAGCGGGCCTGAGCAGCAGGTCCTCGGGCGGATAGCCGGTCAGCGCGAGCTCAGGCGTGACCATGACCGATGCCCCCATGGCCTGGGCCCGATGGGCAGCATCAACAATCTTTTGAGTATTGCCGACGAGATCGCCTACCCGACTGTTGATCTGGGCAAGCGCAACCTTCAGCATTTAAACGCCGGATTCTTTTTTGTAGCGGGCCATGCCGCCGGAGATTTCCTGCTTGGCCTGATCGGGGCCTTCCCAGCCCTTGACCTTGACCCACTTTCCCTTTTCGAGATCTTTGTAATGCTCAAAGAAGTGCTGAATGGTAGCCAGGCGCTGTGAATTGACATCCTCAATCTTCTTCCAGTGGCTATACATGCCGAGAATCTTGTCGACCGGCACAGCCAAGACCTTGGCATCGCCGCCGGCTTCATCCTCCATCATCAGCATGCCGAGCGCCCGGCAGCGGACCACTGCGCCGGGGGCCACAGCAAACGGCGTGATCACCAAGACATCGACCGGATCGCCATCGTCGGAGATGGTCTGAGGTACGTAGCCGTAGTTACAGGGGTAGTGCATGGCGGTAGTCATGAACCGATCCACAAACAGCGCGCCCGTTTCTTTGTCCACTTCGTACTTGATGGGCTCGGAGTGGGCCGGGATTTCGATGATGACGTTGAACTCCTCGGGGGCGTTTTTCCCGGCAGTCACATTCATTAGGGCCATATGGAGAGCCTTCCCTGTGTAAAAATAGCGGTCTGTCCTGAGCATTCTAAGGGATTCCCCCAGCCTCCCGGTCCACCGTGGGCCTGGTGATTTGGGAATCGTTTGCAGGCAGATGGGACGAAAAATTTAAAAAAGGAGAACCCCATGTCGATGGGACTGAATCTGGCTTTGGTGTGTGGCCTGCTGGCCATTGTGTACGGCGTTATCTCAAGCCGTTGGATCTTGGCCAAATCGGCCGGAAATGAGCGGATGCAAGAGATTGCGACCGCAATCCAGGCAGGTGCCTCCGCCTACTTGGGCCGGCAGTACCGGACGATTGGCATCGTGGGCGTGGTGATCTTTATTCTGATCGCTATCGTGCCTGGCCTAGGCCTGGATACCGCAATTGGCTTTGCGATCGGTGCAGTGCTCTCGGGCGCTGCAGGCTTTATCGGCATGAATATCAATGTGCGGGCCAATGTCCGCACGGCCGAGGCGGCACGATCAGGCATCAACCCCGCTCTTTCGATTGCCTTCCAAGGCGGAGCGATCACCGGCATGTTTGTGATCGGGCTGGGCCTAGTGGGCGTTGCTGGCTTTTATGCGTTTGAACTGGCCCGCACCGGCGATGTGCTCAAAGCCCTGCATCCTCTGGTTGGACTGGCCTTCGGTTCTTCTTTGATTTCAATTTTTGCGCGTTTAGGTGGCGGCATCTTCACCAAAGGCGCTGACGTCGGTGCTGACTTGGTGGGCAAAGTTGAAGCGGGTATTCCGGAAGACGATCCCCGCAATCCCGCAGTCATTGCTGATAACGTGGGCGATAACGTGGGTGACTGCGCCGGCATGGCCGCAGATCTTTTCGAGACCTATGCCGTGACGGTGATTGCCACCATGCTGCTGGGCGCGCTGCTGATGAAAACCATCGCGGCCGAGGCAGCGATTTATCCTTTGGCACTCGGCGGCGTATCGGTGATTGCTTCGATCATTGGCTGCTTTTTCGTGAAGTATTCAGGCACCGGCAAAATCATGACAGCGCTATATAAAGGCCTGATCGTAGCCGCAGTGCTCTCGGTCATTGCCTTTTACTTCGTGACCGACTGGATCATGGGTGCGGCTGCACAGGCGGTGCCTGGCATGACGGTCATGAACCTCTGGCTGGCATCTGTCGTGGGCATTGCACTGACCGCCGCCATGGTGGTGATCACTGAGTATTACACCGCGACCGAGTATGCACCGGTGCGGCATGTAGCCTCTGCATCAGAGACCGGCCATGCCACCAACATCATCGCGGGCATTGCCGTTTCAATGCGCTCCACCGCGCTGCCCGTGCTGTCGGTCTGCGTAGCAATTTTTGCTGCTTATGCACTAGCAGGCTTATATGGCATCGCAATCGCTGCGACCTCGATGTTGTCCATGGCGGGCATCATCGTGGCGCTCGATGCCTATGGCCCAATCACGGATAACGCAGGCGGTATCGCTGAGATGGCCGAGCTGCCCAAAGAAGTCCGCAACGTGACTGATCCCCTGGATGCAGTTGGCAACACCACGAAGGCAGTCACCAAGGGCTATGCCATCGGTTCAGCAGGATTGGCAGCGCTCGTGCTTTTTGCTGACTACACCCACGCCCTGGAAGGCATGGGCCATAGCATCAAGTTCGACCTCTCCGATCACGAAGTGATCATTGGCCTGTTTATCGGGGGCATGATTCCTTATTTGTTTGGCGCGATGGCCATGGAAGCGGTGGGCCGCTGCGCCGGCGCTGTGGTGACCGAGGTCCGCCGACAGTTCCGCGAGATCAAAGGCATCATGGAAGGCACGGCTAAGCCCGAATACCACACGGCGGTCGATATGCTGACCAAGGCCGCCATCAAAGAAATGATCATTCCCTCGCTGCTTCCTGTGGTGGTGCCGGTCATTGTCGGCTTGGCGCTCGGACCGAAGGCCTTGGGCGGCATGCTGATGGGGACGATCGTGACCGGACTGTTTGTTGCGATCTCCATGTGTACTGGCGGTGGTGCATGGGATAACGCCAAGAAATACATCGAAGACGGCCACCATGGCGGCAAGGGCTCGGATGCCCATAAGGCGGCCGTTACTGGCGATACCGTGGGCGATCCTTACAAGGACACCGCAGGCCCGGCCGTGAATCCGCTGATCAAGATCATCAATATCGTTGCACTGCTGATCGTGCCGATTCTGCCGATGGCAGCAAAATAGTTTTTCACTGTTTAAGCGGTCATCCGAGCCGCCGCCTTCCAATGGGAGGCGGCGGTTTCTTTTTCATCTAAGCGCTCCGCCACTTCAGCTAACGCCACATGAGCGGCCACCATCGGCTTGATGCGCAGCGACGTCTCAAAATGCATGCGGGCCTTGCCCCATAGCGCCTGCCGCTGACAGATTCGGCCCATTGACCAATTCAGCTCGGCATCGCGGGGCTGATCGCGCAGCCAGGCGTCAAGCCGCTGCAGCTGTTCGCGGGCATTGCCCTCAGCACGGCCGTAGAGCATGGCCAGGCCCGAGTCCCACTCTTTTTTTAGCGCTGATTCAATTAACGCAATGGCCTCAATGTGCCGGCCCTCGGTAATCCATGCGCGGACCACCTCGCGCTTAATTTCAGTTGCAAGGACTGCGGAGATTGCACGACGATTCTCCAGTAACCTTCCGATTCGCAGGACCTCATCCCAGTTGCCCTGCTGCTGATTGGCCTTCAGCGCAAGCCTTAAGGTATGGACATTGCGACGATCCCCTTTAATCAGCGGTGCTAAGGCAGATAAGGCCCGCAGGCCCCGATGATCATCCAGCGCAAACTCGGCCTCAAGCAGTGCGGCCAGTGTGGTGTCAGCCCGGGGCGAGCCGACCGAGTCATCTCGCAGTTCGGCCAAGAGCGCATCGCGTAGTTGGGTATCACGCAGCTGATGGGCGGCACTTGCCGCTAATGCGTCGGCCGCTGCCAATGCCGCGGGCGAATCCCGCAAAAGCCCAGTATCCTCACGAAGATTACGAGATTCCTTTACGACCCGCGCGAACCGGCCCTCAAAATAACCGATGGTCAGCGCGGCTAATCGGCCAAGCCGCTGATTCTGAGCGCGATGCAGCCGAAAGCGTCTCACCCGCGCAGGAATGCTCGCCAGCTGAATCACCAGAAGCGCCAGCACCACCAGCCCCACAAAAATGATCAGCAAGCTGAAAAGCGCCAGCTGTAACGACATATCAATGCGATACGGCGGTAGCCACAGTGTCAGATTGCCTAAACTAAGATCGAGCATCACGACGGCCGCAGCAAGCAGCAGGGCCGCAAACAAAAAGATTGCAAGGCCCCTCATGGCGTAGTGCTGGCCGGCCCTTCCCCGCTCGGCCGGACTGCATTTAAGGCCTCCGTCAGCGCCAGCGATGTCGGCAGAGGAATTTTTTCAATCAGCCCCTTGATGGACGCCAGTGTTTTGCGATGGGCCATCACCCGGCTATTTTGCAACTCAAACACTTCGGCAAGAATCTTTTCAGCCTGCCCAATGTCTCGCGCGAAAATCTTGTCTTGACGGGCCACCAAGGCGATGCGCGCTGAAAGCAGTCGCAGCCTGAGCCGCTCGGTCACTAGGGCGCCCTGCTCAGGCGAAAGAAATATAGCCTCGGGGTTTTCAACACGACGAATCCGCACCATGCCCGCTAAGCGCGATTGAACTACTTCAATCACCGACTGAATTGCAGGCAGCCCAGCAGATGGGTTCGCCTCGCGGTTCGGCTCAATGGGCCTCGCCGCAGCCGCTGATGTGATCAAAGGCAGACTGTCGATATCCAGAATAATCGCCTCGATTTGTGCGGCTGCCTGCTGAAGATCTACAGCCCTCAGTGCCTGAAGCCGCTGCCGATCGGTAGCAATTGCCACGCGCAGTGCTACTAATTTTTCTTTTGCGGGATGGCGCACGATGCGGGACTCAATTACATCTAGCATGGCCAAAGCGGCATTGATATTGCCGCCCGCCAGAACGCTATCCGATAACAACTGCGCTGAAGCCTGCAGTTCAGTGAGCCATTCACGATCAATCTGATCTGCCCGCGAGGCCTCCATCGGAGACGATGGCCGGTCAATCGCCCACCAGCCGATTGCGAGAAGTGCTGCAAGACTTGCCGCAGCAAGGATAGATTTACCAATAGGCTTCATGCTCAAAGAGATCGTAGCTTAGCCATTGATGATTCAAGCGAACACGCCGCACTGCTATCTCACCGGCGGCTTGCAGCAGCTGAGCAATTGCCGCGTGGTGTGTGCACCAGATCACCCGCGACAGTACCAGCCCGCGCGCCTGAAATGCTGAGATCAGCTGCCGGCCGGCGGCCGAAGACGTCACAACGATGCCAAGCGCGCCCGCCTCCGAGCGGGCAATCTCAGCCCAGGCCGACTCCGGCCAGGCAGACTCGATGCGCCGATACAGCGCCGCCAGCAGGCAGACGGCGCCGCGGGCAGCGAACCCTTCACGCAGGGCCGGTCGATTCGACTCGCCTTCCACAATTAGGAGCGTCTGTCGGCCCCAGTCGCTTGACTCTTGCGTGACACATCGATCCATCGCAGTCAGCAGGCCCTGAGCATCGGCACGCTCTTCGTGATCGGCAGAGATGATTGTGCCGGCTGTGGGATAGTGACGCAGCAGCTGATCACGGGTTCCACCCCCAATCACCGCGAGCCGAGCCTTATTTAAAAAGACGGTGTCGACTCCGTGACGCTTTAGCCAGAGAAAAAATGCCGAGACAGCCGCCGGGCTCGTCCAGACAATCCAAGGGCAGGCCACATCGCGCAAGATTGTTAGCACTGCAGTGTCGGGATTCAACATCTCTAATCGCTGAATCGGCATTGCCCTTATCCGCGCATCGATGTGATGCTCGGCCTGCGCAGGCATCGCATCAGGCTCAGACCACTCCGGCCGGGTCATCCAGACTTGCCGCATTCGCAGTTCGCCCATCTGCAGGCGCTTAAGCGACGTTTAATGCTTGCAGAATCTGCTGGGCGCCTTGCTCTTTTAATAGCCCGGCAGCCTGAAGCCCAATAGCCTCGGGGTCCTCACCACGACACTCGACACGCAGCACCTTTGAGCCATCCGTCATGGCAACCAGGGCCCGTAAATACAAAGTTCTGCCATCAGACTCTGTAATGCAATAGGCCGCAAGCGGCACCTGACAGCTGCCACCCAGAGCCAGCGAGACCGCGCGCTCTGCCCGGACTTCATAAAAGGTGCGTGGATCGGCAAGCGGCGATAAGGCCGAACGAATCGCGTGGCCATCGCTGCGAATCTCAATACCAAGTGCCCCCTGGCCTGCGGCAGGCAGTAAGACCTCAGGCGAGAGAACCTCGCGAATGCGTTGGGCTAAGCCCAGCCGTTTCAATCCGGCTGCCGCGAGGATGATGGCCTGCATTTCGCCTCGATCCAGCTTGGCAAGCCGCGTGTCCAGATTGCCGCGCAACGGCACGATCTTTAAGCCCGGATAGCGGGCCCTGAGCTGGGCCTCGCGTCGAAGGCTGGATGTGCCCACTACTGCCCCTTGGGGCAAGGCATCCAGTCCAGAAAAATCATTAGAGACAAAGGCATCACGGGGATCCTCCCGGCGCATGACACAGGCCAGCTCAAAGCCTTGCGGCAGCTCCATAGGGACATCTTTGAGCGAATGGACCGCGAGATGGGCGCGGCCATCTTCGAGGGCGGTCTCCAGTTCCTTTACAAAAAGGCCCTTGCCCCCAACCTTTGATAAGGTGCGATCAAGAATCTGGTCGCCACGGGTGGTCATGCCGAGAATCTGGACCGGGCCTGCGGAGGCCTTTTCCAGCAGAGACTGCACATGTTCGGCCTGCCACATCGCCAGACGGCTTTCGCGCGATGCAATAATCCACATATTGCGAAGTGTATCAATCTCATGGCCGAACAATTCTTAAAGAAAAACGAAGGCTGGTCGGGCCGGTTCAGTGAGCCGGTGTCGGCACTCGTGCAGCGCTACACCGGATCGGTCGGCTTTGATCAGCGGCTCGCCCTGTGTGATATCGAGGGCTCGCTGGCCCATGCAGAGATGCTGGGCCACGTGGGCCTGATCTCGAAAGAGGACCTCCGTGCGATCGAGCAAGGCATGGGCCAGATCCGCGAAGAAATTACTTCGAACTCATTCCAGTGGTCGCTTGCGCTTGAAGATGTGCATCTGAATATTGAAAAACGCCTTACCGATTTAATCGGAGATGCCGGTAAGCGGCTGCACACGGCAAGAAGCCGCAATGACCAGGTCGCCACCGACATGCGGCTCTGGGTGCGGACAACAATTGATGAACTGCAGCAGGCCTTATCTGAGCTGAAATCTGCGTTACTTCATCAGGCCGAGCAGCACGCCGCGACCATCATGCCCGGCTTTACCCATCTGCAGGTGGCCCAGCCCATTACCTTTGGTCATCACCTCATGGCCTATGTGGAGATGTTCTCGCGGGATCGCGAACGGCTCGCTGATTGCAGATCCCGCGTGAACCAGCTGCCGCTTGGCGCTGCCGCTTTAGCCGGCACTTCATATCCGATCGATCGCGCCCGTGTCGCAAAGCGGCTTGGCTTTGATGGCCTCTGCCAGAACTCACTGGATGCAGTGAGCGATCGGGATTTCGCCATTGAGTTCACATCCTGCTGCGCAATGATCATGATGCATATTTCGCGGCTGTCCGAAGAGCTGATTCTTTGGATGACACCACGCATTGGTTTTATTGATCTTGCTGACCGGTTCTGCACGGGCTCATCGATCATGCCGCAAAAGAAAAACCCCGATGTGCCGGAGCTGGCCCGTGGCAAATCCGGCCGGGTCTATGGGCACTTAATCGGGCTACTCACCCTGATGAAGGGCCAGCCGCTGGCCTACAACAAAGACAACCAAGAAGATAAAGAGCCGGTCTTTGATACTGCCGACACCGTGCTCGATACCCTGCGGGTCTTCGCTGAGATGGTGGCGGGCATTCAGGTCAATGCAAAGAACATGCGAGCAGCCGCCTTTGAGGGCTACTCCACCGCAACTGACTTAGCTGACTATTTGGTCAAGCGCGGCCTGGCGTTTCGCGATGCCCACGAGGCCGTAGCCCTGGCCGTTAAGGCAGGACTCCAGGCCGGAAAAGACCTCTCGGAATTCAGCCTTACGGAATTACAGGTCTTTTCACCGCTGATTGACCAGGATGTCTTCAAGGTCCTGCAGGTCGACGGCTCGGTTGCGGCCAGAAGCCATACAGGGGGGACCGCGCCCGACCAGGTCCGGGCCCAGATTCAGCGCCATCGGCAGCAGAGTTAGCGACAGCCCTAAGAGCCAAACGGGTCGTTTTGGGTTAAAACCGTGGGCGTTGTCGGCGGATTCAGTCCGCAAAGCAACCAAAAACAGCAATTTAATAAAGGAGCGAGTTATGAGTCGTCGTGAGTTTCTGGCAAAAACCGGTGCGGCTGCGGTTGCCACGGGTGCAGCAGCAGTTGCAGCACCTGCGATTGCCCAGTCCGATGTGGTCCGTTGGCGTTGTGCATCAAGCTTTCCAAAAGGCTTTGACACCCTGTTTGGCACGCTGGAGCTGATTGCCCGCCGGGTGAACCAGCTAACGGGCGGAAGATTCCAAATCTCTACCCATGCTGCCGGTGAAATCGTGCCTCCATTTGCGGTCTTGGATGCGGTCGAGAAAGGCACGATTGAGGCAAATCACACCGCGCCCTACTACTTCATTGGTAAGGATCCAGCCTGGGCTTTTGGTACCTGCGTTCCCTATGGCCTGAATGCCCGCCAGATGAACGCATGGTGGTATCACGGCGATGGCGAAAAAGTGTTCAACGAGTTCTCGCGTAAATCTGGCGTGGTCAATCTGCTGGCAGGTAACACCGGATCGCAGATGGCCGGCTGGTTTAAGAAAGAACTCAAAGGCGTAGCAGACTTAAAGGGCCTGAAGTTCCGTATCGGCGGCATGGGTGGACAGGTGCTCTCCAAACTCGGTGTGGTAGCCACGCAGATTCCTGCTGGCGAGATCTACTCTGCGCTGGAGAAAGGCACCATTGATGCAGCCGAGTTCACAGTGCCTTATGACGACGAGCGTCTCGGCCTGAATAAGATCGCCAAGTACTACTATTACCCGGGCTTCTGGGAGGGCGGCGCTGCACTCGGCTTCCAGGTCAATGCCAAGGCCTACGATGCTCTGCCCGATGGCTACAAGGCGGCGCTGCAGACCGCCTGCGCCGAAGGTAACGCCTGGATGCAAGCGAAGTACGACACCGTGAATCCGCTGGCCCTTAAGCGCCTGATCGCAGGCGGTGCGGTGCTGCGTCGTTTCCCGAAATCAATCATGGATGCATCGTTTAAGGCCAACGAAGAGCTGATGGCCGAAAACAGCGCCAAGAGCCCAGAGTTCAAAAAGCTCTTCGATCATATGCGCGCCTTCCATCGCGACCAGCAGGCCTGGTTCCGTGTGGCCGAGGGCAGCTTTGACGACTTCATGGCAACTCAGAAGCTGTAAGGTGTTTAGCCCGGCAGCAGCATCGCCGGAACCAAAAAAAAACCGCCCTTCGGGGCGGTTTTTTTATGCGATCGCCGGGTTATTTCTTTTTGAAGTAATCCATCGGATCATTTTTTGGCTGGTCCTCTTTTTCATCGTCCCAGCCACCACTCTCGTTTTCAACTGAATCATCCAGCTTGATCTCGATATTTTGCAGATCTCCGGTCACCGGCTTATCCAGCATGCCAGTCACAATCTCCGGGAAGAAAATCAAGATGCCCACCAGCAAAAGCTGCAGGCCCACCCAGGGAATCGCACCAAGATAGATTTCGCTACTCTTAATCGACTTTGGCGCAATCCCCCGCAGATAAAAGAGTGCAAAGCCAAACGGCGGATGCATAAACGAAGTCTGCATATTCACGCAGATCAGCACCCCGAACCAAATCAGATCAATGCCCAGCTTATCGGCCACCGGGGCAAGCAGCGGAATCACAATGAAGGCGATCTCGAAAAAATCGAGGAAAAACGCCAAGATAAAAATCATGATGTTCACGACCAAAAGGAAGGTGACTGGATCATCCGCACCGACACTTAAAAACAGGTGCTCCACCCAGATGCCGCCATCCACGCCCTGAAAGACCAGGGTAAAGACCGTGGCGCCAATCAGAATGAATATCACCATGACCGTGATATTCATGGTCGATTCCATGCCTTCGCGGATCATTTTCCAATTCAGTCGCCGATGGACTGCCGCCAGTGCAATCGCGCCCACGACACCCATCGCGCCCGCCTCAGTCGGTGTGGCAAGGCCCAGAAAAATCGTGCCCAGCACAATGAAAATCAATGCCAGCGATGGCACCACCCCCATGGCCACTTTCTTTAAAAGCGCAAAGCCGCGCAGGGTGCGCGCCTCTGGCGGAAGCGGCGGCATGCTCTGAGGCTGGATCAGCGACATCACAAAAATAAACAGCATGAAAATCGCTACCTGGGCCAGCGATGGGCCGAGCGCCCCAAGGTACATATCGCCTACCGATCGGCCGAGCTGATCGGCTAACACGATCAAAACCAGAGAGGGTGGAATGACCTGAGTAATCGTTCCCGAAGCCGCAATCACGCCTGTCGAGAGCCGGGCGCTGTAGCCATAACGCATCATGATGGGCAATGCGATCACGCCCATCGCAATCACCGAAGCGGCAACCGTGCCAGTAATGGCGCCTAAAATCGCGCCCACCACAATCACCGCATAGGCAAGACCCCCCGGCAGGGCCCCGAATAACTGGGCAAAGCCTTCGAGCAGATCCTCGGCCAATCCACTACGCTCGAGGATCGCGCCCATAAGCGTGAAAAACGGAATCGACAGCAAGAGCTCGTTGGCCACAATGCCGAAGACCCGTAGCGGCAAGTTGGCCATAAACTGGGCGGGGAACAGGCCCATCTCAATGGCGACAAGGCCTGAGACCAGGCCCAGGGCAGCCAGGGAAAATGCAACCGGCAGGCCCAGCAGTAAAAACACCACCAGAGCCGCAAACATCGCCGGGGCCATGAAGTCGATTGGATTCATGGCTATTGCAGCGGCCTTTCGTAGTGGGTATTTAGGGCAATCACGCCCT
>JBILVT010000001.1:0-79822 GCA_044370275.1 Burkholderiaceae bacterium | reverse complement strand
AGAATTCATGGGGTGATTGGTTAATGGTGGCGATTAACTGACGATAACGAACGCCAGCTGAGTCATCCTTGCCATATGGCAAATCACCCAGCGCAACAAACGTTACTTCCGATGCTGATAAAGCAACCGACCAGCCGAGTAAGAGCGGCACAAGCCACAGTTTCATGGCTGCCTTAGGCGACAGATGGTCTGCTAGGAAATACATCCAAACCCTAAAATCCATTCGTTAGCCCGCAGTGTTAAGGAATTGTTGCAATAGGGAAGGTTGGTGCCTAAAGATTACAATTTCTTGACAACCGAATGACCCTGCACAGTCTTCGCGACACAATCTAGGCGGTGTGCAGGTACTCGATTGAAATATTTGTAATAAATGCGTCATGGAACCTTCATAGTGTAAGCGTCTAATTAGATGGATGAAACATTTCGAGTCAAAGGTTTTCGACCTTTATCAGAATCGCGGTTCACTTCAATATCAGGGCGAGGCTCTTGACCAGCTGAGCCATGGCTGGTTGTGCGCTAAGAATGCTCGTATAAGCTCCGCCTCCTCCGCACTCTGTTTAGCAGCTTTTCTACACGATATCGGCCACCTCTTTAATGAGCGAGAAACCCCTACTCTGGAGGCAATCAATGACCGTCACGAAGTGCGAGGGGCAGATTATCTCAAAGTAGGGTTTGCGGATTCAGTGACTGAGCCGATTCGATTGCATGTACAGGCCAAGCGATACCTGGTTGCATCGACCCCAGGTTACCTTGAGTTGCTCTCGGAAGACAGCGTTCGAAGCCTTGCGCTTCAGGGCGGCCCGATGCCCCTGCATGAGCATCGGCATTTTGAGGCTCATCCGTATAGCAAGGATGCGATTCGATTGCGGCTATGGGACGAGCAAAGCAAGCAGCGGCACTTAGTGCCCTTATCAAAAAAGGAAATGCTCTCTGATCTACGTCTATTAATTACTGAGGTGTGCAATTGATGACCTACCCATCGATCGGCCTTCATCGCGTCTCAAAAACCTTTTTCCGCCGGGATTCGCCAACCACCGAGTCCTCCGGCTGCCAAGCATTGCGTTCCGTCTCCTTTCAGATTCTGCCGGGAGAGCGTGTGGCGCTACTTGGTGCATCTGGATCGGGAAAATCTACGCTTATTAGGCTTCTCTGTGGTCTCGAAGCGCCCGATCAAAACCAAGGCGAGATTTTAATTGAAGGCGTTCCCCTCTTTAGGGCTGGATGCCGGGCTAACCGCAGCGCCTTCGGGCATGCCCGAGCCGCTACAGGAGTCATATTCCAGCAATTTAATCTCGTAGGGCAGCTCTCTGTGCTGGAAAATGTACTCGTTGGTCAATGCGCATCACTCCCTATCTGGCGCGCCGTCGGTCGTAGTTTCTCCAAAGATGCTCGCGCAATTGCTTTAGATTGCCTCGAGAATGTGGGCTTGGCAGACAAAGCAGACCAACGCGCGTCCACCCTGTCTGGGGGCCAGCAGCAGCGCGTGGCTGTCGCAAGGGCGCTGGCAAAAGGCTCGAGAATCATACTGGCTGACGAGCCAGTAGCCTCTCTTGACCCTGCATCTTCCCGGCGTGTAATGAAGATTTTATGCGATCTTGCGGCCCAATTTGGAATCACTCTATTAGTGAGCCTGCATCAGACAGAGGTCGCGAAGCAATTCTGTTCACGTGTCATTGCTCTGCGCCAGGGAGAATTAGTTCTCGACTCTCCAACGACTGAACTCTCAGAGGCAGTACTACGCAATCTCTACGGAGTCCATGCAGAGGAGCTACTGACCACTTCTTCGGGCGGTTTTAATGTTCTTGATTCAGAAGTTCTAACTGTTGCTTAACTATTACTTTAAAGGAGAGTTTTGATGACTAAAAATCTTGTGCGTTTTCTTGCGACGATGCTACTTCTCGTAACAACCCCCTTCGCTGTTGCAAAAGAGATTTCATTTGGAATTATCTCAACTGATGCTGCCGCAGCACAGCGCGACCGCTGGGAGCCATTTTTTCGTGATATGGAGAAAAAGACCGGTCTTACTGTTAAGTCATTTTATGCATCAGATTACGCAGGCGTAATCGAGGCCATGCGTTTTAATAAGGTGCAAGTAGCCTGGTACGGTAATAAAGCAGCCATGGAGGCCGTAGATCGAGCAAACGGAGAAATCTTTGCGCAGCTCATGTATGCAGACGGAACCTATGGATATCATGCCTTATTAATTACCCACAAGGATTCGCCATACAAATCTTTAGATGATGTTTTTGCCAATAGTAAGAACATTAATTTCGGGATCGGAGATCCAAATTCAACCTCGGGTTTTTTGGTGCCAACCTATTATGTATTTTCCCAACGTAAAGTCGATCCACGCCAGGTCTTTAAGACCGTGCGAAATGGTAGCCATGGTGCCAACATACAGGCCGTGCTAGCTAAGCAACTTGATGTTGCCACCAATAACACGGAAGACTACGGTCGCCTTGAGGCAACAAAGCCGGATCAGGCCAGTCAGATTCGAGTGATTTGGAAGAGCCCACTTATCCCAAGCGACCCCTTCGTTTGGAGGAAGGACCTCGATTCCGCCTCGAAAGAGAAAATCAGAAATTTTGTTCTGAACTATGCCAAGACAGATCCGGCTGAAAAGCAGATACTAAAGAATATATATAACTACGCTGGATTCAGAGCCTCTACTAATGCCCAGCTCAATCCAATTCGGCAGCTCGAGCTCTTCAAAGATAGGCAAAAGATCGAGTCTGACTCGGCGATGTCTGTTGCAGAGAAAACCGTCAAACTCGCAGAGATTGATAAAGCCTTAGCTGCTATTAAGTAGTGTGAAACTTACACCCTCAGCGAATTCCCTGGCGCTTGTGGAGACACGGGCCCAGGCGCAACGAAAGGGACTCTTCTATTATCTAAACTGGAGTGTCATTTTGTTGGTCTTGGCCTGGGCATGGCACGGGGCGGAGGTCCGTCCCTTGGATCTCATACGATACTCCGATAATATGGTTACGCTTGGGAAAGACTTTTTTCCCCCAGATTTTCGTGACTACCGTCTCTACGTTACGGAGATGATCGTAACCATTCAGATTGCGATATGGGGCACCGTCCTTGCTGTGCTCGCGGCAGTGCCTTTCGGATTACTGAGTTCGGCCAATTTGGTTCCCGCATGGGTCTATCAGCCCACACGACGTCTCATGGACGCCCTACGTGCCGTGAATGAGATGGTCTTTGCCCTGATCTTCATCGTCGCTGTCGGGCTCGGGCCTTTTGCTGGAGTGATGGCTTTATTTGTACACACTACAGGGACACTCGCGAAGCTATTTTCCGAAGCAGTTGAGGCTGTTGATCCTAGGCCTATTGAAGGAATTCGCGTGTGCGGCGGGGGAAGACTCACCGAAGTAATCTTTGGAGTCATCCCGCAGGTACTTCCTCTGTGGATCTCATTCTGCCTGTATCGATTTGAATCTAATGTACGCTCGGCCTCAGTTGTGGGGATGGTGGGCGCTGGAGGAATTGGGACGATTTTGTATGAGGTGATCCGATCGTTCGAGTACGCACAGACATGCGCTGTGCTCATTATTCTAATTTTCTCGGTAAGTGTAATCGACCTCACCTCAGCCTATCTTAGAAAATTGGTTACGTGAGAAATCGATTTGTCTTGTGAATATGCAGATAATTATTGATACTGGCGCGATCAACGAGATAAAAGGCCTCTACCTAGATCGCCGGGCCTTAGTCCTAATTTACAGTCTGGACAATCAGTTGCTAATCGAAAAACTGTCGGGCTTACTCGGAGAAAGATTGATTAGATTTGTGGCCATCAATGAGTCGCTGCCCTCTATTGAGTATGTCTCGGCAATGAGAAATCAAATCTGGCAAAGCCTTCATCGCGATACGACTTTTATCCTTGCTATTGGGGGAGGAACTGTTTTAGATACTGCAAAAGTTGTCCGATTCTCGCCTTCGATTGGGATTGAGTTAGATGAAGAGCTTGACGTACCAGTTAAAAGTAGTCGAAATCCAATTCCTCTTGTTCTCTGCCCTACAACGTCTGGGACGGGGAGCGAGGTAAGCAGTACAGCAACACTCTGGAATTTTTCGAAGGGGTCAAAGCACTCCTTTTTCGGGCCCACTGTAGTTGGCGATATTGCACTAATCGATCCTGAATTGACTATGACTCTCGGGCCAATCGAGACTCGCAATGCTGCAATCGATGCACTCTCCCATGCGCTGGAGTCAATTTGGAATAAGAACCGTAATGACGAAACCTTAAGGCTGGCCATTGAGGCTGCTCGCTTGATTGTTAATGCACTGCCGATTGTGCTGAACAATCTACAGAGCCTGAGGGCCCGCGAAAAACTGAGTATAGGGTCGCTGCGGGCGGGCCAGGCGATGTCAGTTACTCAGACGTCTCTCGCACACGCGCTGTCTTATGAAGATACACTCAGTCTGCGACTCCCCCATGGCGAGGCAGTGGGGCGCTGGCTTCCCGTGGTATACCACAACGCGCTCTCTTCGGACAAGACAGCCGCACGCGCCCTATCGGAGGCCTTAGGGTCTTCAATTACCTCGGCTAAGGAGTTTGCATTGTGGCTAGAGAGTATGGGACTCAGAACCGTGAACCCTTATAAGTCGAGTCCTACAATTCAAAATCGAATGACTCAAGCTTTATTAAGCACACGAGGTCAGACCTTCAGCGGAGAGTTGCACTTTGGCTAACAGTATTCCTTATGACGTCGTTATTGCAGGCGCTGGCATTATTGGCTTAGCACACGCCTACGAAGCAGCCCGAAGAGGCCTCTCGGTAGCCGTCGTCGAGAGAGACTCACGGTGTGTTGGGGCCTCGATTAGGAACTTTGGGTTCATCACCGTATCGGGACAGGCGCAAGGCGACACATGGCGCAGAGCACGCTACTCTCGAGACATATGGAACTCGATTGCACCGGATGCCGGCATAGAGGTAGTACACAGAGGATCATGGATAGCGTGTCAACGCCCCGAGGCGATTGAAGTTGCTAGAGCCTTTATGCAAAGCGAGATGGGTGAGGGCTGTAAGCTATATCAGAAGCCAGATTTTCCTCAGCTTCTTGCAGAGCACCCAGACGCAAATAGCCTCCTGTTAGAGGACATGCTAGGAGTACTACACAGCCCATTAGAACTTAGAGTGGAATCAAAAACCGCAATTGAGAAACTTGCACATTGGTTAGTAGAGAGATGGAATGTGCGGTTTTTTTGGAATACCGAAGTCCTTGGATTTCGTAAACCGGGGGTGCAAACATCATCCGGGCCAATTCGTGCAGATCGGGTGCTTCTCTGCTGTGGTGGGAGTCTGAGTGGTGTCGCAAAAACTGCGTTGGCTGACTTTGATCTTAAACTCTGTACCCTACAGATGTTAAGGGTTCGGCCAGCCCCAGGGTTTCGTCTTCCGGGATCAGTAATGACCGATAACAGCCTAGCCAGGTACTCAGGCTGGGCAGAACTGCCCGAAGCTGAGAAGCTCAAAGCCCGCATCAGGTCTGAGATGCCCGAGTATCTTGAGGCAGGTATTCATCTTATTGCGGTTCAAAGCGCCGATGGAAGCCTCATCGTTGGCGATTCACACGTCTATAGCGACTCGGAGACAGTATTTTCAAGCGCCGAGGTTGATCACTTAATACTTAACTTGGCGCGTAGTGTGCTCGATATTGGACAGGCAAAGATTGTCGAACGCTGGGCGGGAACCTACCCCGTATGGCGGGGTGGGGACGCGTTGATTCATCGTCTTTCGCCCCGCGAATGTATAGCAGTTGTAACAAGTGGAACAGGTGCAAGCACCGCTTTTGGTCTTGCGAGAGATACTTTTGATATCTGGAGGTAATAACGTGATTAAAGCTGTGATTTTTGATTGGGCTGGAACTACTGTCGATTTTGGTAGCCGCGCCCCAATGGGCGCATTTGTTAATCTATTCAACGAGTATGGTATCGAGATTACTATCGAAGATGCACGGCGTCCGATGGGGGTCAATAAGTGGAACCATATTGACGAACTACTACAATTTCCCCACATTCAATCGCAGTGGGTCAAATCCTATGGAAGAATGCCTACGTCGGTCGATGTGGACGAGATGTTGAAAGCGTTCACCCCGATGAATATTGAGAGTATTCGGCAATACTCTCAACTAATTCCGGGCGTACGTGAGGTGGTGACCCTGTTGCGCGCTCGCGGCATTCGAATTGGTGCAACGACTGGCTACACCCGGGAATTAGCCAACGTACTCATGCCTTTGGCCGCGGAGCAAGGATACGCCCCGGATGCGTGTGTCTGCGCAGGAGAGACCGAACAGGGAAGACCTTCCCCTCAAATGGTTGCGCACTGTGCGAGCCTTTTGGGGATCTCAGACCCGACGGAGGTGATTAAGGTGGACGATACCGTGCCAGGGCTTATGGAAGGAATTAATTTTAATTGCTGGACGGTCGGAGTCAGCGTTACTGGAAATGCAATGGGATTATCGCTTGAAGAGTATCAAGACTTGACAGACTCGGATCGTGCTCTGAAAGAGAATCATGCGCGACAGGAGTTACAACAGTGTCAACCTACTATGGTCATCGACAGCGTTGAAAATCTACTGTCTGTAGTCGATGAGATCAATGATCGAATTATTAGTAAGAAGCGATCGGCAGCTGCATAATTGGTTCACCAATTCTTAAGCGCTGACCAATCGCGAGATGGGGATTGAATTCAAATTCAGGTGGCGTAATCATAATAATCGTTGACCCATGCTCAAACCAGCCCATCTCGTCTCCCCGATTGAAGCATCGGTCAGATTCGAGAGTTAGACCATTCGGAGACTTGCAATTCAACGTCGCATTAATCCCGTGAATTCGGATACCTGCAACTAAGATCGCAGCCACGGGGATCATGATAATCGGGGTGCTCTTCGGTCCTATCGAAAGCTCTAATATCGCGCGCTCGTTCTTACAAAATAGGCTTTCCACTCTCTTTAATGCAATAGGATTGACATTCCATGTATCACCGGAGATATATCGCACTCGCTGGAGCCGCCCATCCTCGGGCGCATGAAATCGGTGATACATAGATGAGGTAATGCGAATTGTAAGGAAGCAGCCGTTTTGCCAGGTTTTCACTAGGCTCTCGGTTAGCAATAGATCCTTGAGCGAATATGGAAAACCTTTGGCCTGAAAAAGCTGTTGATCTTTAATCATGCCAAACTCCCCAACGATTCCATCGCATGGGCTAATGAGGATATCCGGGTCACCGCAGATCGGCCGGGCTCCAGGCAATAACTCTCGAACGAAGCAGTCGTGTACGCTTTTGAAGTGCTTCTGCCGGGCCTCTTCGAGTTTGAGATCCGCAAATAGCCCCCAGAGGAAAATGGATACTCGGACAATCAGCGGGTGTTCAACCCGGCTAAACCTACCCATAAGCCTTGTTGCAAGCGCTCGAGGAATTCGATTGGTGAGAAGGAAATTCATATCCTCTAGCAGGAGAAGAGTTTTTAGGGTTTTTACAAAAGAAATCATTTGGTCATCACTTCGTCATGTTTGCGTAATACAAATACAACATCGCAAAGGAGGGCTTTCGGATGGATGGACAGATTTTGGCAGGAATTACCTCGGCTGCAATATTGGCAACAGGCCTCTACAAGGGCTACCGCAGACTCAAGCTCTCGAGAGCAAAGTATCCCTCGTTGACCGGGCACTCCCGAATGGCCAAGCTGTTCACAGGCTTGATTCCAAACTATGTCTACCCCGAGAGCTCTTGGCTTAATCGCGATGGCGTGCACGAGGTAGTAGCCACCCGTCGGAGCGGCGCTTTTAATCAACTGGTCTCCGATCTGGAGCAGAAGTGCCCTAGGACCCTCGCCGCAACCGACGCTATCGTTCCGCGGATCTCCGATATTCAGTTCACTCGACGCTATCGAATCCCGTTTCAGTTTCGAAATGCAAGCGTCAAGAAACTCCAGATTGGCAACGTATGGGAGTCGAGTCACGGGTCTTGGCTCGTCGACCTCGATGGCAATCGATATCTCGATGTCAGCGGCTCCTACGGAGTAAATTTGTTCGGTCTTGATTTCTATAAGTCGACTATCAACGAGGCAGTGGACAATGCGAAGGATCTCGGCCCCTTCCTTGGTGGCTATCACCCCAGCATCGTTCGAGTCACAGAAGATCTGTTGGCGATTTCGGGGATGGATGAAGTCTCTTTTCATATGTCCGGCACCGAGGCGGTTATGCAGGCGGTTCGCCTTGCCCGCTACCACACCGGTAAGCGCCGCCTCGTCAGATTCTGCGGGGCCTACCACGGCTGGTGGGACGATGTACAGCCCGGCCCCGGAAATCCTATGCCGCCCTCTCGCCAGACTCTGACCCTCCGGGAGATGCATCAAAGAACGCTTGACTATTTGGCCACGAGTAAAGACATCGCCTGCGTTTTGATCAATCCAATTCAAGCCATGCATCCTAATAAGGCCGCCCCTACCGACTCGATGCTTATTGATGGGCAGCGTCATGTTGAATTCAACCGTGAGGCCTATTCGGCCTGGCTTTCCGCCCTTCGCTCGGTCTGTGACGCTCGGGGAATTGTCATGATTCTTGATGAGGTGTTCTTGGGCTTTAGGCTCGCCAAGGGGGGTGCCCAAGAGTATTTCGGTGTTCGAGCGGATTTGGTAACTTACGGAAAGACCCTTGGCGGCGGTTTTCCTGTCGGCGTGCTTTGCGGCAAGTCTAGCCTGATGCGCCGGTTCAAAGAAGGCCGCCCGGCGGATATCTGCTTTGCGCGCGGTACGTTTAACGCACACCCCTATGTGCTTACTGCAATGCAAGCCTTCCTCGATAAAATTAAGAGCCCCGAAATCGAAACTCTCTACGCTGAGATGGAGGTTTTGTGGACTGCTCGGCGGGAGCGGCTGAACCGTCAGCTGGCAGACCGCCAACTGCCTTTGAGATTCGAAGGAATGCCAACAGTCTGGTCGCTGATTTTTACTCGTCCAGGTCGATATCATTGGCTACTGCAGTTCTACCTGAGGCGAGAGGGTATTGTGATGAGTTGGGTTGGTACCGGCCGCCTGATTTTCAATCTGCAGTTTTCCGAGCGGGAATTTGAGGAATTTAGCCATAAGTTGTTTGCTGCGGCATTGCAATTTCAACAACATGGCTGGTGGGCCGGCTCCCCGCATCGCGGGGAAGCTGGGCGTATTCGCAGGCAGATACTAAAAGAGCTTCTGATCAATCGATTTAAGAGTGCTTCACATGGTTCATCGGATCGATATATTCACCCTTTAGCAGATAAATCGGTGAGCGGTGATAGAGCTTGACATCGTGAAAGGGATCAGTAAGGATCTTGGCTACCCACGCAAGAGCGTGAGTGATATTCTCATTCTTAACGAGTTGAAGCGCCCTAAAAAGCAACCCAGCAACGCCTAAGAAAAACCACGCCATACCGACAATTCGAAGTGTTGAGTCTTCAAAGGACTCAGGAACGGCCCATGTAACTGCGGGCGGCCAAATGACCGCAAAAAGAGGTATCGCCCCCCAGATCGAGAGCAGGATCACCTTGCGGTGGAGGTTGTAGCCCACCTTAATTGCCTCTTTATGCTCATGAGATGCATTATTGATCGAATCAAATTCCTTTGATTCAAAAAAGAAATGCCCAATCTGACGAGTTGTCATGGCCAGTAGCCAGCCAATTAGAGCCGCACTAACAGGATCAAAAAACAACAGGATATAAGCAGCTAAGAAACTGAGGGCGCTGACGAGATGCAGGGCCTGGTTAATCCTACTTTGATGATAATAGCGATGATCATCCCAGCGCTGTACACGTAATGCGGTTGTAAATTGACTTAGGGTTTTAGACATTTACCTCTCCCATTTCGTTAGTGGATCAAAGCCGGCCGGATACGGAGACTCTGACAGCCCGACTATGCCGAGAATGCATGTCAAATTGATGACATCTCGATGATGAAATACAAGAATTTTTAATTTTGTAATAAAAAGTTAGTCTAACTGTCATAGAACTGCTATTCGTCCTCGTTAACATCAGGAGCATGGAGACAGCAGAACTTGATGTGATGTCATTTCCGGCGATTCATCGGCAAATGCGAATCGCCGTTGTTACCGAAACCTATCCACCGGATGTAAACGGTGTAGCGCTGACCCTGCGACGGGTTGTAGAGGGGCTCCAAGGGCTTGGTCATGACGTCTTTCTCATTCACCCGCGTCAATCGAATGACGCCAAGGCAGGCGACCCAGCTCACGAGCTTCTGGTTCAGGGCATGCCGATTCCAATGTACCCCGCTCTCAAAATTGGATTTCCCGCAAAGCGCGCCCTGGTCAAGCTCTGGATTTCCCGGCGTCCCGACCTGGTTCACATTGCGACCGAGGGGCCTCTTGGCTGGTCAGCGATACAGGCCGCTAAGAAGCTAAGAATTCCAATAACATCAGATTTTCGAACTAATTTTCACGCTTACAGCGCTTTTTATGGCTTCCGTTGGTTGAAAAGTACAATCTTTTCTTACATGAAGAAGTTTCATAATGCGACACAATGCACGATGGTTCCAACTGCGGAGTTAAAGCAGACCCTCGCGGGCTTGGGATTTCAACGCCTAACGGTTATCCCACGGGGGATTGATACGCAGCTGTTTGATCCAGCACGACGCTCAGAAGCACTCAGGAGGTCTTGGGGCGCGAGTGCAGCAACCTGCGTGCTACTGTCAGTTGGCAGACTAGCGGCAGAGAAGAATCTAAATCTAGTCTTGAAGGTATTCCATCAGGCACGAATACAGAACCCAGATATCCGTCTCGTGTTCGTGGGAGATGGACCACTAAAAGAAAAGTTAGTAGCTCAATGCCCAGAGGCAGTTTTCTGCGGTGTCCAACACGGTGAAGCGCTTGCAGCCCATTACGCAAGCGGTGACATCTTTTTGTTTCCAAGCCTGACGGAGACATTTGGAAACGTGACCTTAGAGGCGCTTGCAAGCGGTATTGCTGTGGTTGCGTTTGACTGCGCAGGAGCTCGCCAGGTAATCAGTTCAGATATCTCAGGCATCTTGTTGCCACCCCAGGATGAATCTTCGTTCGTAGAGAGATCGATACGACTCGCTCAGGATGCGAATCAAAGAAGTTATTTGGGGAGGGCTGCCCGCCAGGTTAGTCTTGAGAACCAATGGGCAACGGTTGTAAAACGAACCGAAGCCGTCATGCAACAGGTGTTAAACGATAGAACCAGTTAGAATGGGGCTAGAGATTCACCTCAGAGGATTCATTGTGTTGGCTTATAAGCATCTTTTTGAATTGTCTGCCGATGAAGTTAAGACGCAGACGATTTGAGTTAACGGTTTTTGATGCTGGTCGACATCGAAAGCTTGCAGGAGAAGATATCGGTGAGGAACGCTCTCCAGATCTTTTCTTATGTCTTCCAGGGCTACTCGAAACACACAAGAGTTTTGACGAATTTATTTCGTTTATAGCACCCGATGCTAGAGTCATAGTTCTTGATTGGTGCGGTCGGGGCGACTCTGATTGGCTGGCCGCGGCCCATGACTATAAGATGAGTGTCTATCTGAGTGACTTGTGGCTTTTTTATACGTATGCGATGGGCGTTATGAGTAGCTTGGCATTCACAGTACAGGGCAATAGTGATTCAGCAACGGTATCAAAATCGGCTCGGATTCATCTTGTTGGGACGAGCATGGGCGGCTTGCTTGCGGTTATGTTGGCAAGCGGCAAGCCTAAAATGTTGGGGAGTGTAATCCTAAACGATATCGGGCCCTTATTGCCGTGGAGCGGCGTATTCGCGCTAATGACAACCATTAGTACTGCGAAGTCATCGAGTATGAATACCCTTCGGGGCCCTGATCTTGCTAATCAGCTCGATGTAGATCCACAGTTGCTGCGCGCAGTTCGACAACCGGCTCACCTTGACTTACCGCACGAGAACCGCTTATCCGGTGTCGACTTTAGTGATCGCTTTGCTGCAGTGACTACACCGATTCTCGTACTACGAGGAATGGACTCTGAGATCGTTAACGATTCAGTGGTAAAGCGAATGTTTGAGATTCATCCGCTTACCCGCATTCATGAGTGTCCAGACAGCGGCCACCCGGTTGCCTATAGCAAAACGGTTTGTGAAGCTATTCGGCACTTTATCGGTCTCTAGTCTCTCCAGGTTTAAGCCCTGATCCAGAGCGATACCCCTCTTTGCCCCTCCTCATTACTTTCGTAACCTAAATGACGCGATGCCGGCCTTCAGGTCACGGTACTCTTCGCAATCCATCGGGCAAGCCTTGCCTAGTCGGTTCAGAAGCGCTTCTGCACCAGTCAGATCGTTTCTGATCAACAGCAACTCGCCGTAGTACTCTAGCGCACCACGATGCAGGGGATCCAAGGCAAGGGCGGCTTTGTAGAAAACCTCGGCATTGGTCAGGTCGGGTGGTGATTTTTTGCGCAGACTAAAACCCATCAGGTTATTCCAGTCGGCCGAATGTTTTTGTTCGGCTTGTTTAAGCAACTCAACCGCCTTGTCAAACTGTTCAGACTTAATCGCTTCCCGTGCCCGATACATAGGGTGCGTTGGGAAGGTCTCTGGATCCGAAACGCTAGAGGTGTCTACGGCATGCGCGGTGACTGTCACGCTCCATGCAATCAGGAAGAGTAAACTTTTCATATTGGATATCGAGGAGAGGCTTGAATGAAAAAATGGCCACGCACTCCGGCGTGGCCATGTCAATACCCGCATGGGGCAGCTGAACCCGTTCCGTTAGAGCCCGATAACTCCGCCATCCTTGCGGGTGATCACGATGGTGGCAGACCTTGGCCGACCGGGGTTACCATAACCCTGGTTACCGGGCCAAGCACTCTGCGGTGGCGCCGATGCGGCCAGAGGCTTAGACAGCTCGCCCGGGTGCTGAATATTCACGAAGAGCGTTCGACCATCGGCCGTTTCCGTAATACCGGTTACCTCTGCCCCAAGCGGAGCTACCAAGAAACGCCGAAGTTTTGCATCACCCAAGGCGGCTCCCAGAAAAGTTTCTTGTGTGCCCGTTTGCTCTACCCCATTGACGACCATCTTATTTTTGACGGTGACTTTTCCACCGTCACCAACCTGACCAGGAATGGCGGCAAGCATCATGCAGTTTGTCTCATCCGTAAAGGCACCATCATCCGTCTGAATCCAGCAAATTCCAGTTGCTTTGCTAAACCACAGCCCGTCTGGTGAAGAAAACGCATTCTTTGATGATAGACCGGATAAATTCGCATCACCCGAATCCTCTTCAGCGCCAAATAGGAAAATATCCCAAGCGAACGCTTTCGCGGTTGCTTTCTGATCAGCCTCTCTAAAACGAATAATGTGACCATTTGGGTTTCCTGCGCCTTTGGTTCCATCTGGATCCATATAGGCACGCGGATTTGCGGGGTCTACCTTTGACGGTGTTCGATTCGCCGCGCTATTGTTGGTAAGCGCAAAGTAGACCTCACCGTTGCGATAATTCAGGGCACCCCACTCTGGGCGGTCCATTTTGGTCGCGCCAACAGCATCTGCAGCATGCCGAATATTTACGAGCACATCCGCCTGATTTGCAAACTTGTATGCGCTGTAATTAGCGAGTCTTGAGTCAGTAATCGTAAGTTCAAGCCACTCACCCCGGCCAGTTGAGTCAAAGCGAGCAGCATAGAGCTTTCCTTCGCTGAGATACTTGTCGCCAGCGGCGATGCCGCCACCGATATCCCGGGGATCCCAGACCGCCGTGGTTACGAATTTATAAATATACTCATTTCGAGCATCGCACCCCATGTAAAACGCGAGGGGCTCGCCGGTCTTTGGAAGACTGCAGACAGCGGCTTCGTGGGCAAAGCGACCCATTGCGATTCGCTTGGCGGGCGTTGCGTTGGGCGCTAATGGGTCAATTTCAACGTTATAACCAAAAGTGTTGGCTTCGTTACGAAAATCCTTCTCGGCATTATTTCCTAAAGCCGCTAGATTCCAACGTGCAAAGCGATCGTCTGTGGTCGACACAGTGTGCCAGCCCTGACTGATTGCTTTTGAAACATTTGATGCAGGCGCTGCTGAGGCAACCCCATAGCGGCGTCTAGCGGCAATTTCCTTGGCGGGCAACTCGGAACCAGAACCTGCCACCTGAAAGTAAAACGCCCAGTTCTCTTCGCAGCCAAGATATGTTCCCCACGGGGTCTTTCCATGCCCGCAATTATTCAAAGTACCTCGTGCCATAGACCCGGCAGTATCCCAGCGGGTCACCATAAAGCTACGAATCTGATCGATTTGCGCCCGTGGACCACTGATTCGCATCGGCGTTTGGGCAGTAACGCGACGGTTCAACGGTGAGTTCTTTTCAATCCGCCAGCCCTCGGGTGTCTTTACAATCTCAACAATAGATATTCCGTGTTGATTAATCTCTTTCAATACCTCAAGCTCTGGTCTAACACCGAGATCCCAATCACCAAACTGAGTGAACTTCTTTCCGCTGATATTGTTCGAAGTCTGACCATTCGGATGCATAAAGTGCGCATCTGCTGAGCTCTCATGATTCACGCACAGAACCGCCCTTCCGGTCTCTTTCTCGGTGTAGCGGCCGTTGGCATCAATGTAGAAGATATCCATACCATCATGATGGTCCCCAATACGGCGAGACCAGTCATCTAACTCAGCGCCTCGGTTGGTGTAAGCGGCAAGCGTTGCATCAATTGCATCGCCCGTAGCATGTAAGACACTGTACTGATAGCCGGGCGGAAGAATCACATTATCGAGTAAGCTTTTTTCGACTGCAGGAAAGCCGAGCGCCTTCGGGATTGCCGCAGATCCGTAGTCGAGGGTCGCGCACCCTGGCAGCACGGCCATTCCAGCGAGCCCCAGACCGCCGCGCAACAGGCTCCGCCGAGCTGGGCTCTGAAGGGATTGCGCGAGGACATCTTGAAAATGATCGTTATCAGAGGTGTTACAAATGAGGTCAAGATCAGGGTGGGACATGGCGGGCTCCTTCAAACTTCGATTAAACGCCCTCACTATGACAACCTGATGATGGAAATGTGACAAAGATAATTAGGCCCTAACGTTAACAGAGTACCTGTCGCGGGGCCTGAAGAGTCAGTAGCGTAGTGAAGGTCGAAGCCCCGCCGGATTGGCGCCTCAGAGTTCGAATCCCCTTCTAGTCAAACCCTTTGATGCTTTTACCGCGGTAAGTTGGCGAAGCCGAGCTTGTTTAGCCGCTAGATTTGCTGAAAAGCTAGGTATCCTATGATCTTGCCGTAAATAACCGTTACTTTAAGTAACGGTCGCTGGACCCCCAGAGCGCCAAACCCTGATTACACGGTTTTCTACACGTTGGGGTTTGACTGATAAAACCCATTGATTTTGTTGACGAAAATTGAAGGGATTTTCATCATAAGCGAATCCGCACCCGCCAAATCATGGGGCAGAACAAAGATGCCAAGCCAAACCAGGCCCTGATGAGACAGTGTCGGGTTTTTCTGGAGTGAGGGAAGGTGTTACTCCCAGGGTTTACCGGTCAAAAGCCTCCATGCATTCTTGTAGGCGAAAGCGTGCTGAACTTCTCTTGGAAGATCGCGTACGATTCTCTCGAAATTAACTACTTTGTCTCGCAAGAAGCCATGCAACGGTGGCCGTCCGCTACCGAAGTCCGTGGCGAAAACAAAGCGATCGTGAAACTCAGTAAAGATCGCACGCCACTCAGGGCTTACGGTGTCACTCTGGCCCAAAGCAGTAGCTGCCCACAGAACAGTATCGCCTTTTAATATCCTATCGTTATTCAAACCTGCGCATCGATACTCTCGATTCGGCCACCCTGTTGAAAGATCCCAATTTAAGTTCGGGAATCGACTGAAAAGCGATCTGACCTTCTGAGGGGTAAAGCCCTTTTGCCGCTCTGGGTGCCTTAGCTGACCGAAATGCGCAACCACCACGATTGCTTTCGGATACTGATCCAACATCTTTTCGAGTTGAGCTAGCGGCTCATCCTCGGGTTCAAGATGGATAACAAACGGGACGCCCGTGTCGTGGGAGAGACGGAATACGCGATGCCCATTTGTGCTTGTAAGAGGAATTGAGTTATCCCGGTCTTTACTACCCGCAGCGCACTGATGGGTTGACATGTAATGCCGAAAATCCAATTCTCCGATCAGGGCGTAACGACCGGTTAGGATCTGTTTTTCTAATTGCTCAATAAAACTACCCGTGCCATCTTTTTGTTCTAACCAGTTTGGGCTGGTGCCGCCATTCGTGGTCGGGATAAATCGATCCGGATACTTCTCAGCAGCCTCAGACATATAGTTGCTCCACCGATAGCCCGCAGACCCATCCGCTTTTCGCTGAAGACCGTCGGCAGCAATTAAAGCAATCCCCAATTCGTCTAACAAAGGGAAAATTTCGGGGACATAGCCTCTTACTGCGTCTTCAGACCAACTGGTCTCCATATCGATCTTGGGTAATTTGCCCGCATCAAGCAGCGATTGAATTCGCGCGCGCCATTTAGCGTGTAGATGTTGAACTTTGAGCTCTTGAGCAAAACGATTTGATGTTGCCTCTTCAAGGGATTTCGGACTGTTCTGAGCGTGCGCAACAAGACAGAGGAAACTCAGCGACACAACTGCGAAGATTTTTCTGAACATTTAGCCCCCCAACGGGTAGCACACTTGAACCCTAACTTACTACAAATAAAAGGGATTTTTCAATACTCTTAAAGACAGAAAACTCTTCACTCTCACTGTCTTCGTGACAAGGGAGACTACAAAACCAATCTAAAGAGCAAGGTTAGAGGGTAATCTTCCCCTATTCTGTGCGCACCGATAGCGAAATACTAGCGTTACTTTAAGTAACGGTCAGACGTCCGTAAACACCAGCCAACCCGCATTACACGTTTTGTTACATGGTGGGGTTTGGCTGATGTAAACCATTGATTTTAATGATGAAAATTGGAGCGATTTTCATCATAATCCGCAGGTCCGGGGTTCGAATCCCTGAATCGCCACCACTCTACTATTTACGCCTGATATCGTATAAATTCGAGTCTCTAGCGACCCAGCGGATGAGGCGCCCTTTAGCGCCCTTTATAAATTTTAATTCCCGAACTAGCAAACTTACGCAGTCTCTCAAATATGCCGATAAAGATCCGCGGAGGCTGCGCACCCTAAACAAAGTGCGGGACCTTAGGCACCGATTCTCAGAACATTGACCCTAAGACAAAATCAGCGAGTTAGCGATGCATTTATTTAAAACTGTAATTCTCGGGCTGTTTTCCGTTGTTACTGTCGCCGGAGCATCGAACGTTACTGCGCAAATACGCCCGAGCATCCCTATCGGGCCTAATCAGTGTGTCGCCGGTTCCGGATGTGATACAAACATTCTTATGGGGCGATCTGGAAAGGACTCCCTTAACCCAGGCGGCGGACAAGACATACTTCATGGTGATTCGAAGGCTTATCAGCCCAAAGCCATCACGCCCGCTCAGGGCCCCAAACAACCGGTACCTAACAATCGAAAATAGTCATATTCAAATTTAACTTCTTGGTTTTTGAACAAGCCTGGAGAGGTCGATTTTCCCTCTATTAGCGCTTCAAGGCCCTCGGTTTATTGACGAAATTTCGGGCGATGTTCCTCATACTCTGCAGCAATGCCACCCCTGAAAAGTCAAATCGGCAGCAATGGGAAAAGCCCCGCTGTGAAAAATGGAGCTTTCATTCGGGAGAGACCTGGCGATCTAAACTTCATTGACTAACCGCGATGTATATCGTGAGATCGCTTGAGTCATTTCAGCCCACTGCTAGACACTATTAAGTCTTGTTGCGCGACGCTCGCTGGTAGGTCACGACTGACCCTGCCAGTGCAAGACACGTCGCTGCATGCTAGAGAGTAAGAGCTCCCAAATTAAACCGATTATTCCAATCAAAACAATACCAATAAATGTAGCGGGCACATTAAAGTACTGGGCTGAATCCAAGATGATAAATCCAAGCCCCGCCTGCGCACCGAGTAGTTCAGAAGCCACGACCAGGGTCCAAGAAATCAGCAGCTAGGAATTTAAAAGAATATTTTAGTCTTTAGACTTGTACAGAAAATCTAAGTTCTTACAACGAAATCTTTCCATGCTGCTCAGAGATGGTCATTGCTCGCTCAAAGGCCTGCTGAGCTAACTTTTCGCCAATAGTCTCACCGGCCTGGCCAATAAATTTCGCCCGAAGCTCTGCATTACTCAGTGGACGTTCGAGGCTGCCTATCGCATGATCAATTCGAATACGATGAGTTTTTCCGTCGATCGTTTCTAAAGTAAGCTCGGCTGCGTCCTCAGGTATTGAGTGATCAACTGTTGCCTGAACGCGATCACGAAGCTGAATCACTTGCGGGTCCTGTACGACTAAGTCAGTGTACTGATGCTCACTCGCCTGACCGAAAATAAATCCGACTGCACAAGAGTGATACACGCTGAACTTACCTTCGAGGCCAGTTTTCGGGGCTTTTTTTCCGCAAAGTTCGAGTACCAATGAGTGAACTTTAAGAGAGATTGATTTTATATTGTCTGCAGTAAGTCCAAGATTCCGAAATTGGATGCAGCCATCAATACTGGGATGGTTCACGATTCCGCATGCAAATGGCTTGTAAGTATTTAACGCAATTTCCCAAGTTTCGCCCAGATCCTTTGTAATCTCACTCCAATCGGTTTTATCCGAGAACACTTGCAGCAGGCCCCGTGGTGCCTCTAGCGCTCGAGGGGAAGAAGTAAAGCCATGCCGAGCCAATAATGCCGCCATTAAGCCGGCTTTTGCGGCGGCCCCAGGATGAAATGGTTTGGTCATAGTCCCAAACTGCTCTCTTAAACCGACCGGCTGGGAAGCCGCGATACCCAGAGCCATCTGAGTCTGATCCACGTCAAGCGCCAAGAGTCGGGAACACGCGGCAGCGGATCCGAGCATGCCTGTAGAGCCCGTAATGTGCCAGCCACGATCATAGTGATCGGGATAAATTGAATTACCAATACGGCAGGAAACCTCGATCCCTAAGATCAACGCATCGATCAACGATCGGCCACTGAGGCCTCGGTGCTCCGCGAGTGCCAGGACACTAGAGGCAACAGGCCCCGCAGGGTGAATAATGGTCCTGAGGTGAGTATCATCGAAATCAAAGGTGTGCGAACTAATGCCGTTGATGAGCGCTGCGCTCGCAATATCAACTTTTTCTTCTCTGCCCAGAAGAGACGCCTGCGGCGATGGTGTGAGCTCCATAACCCCTGCAACCGCAGCATCAACTGTTTCATGCCGGGCGGCGCCTATGGCACATCCCACCCAGTTGGCAAACGTTCGATGTGCTTCTTGATCTACGGAGAGTGCCCAGCCTTTGGTGGGATGACCAACTATAAACTCAGCCAATATTCGAGTAATCGGTGGCGCGTTGGTATCTGCCTTGACAATTGTATTGCGTGCCATAAAAGTCCTAGAGAGTGACCCTGCGGGACTCTATCATCGCTTACGAGTCGCCCTCAATAACAATATTTCTTTCTTTTGAGACTCTTGCCCATCGTGCAATATCGTCCTGGATAAACTTTGAGTATTCAACTGGGCTCATCGGCATTGTCTCAAGCGCCTCTATGGAGAGCTTCTTTTTCACTTCATCGATGGCAATCGTCCGATTAATCTCGGTATTCAAAAGATTGACAATATCCGAGGGCATTTTTGCTGGTCCGGAAATACCGTACCACTGAACCCCATCAAAACCTTTAAATCCCAGCTCGTCTAAAGTGGGCACATTCGGCAGCAGAGAGTGACGTCGCCGACCGGTTATTGCGATGGGCTTAATTCGGCCTGAACGAATGTGAGGAATTGCCGCTGCGAGTCCAGGCATCATCGCTTGAGTTTGCCCACCCATGGTGTCAGTTAGAGCTGGACCGATACCTCGGTAGGGCACATGAGTCATAAAAAATCCAGCCGCAAGCTTTAGCTGTTCCATTGCGAGGTGAGTGAGCGTACCTGTGCCCGCTGAGCCATAACTAAGTTTTCCAACATTTTGCTTGGCATATGCAAGAAACTCCTTCATATTAGAGGCAGGCGTCGATGCAGGGACGACTAAAATATTTGGCGTACCCGCAATCATTGCGATGTGCGTGTAATCGGACATCGCATCGTACGGGAGTTTACGCACCGCAGGATTTGTCCCATGCGTACCAACATAGGATAGAAAAAGCGTATAGCCATCCGGGGCAGCCCGCTTGACAACCATTGAGCCAACAATACCGCCGCCCCCAGAAATGTTCTCAACGACAAATGATTGCTTCAACGATTTTGCGAGCTGCTCAGAAACTGTTCTCGCCACAAGGTCTACCCCTCCACCCGGATTCACGGGTGCAATAACCTTGACAGTTCGATTTGGATACGACGACTGTGCATAGCCGTCGGATTTCATTACGCCAAATAATGCAGCGGAACAGCCTGACAGAATAAATGCTCGGCGTTTCATAAAGTTTTTCATTAGCAAAGATGAGTGCATCGAAAGATTGCTCCTAATTATGACGCCGTCGTTAGCGGACTTGATGGCCCCTTAGTATGGGCGGGGACCGAGACTAGCTGGTCCAACCAGGGCACGGCCGAATGGCTCCAGACTTGCACGGTTGGAACCAACTGGTCACGCTCCTCAATACAGCCAAGACGAAGATTCATGGTTTTGGGTTCGCCATCACCCTCGGTGGCCCAGAGATGGCTGCCGCACTCTCCGCAAAACGCCTGTATCCGGCGATTACCGCTTTCCGCAATCTTGACGAAATGTTTGGCCTTACCACTAACCTCAACCTTGGCGATCGGGGTTGGCAATACCGCCCGAAAAGGCGCTCCGGAAAAGATCTGGCAATCCTTGCAGTGGCATGCGATGACCCGTGTTGGATCCACGATAGCCTGAAAAGAGATTGCACCGCAAAAACATGCTCCTGTAACTTTCATACTAGGCCCTCCCGTACTATCGAAGCCACAACGCCAAACGCTAATATACTCGCGCCGATTGCCGCCTTACTGACGCGCCCGAAAAGGCCAACTGATAGTGGTGCATCGCAAGATGTCCCAGGCGCGACGGAACGGCATACTAAGAACTTCAAGAGGCATAACACGATGAAACTTACCCCTGCACAGATCGAACAGTTTAATCAAGATGGCTATCTGTTTTTTCCCGGTCTGTTTACGTCCGAAGAAACAAGAACTCTTACCGATGCCGTGCCTGAGCTCTATCAACGGCGGGAGATTTACAACGTTCGGGAAAAAGACAGTGATGCAGTCCGAACCAATTTTGCCGCCCATCTTTACAGCAGTCCTTTCGCCCGACTCGCATGCCATCCACGCATGATTAGTCCGGTAGAGCAGATATTTAATGAAAAGCTTTACATGCATCAGTTCAAGATCAATGGAAAGATGGCCTTTGAGGGGGATGTATGGCAGTGGCATCAGGATTACGGCACCTGGCTCAATGATGATTTAATGCCTGAGCCACGTGCGATGAACATAGCAATTTTTCTTGATGATGTGTATGAGTTCAACGGACCCCTAATGTTTATTCCGGGCAGTCATAAGAAGGGAGTCATTGATGCATCTCACGACCTAACCACTACGAGTTACCCGCTTTGGACCATCAATAACGAGCTGATTCGTCAGCTGGTGAATCGCGCAGGCGGAAAAAATGGTGGTATTGTCAGCCCGAAAGGCCCAGCCGGATCAATGCTGCTGTTTCACAGCTGTCTGGTTCATGCATCCAGCAGTAACCTCTCGCCTTTTAATCGCGTCAGCGTCTACCTTAGCTTGTGTGCTGTAAGCAATCATATTCGGCGATTTAAACGCCCTGAATACATCGCCCATCGAAACTTCACACCGATTAATTGTCTGCCCGATGATTGCCTGCTCAAAGAGTACCCAGTGGATTTACCTTGGGAAAACGGTATGCCTGAATCTGCGCTGAAGGTGTCGCTGGAGCAGCTTGCCGCCTAGTAAGCAATGCAAAGCGATTCCAGAGTTGGGAGCGCCTAGTGTCCGGTCATGCCCCGGCAGACCCTTCTGCAAGCAGTCCACGCGCAATAATCGTTCTCTGAATTTCCGATGATCCCTCATAGATCCGCATGATGCGAGCATCTCGAACATAACGTTCGAGCGGCAGGCTTCGGGTGTAGCCGTAGCCGCCGAAAATCTGAAGCGCCTCATCCGCAACAAATGCTGCCATCTCAGAGGCGTAAAGTTTGCACATGCTCGACTCGGCCGAAAATGACACACCTGCCTGCCGTTTGGCACAAGCCTGCAAGGTGAGCAGCCATGCCGCTTCAAGCCGCATTTTCATCTCTGCCAACTTCCATTGAATGCCCTGCTTAGCGGCAAGTGGCTCGCCTCCCACCTGACGGCTATGGGCCCAATCGACCGCAGCTGCTAACGCGGCCTCCCCGATTCCTAGGCAAGTGGCTGCTACATCCATACGACTGTTGTCCAATATCCGCATGGCTGTGTGAAACCCCGTTCCTTCCTGGCCAAGACGCTGACTCTCGGGCACATGACAATCGATCGACATTTCAAAAGCATGGGCACCGCGTATACCCATGAGTTTTTCTGGAGCCGAGATCTTTAGTCCGGGCGTTCCTTTGTCTACCACGAATGCACTGATGCCTTTATGACCTTTCGCCGGATCTGTCTTAGCAAAAATCACGATGAAATCGGCCTCTCCTGCATTCGAGATAAAGTGCTTGGTACCAATGAGGTGATAGCCATCCCCCTCTCGGATAGCGCGCGTGGCCATATCGGCCGGATTAGATCCGGCGCGGGGTTCGGTGAGGGCAAAAGCGCCAAGTTTTTTCCCAGCGGCCGCCTGAGGTAGATAACGCTGACGCAAATCATCATCTCCGCCGATCAGAATCGAATCGGTAGCAAGAAAGTGGGCGCCAATCATTGAAGAGGTGGAAGCGCAGGCCTCTGCTATCGCAGCGAGTGACAAGACAAGCGCTGTTGGTGTGATCTCTGTTCCACCCCAGCGCTCCGGCAGATTCATGCCCATCACTCCCAGTTCGGCCAACAAGGGTACATAGCGCGCCGTGGAGATCTCTTGATCATCAACCTCCTGCGCACGCGGTGCTAATTCCTCGGCCGCAAAACGAAGAATTGCATCGGCCAAGGCCTGATCATCAGGCACGATGCCAAAACGAGGTTTCATACCTTACTCCTACCGGCGGTTACGGGGGGATGCCCAAAGGCGCCAAGATCCCGCAGTTGGGCAATCTTTTCGGCAGAAAGCCCAAGCAGACGAATCAGCGTTGCGTCAGTATGCTCGCCGAGTCGAGGAGCGCGATCGATGGCGGTTGGCGGATAGCCCGAGAACTTCAAAGGCTGGACCGGCAGTCGGAGGCCTGGCAGCTCAGGGTCCTCCACCGGCTGAATCACCGCACGATGCAGACTCTGAGGCGAATTTAAGGCCTGCTCAATATTCCAGATGGGTGCCGCAGGAATCTCACCATCTTCGAGGCGTTGAATCACCTGCTCCACCGTGAGTTTTCGAGACCAAGCCTCAATAGCAGCACGAAGTAACGGTTCGTTTTTCGAGCGTTCCTCATCGGATACAAACCGCGGATCCTGGGCAAGCTCTGGCCGATCAAGCAGCTCACAAAGCTTACCGAACAATTTGTTATTCAAGACGGCCAGCACATAGTGGCCGTCTTCAGCGGTATACACACCAAACGGCGCTGAGAGGGGATGCCGATTGCCAACCCGTACAGGGCTTTTTCCAGTAAAGAGATAGCGCGAGACAGAAGTCGCATTAAAAACCAAAGTGGAATCCAGCATGGCAATATCCACCTGTGTGCCCTTGCCAGTGCGCTCTCGAGCGAGTAAAGCGGCAAGAATCCCCCAACTCGCAAACAGGCCGCTGACCACATCGGAGACGGCCTCTCCGACCAACGTTGGCGGCCCATCCGGAGAGCCGGTGGCCTCCATGAGGCCCGTCATTGCCTGAAGCACAATGTCGTAGGCTGGCCGGTGCGCCGCAGGGCCGGTCTGGCCAAATCCGGAGATGCTGGCGTAAATCACCCGTGGGTTGATTTGTCGAATGACTTCATAGCCAATGCCGAGTTTTTCAGCCACCGCAGGACGAAAGTTCTCGACAATCACATCGGCCTGGGCGCATAGCTCCTTTGCCAGAGCGACAGCCTCTGGATGCTTAAGATCCAACACAACACTCTGTTTGCCGCGATTCATCACGCTAAAAAGCGCACTGTGGCCATTGCGCATAGGTCCAATCGCCCGGTAATCATCCCCTTGAGGCGGCTCCACCTTGATCACCTCAGCGCCCAAATCTGCCAATAGTGCCGTGCAAAACGGGCCTGAGAGTACCCGCGTGAAATCTACGATTCGCAGGCCGGCCAAGGGGCCTTGACGATTAGGCTGATGATCTGACATTACCGCCCCATGAGTAAGACTCTTTGATTCAATGCCCATCGATGATTAGCTTCTGGTGCTCAAAGCGACTCGACAAAATGCAGTGTCGCCTCCAACATGCGACGCAAGTGAGGCTGAACCTTTGCTGCCAGCGATGGCTGATAGTCAAAAGGATAAACCTCCTCCATGTAAACGCGCTGCGCCATCTCCAGCTGAATCGCATGGATTCCCTGAGAGGGTGCGCCAAAATGACGCGTGATGTGGCCACCTTTGAAGCGACCGTTGAGCACCGCGGTATAACCTTCGGCTTTTTGTCCGATATCCAAAAGACTCGCTGCAAGTCTTGGATCACAGCTCGCGCCATCTGCTGTTCCTAGATTCAGGTCAGGAAGACGCCCATCAAAAAAACGGGGTACCCGTGATCGAATCGAATGCGCATCCCACAAAGCCGCTACCCCATGTTGAGTCCTGATGCGGGCGAGTTCAGCACCGATCTGAGCATGATACGGCTCCCAGAGGCTCTGCCTTCGCTGGGCGACCTCCTGCTGATCCGGTTGGCCGGCTGGACTTAGATAAAGTAGCTCGCCGCTAAAAGTATCTACAGGACATAACCCGGTCACGCTCTGTCCTGGGTAGAGGCTGCTGCCGTCCGGCGGGCGATTTAGGTCGATCACGTAACGCGAGTGCGTCGCCACAAGTAATGACACGCCGAGTGCATCAGCAAACTCATAAAGTCGTTCCAGATGCCAATCGGTATCCGGTGTGGTGATCGCCGCCTCCGTGAGCCGACATCGCACGCAGTCCGGTAGGTGGGTGCCGACATGTGGCATTGAGATTAACAAGGGTCGCTGGCCCGAAATAAAACGAAAGGCAGGCACCGAAGTCTCAAAGTTCATGAGCGAGATGTCTCCATGAGTTGGCCTCTGGCCGCCTGAAATGCGGACCTTGTCACAATAAAGTCTTGATGCCTACCCTGCTGCACACGCGCCTGACCCGCCACCCAGACCTCGTCGATCGCCGACTGACGACTGCTCGCAAAAATATGAGCTGAAAGCATGGATTCCGCATTCGGCAGATCCTGAAGCACGGGGTGATGGGCATCTAGGATCACCCAATCCGCCTGCTGGCCTACTGCCAGACCAGCCACTCGGCGCCCACTGGCCTGAGCGCCACCCGCGACAGCCTCCAGTGTCATGGAAGTAGCCACCGATGACGCATACGGACCAACCAACAGGTTGCGTTTCTGGGCGGCCAGCCGCTGGCCATATTCAAGCATCATGAGCTCCTCCGCTGCATTGACTGCAACGTGACTGTCAGAACCAATCCCCCAGCGTCCGCCGACAGCCCGCCACGATGGTGCATCGAAAATTCCATCTCCCAAATTCGCCTCGGTGGTCGGACAGAGCCCCACGACCGCCCCGGAGGCTGCTGCTCGTCGACATTCTTGCGCGTCAATATGGGTAGCATGGATGAGGCACCACCGTTCGTCCACCGCATGATGATCCAAAAGCCACTGTAAGGGACGCTTACCGCTCCATTTCATGCAGGCCTCTACCTCTGCGATCTGCTCAGAAATATGCAGGTGAATCGGCGCAGTAGGATCTAGTGATGTCAGCCCCGAAACGATCTGCTGCAAGGCGTCGTGGGGTACAGCCCGCAGTGAATGCGGGGCAAGCCCGAGCCGCGCATCCTGGGAGTCACACGCAGGTTTTAATGCCTCTAGCAAAGCAAGCATGTTGTCCGTGCGGCGAATAAATCGCCGCTGATCAGGGCGCGATGCACGACCACCAAAGTCGCTTGTCTGATATAGCACCGGCAACAGGGTGAGTCCAATCCCAGCCTTTTCGGCAGCCCTCAGTAGGCGCAAAGAGAGCTCCCGATCATCTGCGTAGGGCCTGCCATCTAGATCGTGATGAATATAGTGAAACTCGCACACACTGGTAAAGCCTGCCTCCAGCATCTCGATATAAACGGCAGTAGCAATCGCTTCGAGCTGCTCGGGCGTGATCGCTGCCGCAAAGCGATACATAAGCTCTCGCCAACCCCAGAAGTTGCCCTGCGTTGCTTGTCCATATTCGGTTAGACCCGCCATCGCCCGCTGAAAGGCATGAGAATGGAGATTCGGCATTCCGGGCAATACAGGGCCTTTGGCGCGAGGTGCATCGCCTGGTTCCGCATGCGTCTGTATCGATGTCAATTGGCCCCGTTCATCCCATTGCAAGAGCACTTGACTCGCCCAGCCGCTCGGCAGCAGCGCCTCTTGCGCGAAGAGACATCGTGACGCCTTGGCACCTACGCCGGATGCGGATGCGCTCATTTTCAACGGGCCTTCTTAGCGAAAGGCAGCAGCGACATCAGTCAAACACCTTTCCAGGGTTCATAATCGCGGTAGGATCTAAAGCCTGCTTCACGGCGCGCATGACATCCAACTCTGCTTCTGTTCGGCTGGCGCTCAGATAAGACTTTTTGTGTAAGCCGATGCCATGCTCGGCTGAGACGCTGCCGCCATAAGACCTCACCAGTCTGTAAACTAAGGACTCGACATCGTGAAGGGCCTGGGCCACCGTGGCCCCGTCGGTAGAGATGTGCAGATTGCCGTCGGCAACATGGCCAAAAAATATCGTCTGATGCCCGGGCCACTGCTGAGATAACGCCGCGCGGCAGTCCTCTGCGAATCGGCCGATTTCCGCTAACGGCAGGCTCACATCAAAATTAATTGGCGGATGCATGTAAACCGAAAGCTCGGCAGTTGCCTCGCGTATTTTCCATAAGGCACGGGCTTGCTGCTGCGACTGTGCGATCACCACATCAACGATCTCGCCTGCGGTCATTGCATCAGCGAGGACTGACTCGAGCGCAGAGTGCAGGGCCTCAGCGCTCTGGCCATCGACAGTCAGCAACACGGCCATGGGATGCATTTTTGAAAAAGGATCACGCAGCTTCTGCCAGGATAACGATGTCAAAAAAAAATCCTGCCACATCAACTCATAGGCAGAGATCGCTCCAGGAAGCGAAGCTGAAAGACGAGTAAGCAAGGCCAATGATGCGTCAAAATCCGGTAGGGCTGCTAATGCGGTAATCTTGGCCTGAGGCAAGGGTCGCAGACGCAACACGGCCCGAGTAATGACACCAAGGGTTCCCTCAGCGCCCGTAAACCACTGCTTGAGATCGTAACCCGTATTGTTTTTAAGCATTGGCCGAAGCATGGGCAAGACTGTGCCGTCTGCAAGTACAACCTCCAAACCTAATACCTGCTCTCGCATCATTCCATATTGCAGTACGCCATTGCCACCTGCGTTCGTCGAGATCGCACCGCCAATCTGAGCAGAACCGCGGGCACCAAAATCCACACCAAACTGCAGCCCCACCTTAATTGCAGCCTCTTGGACTGATTGGACGGTGGCACCAGCCTGGACGCAGAGTGTCGCTGCGCGAGGCTCTATCGATTCGATCGCATTCATCCGTTCAAGAGAGACGGCGATGCCATCTGCAATGGGGACGGCTGCGCCAGCAAGCCCAGTCAGCCCGCCTTGGGGCACTACGGACACATGATGAAGACTACATAAACGCAAAAGCCTGGAGACCTCCTGAGTGCTTTGTGGGCATACCAGTGCAAGCGGCATCACCGGATCCGCGCCACTCCAGTCGGTGTGGCATCGTGAGGGAATTCGGTCTCCTGTCAGGACCCGATCTGAGCCAATCTCGCTGACCAGTTGTTTCAAAAAATCTGCGGCTGCTATCAACTAGCCCCCTTGCACTATTCGGCCTTGTCGTACAACAGTCGGCATCGGTTTGTGGCCCAACCAGTAGGCTAACTCGGCAGGCTCATCTACCGGCCAGAGAACAAAGTTGGCGGGCCTGCCCTTTCCGATCAGACCATGCGTCTCGGAGAGTCCCAGGGCGCGCGCTGCGTGACGGGTCACCCCGGCGAGAACCTCAGGCACGGTCAGCCGAAACAGCGTGCAGGCCATATTCATCATCAACAACAGACTGAGCGCCGGCGAGGTACCAGGATTGTGATCAGTGGAGACCGCCATCGGCACACCGGCTTCACGCAGCGCGCGAACAGGCGGTAGATGCGTATCACGCAAAAAATAATAGGCGCCGGGCAGCAAGACCGCGACAGTTCCCGCCTGCCGCATTTCCGCGATGCCCTCCGCATCAAGATGTTCAATATGATCGCAGGAGAGCGCGCCGTAACGGGCTGCGAGCGCTGCTCCCCCCATATTCGAAAGCTGCTCTGCATGTAATTTCACGGGTAATTTCAAATCCTGGGCAGCACGAAATACTTGTTCGGTTTCGGAGAGCGAGAATCCAATAGTCTCGCAAAATGCATCCACAGCATCAATCAGACCCTCGGAGGCAAGTGCCGGCATCATCTCTTTGCAGACAAGATCAATATAAGCCTGGCTTTCTCCCGAGTATTCAGGGGGCAACGCATGGGCGCCAAGAAATGTGGTGCGCACAGTCACGCCGCAATGCTCGGCAAGCCGGCGAGCTACACGGAGTTGAGCCCGCTCATAAGTCAGATTCAGTCCGTAGCCGGATTTGATCTCAATCGCACAGACACCCTCAGCCAAAAGGGATTGAAGTCTTGGCAGTGCCTGAGCAAATAACTCGTCTTCACTAGCAGCGCGCGTAGCCCGAACGCTGGACAAAATACCACCTCCAGCACGCGCGACCTCTTCGTAGCTGGCACCGGCCAAGCGCATCGCAAACTCATTGGCACGTTGACCACCGTAGACCAGATGAGTATGGCAGTCAATCAAACCGGGCGTGACCAATGCGCCTCGTCCGAGATGGCGACTCATGGATGCGTAAAGCGCTGGCAAAGCGCGCTGGCTGCCAATCCAGACAATGGTGCCGTTGGAGACGACAATGGCGGAATCGCGAGAAGCCTGTTCGCCCGCCCCGAGCGCCTCGGGCGCGAGACGAAGATCGGTCCAGACGCCATCAGCGCTTGGCATTGCTGAACCGAAATTCATACCCTCACCGGATGAATGAGTGCCGCCAATAACGTCGCCTCTTTGGTCTGAGGCGATGCGGTCCATGAGACTTGCTTATCCGACCACCACAGGCCCTGCCCCGGATCGAGCGTTTCAGTATTCAAGTGCCAGGCGCCGAATAAGGACATCAATACTCCCGCCGGCGCTGGGCCGAGTCTGTTGGAGTTTCGACATATCGAGACCTGCGCGGCGCAGACACCGCGTCGCGTCATCACATTGAAGTCCTGACAAGGGCCATCAAGCAGGTCGGCTGTGATCGGAAGATCCCCCGAAAAATAAAAGGGCTGAAACGGCTCATCCAAAAGATGATCAATGTCGCCCTTCTCACCTTGCTGGCTCACCAGCCGAACGCCCTTCCCGGAGAGTAAGGTAGTCACCCGATCGATGCCCGAAAAATCGGAAAAAGGCCCATCATGCGTAATATCCGCAATGCTAATCCGCCACTCAAACGACTGAAGATCTGCGCCAGCCGGATAGCAGGCAATCTCGCGAGTGACGCCACCGCCATTTTTCCATGGTACGCACGGCAGTTGCTCACGATAAAACCGATGAAAAACACTCGCCTGCACTAGCGCACCATTGGTAATTTCAGGCCGAACTTGTTGGCCGTCTGAATGGCCAAATCATATCCCGCATCCGCATGACGCATTACCCCAGAGCCGCAATCATTGACCAGCACGCGAGCGAGTCGCTCAGCTGCTGCGTCGCTTCCATCCGCCACGATCACCATACCTGAATGCTGTGAGTAGCCCATTCCAACACCGCCGCCATGGTGCAGGCTGACCCAGCTCGCGCCGCCTGCAGTGTTGAGTAGCGCATTCAGTAGCGGCCAGTCACTCACCGCGTCTGTGCCGTCTCGCATATCTTCGGTTTCGCGGTTAGGGCTCGCCACTGAGCCAGTATCCAAATGATCGCGGCCAATCACAATCGGGGCTTTTAGCTCGCCTTTTCTCACCATGTCGTTAAATGCTAGCCCGGCCACATGCCGCTCGCCCAGGCCCAGCCAGCAAATCCGCGCGGGCAGGCCCTGGAAACGAATGCGCTCGCGTGCCATCTCTAACCATCGATGGGTATGCTTATTTTGCGGGAAGAGCTCCTTGATTTTTGCATCGGTCTTATAAATATCTTCGGGATCTCCCGAAAGCGCGACCCAACGAAACGGGCCTTTACCCTCGCAGAACATTGGCCGAATATAGGCCGGCACAAATCCAGGAAAATCGAAGGCGTTTTCCACCCCCGCATCAAAGGCGACCTGCCGAATGTTATTGCCGTAGTCTACGGTTGGTATTCCCATTGCATGAAACTCGAGTAACGCGCGCACGTGAGTCGCACAGCTCTGGGCTGCCGCCGACTTTAATGCAGCATGCTGAGATACATCGTTTTGTGCCGCTCTCCACTGGGGGATACTCCAGCCTGCAGGCAGATATCCGTTGATCAAATCATGGGCCGATGTCTGATCGGTCACAATATCGGGCCGGATACCACCTGCTTTGGCCCGACGCACAAGCTCTGGCAAGACCTCTGCGGCGTTTCCTAATAACGCTATCGAGACGGACTCCTTTAAGGCGGTGTGGTGCTGAATCAGTGCGAGTGCGTCGTCCACATCTTTTGCTTGTTTATCAACATAACGAGTGCGAAGCCTGAAGTCGATGCTGGCTTGCTGACACTCAATGTTGAGCGAGCAGGCACCCGCCAGCGTTGCCGCTAAAGGCTGTGCGCCCCCCATGCCACCAAGGCCGGCGGTCAGAATCCACTTTCCGGAGAGGTCGTTATTAAAGTGCTGGCGACCCGCCTCGACAAAAGTCTCAAATGTTCCCTGCACGATGCCCTGACTGCCAATGTAGATCCAGCTGCCTGCTGTCATCTGCCCATACATAAACAGGCCCTTGCGATCGAGTTCACTGAAGTGCTCCCACGTGGCCCACTTGGGTACGAGATTGGAGTTGGCCAGCAATACCCGCGGCGCGTTCGGATGGGTTTTGAATACGCCCACAGGTTTACCGGACTGAATCAACAAAGATTCGTCCTCGTTCAGATTCCGCAGAGACTCGAGGATCTGGTCAAAACATTCCCAATTGCGGGCAGCCCGGCCGATGCCGCCATACACCACCAGATGTTGAGGGTGCTCGGCAACCTCTGGATCGAGATTATTCTGAATCATGCGATAGGCCGCCTCGGTGACCCAATTCTTGCAAGTCAGTTGTGGGCCGCGGGGCGCGCGTATCACCCGGCTGTTATCAAGCCGAGGATCCGTTTCTTTTTCAAAGATAGCGTCGTTTATATTCATGTTTTGCTCCCGTTCCTCACAAAAATAAGAATCCATTTAGATTAAAGAAGGCAGATCAAGTCCTTGAATCAACTGCTCGTCGCGCACCAGCTCAAGGGCAGCCTGCAGATCAGGATAAATGTAGCGGTCTTCGGTCAGCCGAGGAATGCGAGCCCGAAGGCGGGTCCGTACGGTTTCAAGCTTCGCGCTCGAGGTAAGCGGGGCGTGAAAGTCACAGCCCTGCGCCGCACACAGCCATTCGATCGAAATAATGCTGAGGGCATTGTCCACCATCGGCCTGAGTCTTCGGGTTGCGTGCGCCGCCATCGAAACATGGTCCTCTTGATTTGCCGATGTCGGTATTGAGTCAACGCTTGCAGGATAGGCGCGTTGCTTATTCTCCGACACGAGTGCAGCGGCCGTTACCTGCGGAATCATGAAGCCCGAGTTCAGTCCCGGCTTTGGCGTAAGGAAAGCCGGAAGCCCTGATAAAGCCGGATCCACCAACATCGCGATACGGCGCTCGGCCAGCGAACCGATTTCACAGATAGCCATCGCAATCACGTCGGCCGCAAAAGCCACTGGCTCCGCATGAAAATTCCCCCCCGACAGGGCCTCTCCACCACGCTCAGCGCCAAAGATGAGTGGGTTATCCGAGACTCCATTGGCCTCAGTCTCTAAAATAGATGCAGCAAATCGCAACATGTCGAGACATGCCCCCATGACCTGCGGCTGACAACGAAGGCAGTAGGGATCCTGTACGCGCTCATCACCCCTGAGGTGGGAGGACCGAATGGCGCTACCTGCCAGTAATTGTCGTAAGGCCTGTGCTGTCGCTATCTGGCCCTTATGCCTTCTGAGCGCATGAATTCTTGGGTCAAATGGTGCATCAGAACCCTTAGCGGCATCGGTCGACAAAGCGCCTGTCACGAGAGCGGACTGAAACAAAACATCAGTATCAAATAGCGCCGCTAGGGCATGGGCTGTTGAGAACTGGGTGCCGTTGAGGAGTGCTAGTCCCTCTTTGGGCCCCAGGATCACCGGCCGCAGCCCGACACGTTCTAACGCCTGTATCGCAGGCAGGCGGCCCTCGGGAGTATCGGCCTCCCCCACTCCAATCATGACGGCTGTCATGTGTGACAACGGCGCCAGGTCGCCCGATGCCCCTACCGAGCCCTGAGCTGGCACGACGGGAATAATGTCTCGAGTGAGCATCGCCTCCAGCAGATCTAAGGTGGCCAAACGAATTCCTGAGGCTCCCTGAGCCAGGCTTGCAAGTTTTAAAGCCATCATCAGCCGAGTCACTTGAGGCGCTGTGTCATCTCCCACGCCAGCCGCATGCGAAAGCACAATATTGCGCTGTAAGCGCTCCAGGTCTTGGGCTGGGATACGCACACTCGCTAATTTTCCAAAACCTGTGTTCACGCCATAAATAGGATCCCCGGCAGCGACCATACGCTCGACGGTCTCCGCACTCGACTTCACCTCCTCCCGGCAGGCCGGATCGAGCTGGGGTAAGGCGCCGTGATAAATCTCGCGCCACTGGGCCAAGGTCACGGCACCCGGAGTCAACTTACGAGCCTACGGAGAGCTTGGGTTGCCGTCTGCACGATATCGACTGCCCAGTCGATATCGGGAGGGATGAAAACATCGCACAAGCGTTACCGGAACGCCCCGCGTCCAGGTTCTTCGGGTCAGCAGCAAGCAAGGCTGGCTTGGATCTACCTGCAGGCGAAGTGCCTGCTCCGAGGTGGGGAGTACCGCGTCGACCACATGCTCTATCTCATCAAATGGCACGTTGCGCACGAGATACTCCGAAGGCTGCTGCTGACTGAAATCTTGTTGTACGAAATCGGGCGCCAATTGCGGGTTCACATAACGGTCCTCAAGCTGGACTGCCACGCGATCCTCGTAATGAACGCAGACCGAGTGATAGACCAACTCACCGGTGCGGAGCTCTAAAGCAGCAGCGACCTCGAGCGGTGCAGCCACGCGCTCCAGCGTGATCATTTCGCACCGATACTCATGGCCTCGCTGACGAATCTCGCTCGCCAAATTCGCAATTCTCAATAGTGTCAAATGCGGCTTTTGCTCACTGACAAAGCTGCCGACTCCGGCGATCCGTACAATGCGGCCCTGCGCTGCCAACTCACGCAGCGCGCGATTCACCGTCATTCGCGACATACCAAACTTAGCGACCAGCTCATGCTCAGAGGGCAATCGATCTCCTGGCCGAAGCGTGCCATCCTGGATCTGTCGTGAGACCAAATCTTTGATCTGCTGATACAGCGCTACTGCACCCGCCTTTCTCGCCGGTGTGTGGTGGCGCTGACTAACGAGTGATTTCAAGGCGACAGCAGTGCGAGCCATGGTCTTAGGCGGCGAGTTCAGGTTGTTTCAAGTCAGGCCGCGCACTATTAAGGTTACACATTCAATGCTCAACGGCAGCCATAGACTCTGCCCGGATTTCCTCTGTCAGCCGCGCCTTCAGGGCCATGAATTCTGGAGATGTCTTGATCGTGTAGTGACGAGGATGCGGAAGATCGACGTTGAGCTCGGTCTTAATTCGGCCCGGCCGGGCCGTGAACACAACGACGCGATTGGCCATAAAGATCGCCTCGTCGATGTCATGCGTGACAAAAAGCACTGTCTTTTGAGCAGACTCCCAAATACCGAGCAAGAGCTCCTGCATCAAAACCCGAGTCTGGTTGTCCAAAGCACCAAAAGGCTCGTCCATTAAAAGAATTTTTGGGTCATTGGCCAGGGCTCGGGCAATCGCTGTGCGCTGCTGCATTCCACCGGAGAGCTGCTTCGGGTAATGCTGCTCAAACCCCCTAAGACCTACCTTGGCAATGAAATAAGCAGCCCGCTCTTTTTGTACGCGCTCTGGAGTGCCGCACTCCCGCATGCCAAAGCAAATGTTCTGCTCCACAGTTAACCAAGGGAAAAGGGTATAGCTTTGGAAGACCATGCCGCGCTCAGCACCCGGGCCTTCAACGGGATTGCCATCAAGCAAGATGTTCCCCGTCGTGGGCTGATCGAGCCCTGCAACGATGCGTAACAGAGTGGACTTGCCGCAACCTGATGGCCCAAGAATGGTGACGAAGTCATTTTCTCGAACATTAAAATCAATTGGCGTAAGGGCCTCAGTTTTGGCGCCCTTGGCTCCGATAAAAACGCGAGATACACCTTGTATAGCGAGCTTGATCATTGTCTTAACTGCTACGCTCAGCAGGGCTCAACAGTATATTCATCAGAGCGAACTCCATGTAAAAAGCCGCCTGTTAAAAGCCTTAAACGCAAAATCAGAAATCAATCCAATCAAGCCAATCACGATGATGCCGAAAATAATCTGGCCGGTGTTCAGTAGGGCCTGACTGTCGGTAATCATGTGGCCAATGCCTGAAGAAGAGCCGATCAACTCCGCGACGATGACATAAGTCCATGCCCAGCCCAGGACTAGGCGTAGGGTCTCAGCGATCTCGGGGGCGGCGCCGGGAATCAGGACGCGCCGAACTATCCCCCGCGGCGAGGCACCCAAGGTGTAGGCCGCTTCGACTAGATCCCTGCGAGCAGCCCCGACCGTCACCGCGACCATCAAAATAATTTGAAAAACAGAACCGATAAAAATCACAAGAATTTTCTGAAGCTCACCGATTCCAGCCCAAAGAATAAGCAGCGGGATGAACGCCGAGGCGGGCAGGTATCGACAAAACGACACGAAAGGCTCCACGAAAGCCTCGACCCCCTTGTGAGCACCCATCACGATCCCAAGCGGCACAGCAATTACTGCTGCCAGGATAAAGCCCCCCATCACTCGCCATACGGTCATGCCGATGTCATGGATAAAGTTAAATTCAACAAAGAGCAGCCAGCCTTCTCTTACCATCGTGATTGGGCTCGCCAAAAAAGTGGGCGAGACATAGCCCCCAATCGTGAAAAAAGCCCAAACCAGAAAAAACAAAACGAAAAAGGCTAGCGCAAGGCCCCATCGTGCAGCCGTGCTGACTGGCTCTAGAGGTGCCCGTTTCCGGCGGCTGGCCCTTCCGAGAACAACCGCCGGTGTATCAGATGCAACAGTAGTGCTGCGGTTGCTCACTTAAGGAAGCTGGTGTCGTACATCGCATCAAAGTTATTGGGAATGCTACGAATCACTCCAGCCTCAAGAAGGATCGCGGCTGCGTCTTTCATGAAGGCCTGAAGCTCTCCGGCAAAAAACTTCTGGTTTGCGGCCCGATCCTGCCAGCGCAAATACGAGGCCGACTTTGCAAACGCCTCGCCAGTCTGCTTGACCGCCGCACCCATGATCTCATTCGACTTCGCAGGCTCATTCTTGATCATCTCCAACGCATCAAAATAAGCATTCGCAAGACTCCGCGCCGCCTTAGGATTGGCTTTGAGCCAATCCGGGGCGCATCCCACCGTATCCATCACCATGGGGTAATCCAGAGTCGTGGCCATAATTTTTCCCGCAGAAGGATTGGCACGCACCGTCGAAAGAAAAGGCTCGTAGGTCATGGCGGCATCATTTTGGCCGGTTACAAAGGCTTGGGCTGCCGCCTGGGGAGACATCGTCACTGTCTTTACGTCTTTCATGCTCATGCCATTTTTGCTCAGCATCCAGGCCAGACCAAAATAAGGTGCAGTGCCCGGGGCGTCTACGCTGATGGTCTTGCCTTTGAGATCCGCAAACTTATTAATGTTTGCCCGAACAGCGATCCCATCTGCGCCGAACGATTTATCCAGCTGGAAGATCTGAACTATCGGCACACCGTTCGCATTCCAAGCAACGTGCGTCTCAACTGTTGTCGCTGCGCACTGAATCGACTTTGAGGCAAGCGCCAAGTGGCGATCCTTCTGGGGAATCATCTTGATCTCAACATCAAGGCCATGCTTTTTAAAGATGCCAGCCTTATCGGCCAGTGTCAGGGGGGCAAAACCAGTCCATCCCGACATGCCTAATGCAAGTTTGGTTTCTTGTGCATGCGCAGAGACGGCCACGCTGGCACAAAAGGCGGTCAGGACCGCCGTTTTAAAAAGAGACGAGCGCATAGAAAAATTCCTCCTAAAAGAATGTCCGCCTTGGCGGCGAATCGAAATCCTTGGCCCCCTTTGTTTGGCGTACACCAGTCTGTCTATACAGGGTAGAAAACACCCACGCAAGACACCACTGAAAGTGGTCGCAACTGGACCAGAAAAAGACGGGTCAGGCCCAGGAATCTTGATTCTTGAGGCCGCCAGGAAACATCCGGAGATGCACCGTCTTGCTGTCTAGACAAATCCATGCTAGCTTCGCTTCCCCGAAGCTCCAACGATCAGTGGTCACAACTGATCGATCGAAGTTGTTGCAGGCGGTGCCTCCTGCGGGGCGTCATTCAAAGAAAAACGGTCGTTTGTGCGAGTGTAAAAGCTGGCCCCAAATCGTGCGATCGGGCTGTACTCTCTTAAGTTAACTCTCCACGCCGTGGTATCGATGAGCCCATCACGGGCTGCTAGCCAGCGAATACGTCCGATAAAGACATAACGACTCTCAGTCTCGAGTTTTTCGTGCAAAACGCATTCAAATGCCACGGGCGACTCTTGTATCCGGGGCGGTGCCACGCAGCGTGACGGCACGGGCGTAAGCCCTACCGCTGCAAGTTCGCTGACATCAGAAGGAAATGCTTTACCGCAATCATGCATTTTTTGCGCCATTGGCTCATCCGACATATGCACGACAAACTCGCCGTTATGCAAAATATTTGCAGCAGTATCTTTTAATCGGCCATCAGTAAGCCGATTAATGCTGATCATCAGAATCGGTGGGTCTTCACCCACCATATTAAACATGGAAAAGGGTGCGGCATTCGCGACACCATTCGCCCCGAGTGTCGTCACCAGGGCAATCGGCCGAGGAATAATCAGACTCGCCATCAATTTGTAGCGGGGATAAGTATCGAGTTGCTCGAAATCAACTTCAGTCATTTTTAGCCTAACTCACTACAAAAAATTCCAGACTACAGAAAAACAAAATGGGCTGCCCGTAGGCAGCCCTATCCAATTGGATAACAACTCGTCGATTAAGTGATGACCTCGACTTTTGCTTTCTTTGCAACAGCTGTCCATGTCGTGATTTGTGAGCGAATCAGCTTCACAAAATCTTCACCGACCACGGGGGTCTTACGCGGCAGCGTCTGGAGCTCCTCAAGCCGGGACATGATGTCGGGCTTGCTCATAATCTCCGGAATCAAAGCCGTAAGCCGCTGCACGATCGGGGCGGGCAGATTTTTAGGTGCCGACAATCCAAGCCACTGTGAACCGGTCAGCGATGGGAATCCCGCCTCAGCAAACGTTGGAATGTTCGGAAATGCCGGAAGCCGCGCTGGAGTCGAAATCGCCAGCGCACGCAAAGCGCCAGCTTTTAACTGAGCCGTGTTGGTCGTGATGGGATCAAAAAGGCTATCAATACTGCCGCCGAGCAAATCCTGCATCGCGGGAGCACTGCCCTGATACGGAACATGATCATGCTGCGGTGCCGGACCTTCCAGTTTCAAAAGCTCGCCATAAAGATGATTTGCAGATCCAATTCCGGAAGACCCATAGCGGACCGGTTTGACTTTCGCGGCGGCCACATACTGTGCCAGTGTCTGATACGGCGACTGAGCGCGGACCAGCAGTGTCATGGGTGCCTCGACCAACATCCCCATGTGCGTGAAATCGCCAACTGGATCAAACGGCATCGATTTGCGGGTGGCAGTGGCGTAGATATGGACTGAAGCGTGGCTGACTAAGAGCGTATAGCCATCTGCGGGCTGCTTTGATGCCAAATCAGTACCAATTAGTCCACCTGCGCCAGGTTTGTTATCCACAATGACCGACTGATTCAGCGCCTGAGACAGATGGGGCGCCATTAGTCTGGCAACAGTATCAACCAATCCACCTGGGGGGTACTGAACCATCAGGCGAATCGGGTTTCGGGTGGGCCAGGCCTGGCTCTGTGCACAAACCCATGGGGCAGCAAGCGCAGCGGCGCCTGCCACAAGTACTTCACGACGCTTCATAGTGAATCCTTTCGAAGACTCTATTAGGGGAGGTAGTTTTGCTGGCTAGTCCGCAGGGAACGCGTATGCCAGTCCCGCTAGTATAGAGCGACAGCGCAGCGCATCGAATCGGGCCGAACTTTTTCTTATACCTGTTATGTCATCGGAAACTCTTATGCCGTCACCTGCAGCGAAACGCATTTTGCTTATCAACCCCAATACCAGCGACGCGACCACCAAGCGCCTGCTTCAGGTGCTAACACCGCTGCTTCCGCCGAATGTTTCAATTGATGGCCACACGGCCCGATTTGGTGCGCGCTATATCGCCTGCGAGGCAAGCCATGCGGTTGCTGCGCACGCAATGCTTGAAATATGGGCCGAACAAGTTTCAACGGCACAGACTGCCCCCGCCGGAGTCCTGATTGGCTGTTTTGGTGATCCCGGTCTTTTTGCTCTGCGGGAGAGCAGCGCCTGCCCTGTCACGGGTTTAGCAGAAGCATCATTTATTGAGGCGTCTACTCACGGAGAATTCGCAATCGTCACGGGCGGAGAGCGATGGAGGCCGATGTTGCAACGGCTGGCCCAGGCACTCGGCTATAGCGAAAGGTTACGCCACATCGAAACCGTAGCGCCCAGCGGCGCAGAACTGCTTGCAGACCCCGAGATGGCAAGTCGGTGTCTCGCACAAGCTTGCACCAATGCGGTGCGAAGCGGGGTTAAGGCAATCATCATGGGCGGCGCCGGTCTTGCGGGATACGCAGAAAAACTTCAAGCGACTCAGCCAGTACCGTTGATCGACAGCGCCCGGGCAGGCCTAGATGTTCTGCTGAGCGGCAAAGCACCCCCGGCGAGAGTTACCGAAAACGGATTTCACGCGCAGTGGTCAAATGTTCGATTGAGTACGCACCGGCATTGATTTAAACCAGGCCAGCGACAAACCAATCGCAAGCAACGCCAACGAAATTGCAGCCAGCGCAAAAAGTGCGCTGATTTGTGTATCTTGGCGCTCTAGTCGAATTCGGGTTGCCAGGTGCTCATAGATACCCTGAAGGTCCGCTGCATTCGATGCGCGGAAAAATTCACCCTGCGTCACCTGTGCCATCTGCCTTAGGGTCTCCTCATCTACCCGGGCGTAAAAAGACAGGCCCTCAAAGCCGGGAATAAATCCCTCAGGAGTGCCAAAAGCGACGGTATGGACCCGCACGCCCAGCCGAGCCGCAAGCCGGGCTGCCTCAATCGGATCCGACCCCGTTGTTCGTCTGCCATCTGACAGCAAAACGATCGCGCCGCTCCGATACGACCCTGGCGGACCAGAGGCCTGATCGGCCCTCGAAGGCCCTGCCCCCGCACCCGCAATGCTGGCGCGATCCCGTGGGATATCCGGCTGGATCGGCGTGCCCCCCGTCTCCCAGCCGTAGACGGTTGTCTCAAGCTTAATGCCTGCATCGGGAAGCAACATATCAAGTGCCATTAGCAGGCCTGACCCTGTCGCCGTACCCCGCTGCAGCTGGAATCGATCTATGGCCTCGTAGATATCCTGGCGGTTATCTGTAATCCCATGGGCCCGCTGCGCCGTTCCAGCAAAGGTCACCAGCCCAACGCGAACATTTTGCGGAAGGCCCTCGATAAATACCTTTACCGCCTCTTGGCTCGCCTTAATGCGATTCGGCGGCACATCCTCGGCAAGCATGCTGCGCGAGACATCCATCGCCAAAATCAAGGTCATGTAATCAGCAGGAAGCACAACCCGCGCACTTGGGCCTGCTGATCCAATGAGCCCGCAGGTTATTGCAGCCAAACAGAGGGCGGGCGGAATATGCCGGCGATAGCTGCGCCGTCCTGCCTGGGCCAGGCGAATCGCCGACAGATCGGGGGCGATAACCGCGGCCCGCATCCGCCGCCGAAGCAGCCACACATATCCCGCCAAGAGCGCTGGGATGAGAAGCAGCGTCCACAACATTTCAGGCCATAAAAAACGCATACTTCAGCTTCCTGGTTAAATGCGCCCCAAAGTGTCCGGGTGCTTAATAACGTTTCGCACAATGAAACAAACCGCACACTGGATCATCTCAATCGGCGGGCTGGCCCTCGGACTTGGCCTGGCACTCACGGCCGCGCTTCGCGACTCCCCGAAGCCCATCACCCAAAAAGACATCGACGCTGCGGTCATGCGCAGCCTTCAGGATAACGATCTCCCCTCCCGGACTGCAAGGGCCGCAAAAGCGGTGCTGCCCGCAGTCGTCAGGGTGAGAGGTTTTGGCCAGGATCCCAAGCGGCCGAAAAGTCCGGAAAAGCAGCTGGGCGTTGGCAGCGGCGTGGTGATTATGGAAGACGGCACCCTTTTGACTAACTTCCATGTTGTGCACGGCATGCAACGGATTGACGTTGTGTTTCATGATGGCACCGAATCCCCGGCGACTATTGTTGCCATCATGCCCGCTCAGGATCTCGCGCTCGTTAAACCCCAACGCATTCCTGATGACCTCGAGCCGGCCGTGCTGGGCTCGACATCCCGCGTATCGCCAGGGGATGAGGTTGTAGCAATCGGCTTTCCATTTGGCATTGGCCCGTCAGTCTCCGCTGGCGTGGTCTCCGGCATGAATCGAGAATTTCGCTCTCGTGATGATCGGCCGGCATTAACCGGCCTAATTCAGTTTGATGCTGCAGTCAATTCCGGCAACTCTGGTGGTCCGTTAATCAATATGTCAGGCGAAGTGATCGGGATCGTGACAGCGATCCTAAATCCAACTAAGTCCGGGACTTTTATCGGAATCGGATTTGCCACCACGATTGAGGGTGCCGCTAGCGCAGTGGGCATTCCGCCGTTTTAGCGTTGAGTTTTTCCTGCGCCAACATTTTTGGCTGTTCCATTTATTGAAAAGGATATTGTGATGAATCTATCTCGAGACCCATGGGGCAGCGCTGCGGCGGCCTCGCTTTCGGGGCCCTCCGCAGAGCGCATCTCGGAGAGTGCAGCGCTCATGGAGCGGCTGCTGTATGAGGTTAAGCGTGTGGTCGTGGGCCAAGATAGATTCCTTGAACGTGTACTCGTTGCGCTGCTCGCCCGCGGCCATCTGCTGATTGAGGGTGTACCAGGCCTTGCCAAGACCTTAACGGTAAAAACACTCGCCAGCACACTTCAGGGAAGTTTCGGTCGGGTTCAGTTCACACCCGATCTACTGCCGTCCGACATGACCGGCACGCGGATCTATAACCAAAAAACATCTGAATTCAGCACTGTACTGGGGCCTGTATTTAATAACCTGTTGCTCGCCGATGAAATCAATCGTGCGCCCGCAAAAGTGCAAAGCGCCCTGCTCGAAGTCATGCAAGAGCGCCAGGTCACCATCTCGGGCCAGACGTTTTTAGTGCCTGACCCTTTTCTCGTGATGGCTACACAAAATCCAATTGAGACTGAGGGCACCTATCCCTTGCCCGAGGCGCAAATGGACCGATTCATGATGAAGGTCCTTATCGGATACCCCAGCGAAGAAGAAGAGTTTGTCATCGCGCAACGCTTTACTGGCGTTCCCGCCCGGGCAGCGCCGGTGCTCGATATGCAGCGCTTAACTGCGCTGCAAGCGGATTGCCGAGAAGGCCATGTCGATGCGCGCCTTATTCAGCATGCAGTTCAACTGGTCTGCGCGACCCGCGAGCCTGCACGATTTGGTATTCCGGATCTTGCCCGGCTCCTACGATTTGGCGCCAGCCCCCGCGCAACGATTGGGCTGGTTGAAGGAGCGCGTGCTCTAGCGTTTTTAAGGGGCCGTGCCTATGCACTGCCCCAGGATATGACTGATATCGCCGCCGATGTGCTCCGGCACCGTATGGTGCTCTCCTACGATGCACTCTCCGAAGGTGTGAGCGCCGATGACATCGTCATGCAGGTATTACAAGCTGTTCCTGCACCGGATCAACCATTTGACGGCCATGTTCGGGTTTCGGCAGCGAGCTAAGCCAAACGCCATCTCACCACCTTCCCCAAACAGTGGGGTGCGTGGCATCTTGGCTACGGGCGGTAGTCGCCAGCCGAAAGCGCTATTACCGACCCTTTCATGGACGGTCATCCGGCGCTTGGACGGCATTTTTCAGGGGGATCACGAGACACTTTTTCATGGCACCGGCATGCGAATGTCGGATATCCGCGAGTATCAGGCGGGTGATGATGTCCGCCATCTGGACTGGAATGTCAGTGCGAGAACAGGAACCTTACATGTGCGCACATTTCACGAAGAGCGGGAACTCACCGCATGGTTTTTGATTGATACCTCGAATTCACTTTCTTTTCAGTCGGCAGGTCCAAGTAAAAAACAGATGGTCGAGCAGGCAGTCGGGACGCTGGCTGGCCTTATGGTGCGGCATGGCGATCGACTTGCAGCCATGCTCGACAATGGCCGCAGCAGCTCCTCGCTGCATTTGCTTCCCCCGGGAAGCGCCCAGTCTCATGTTGTCCGTTTGCTTGAGATGATGCGGCTGCAGACCGATAACCCGGGCACGGTTGTCCAGCCATCTGGCGGCACTGCCTCTGGATCGAAAGAAGCCTCAGGCAGCAGCACAAGACTCACCCCGATGCTCGAGCGGGCTCTGGCAGTGATTCGACGCCGCAGCCTTGTAATTCTTGTCTCTGATTTCTGGGTCGCTTCCGGCTGGGAGCAAGCCTTACGTCGGCTGGCCCAGCGGCATGATGTGCTGTGTATCCAGGTGTCCGATCCACTTGAGATGCAGCTTCCCGATGTTGGCATGCTCGCAGTCCAAGATTCAGAATCCGGCGAGCAGGCCCTTATTGATACTGGCGACCCAGTAATTCGCGGCCGTTACGAAGAACTGATGAGGCAGCGCCAGGTAAGCATTAGAGAGACCTGCGCACTCTCAGGTGCTGATTTTCTCCAATTGAGCGCTGATGAATCCTTACTGCGCCAGCTCATGGCCTATCTCGCTTTCAGAAAGAAACGCAAGACGCTCTCGGGAATGCGAGCATCGCGATGAAGCTCTCTGAAATTGCCTGGATCTGGCCACAGATGCTATGGCTCTTATGTTTCTTGCCACTTTTAGTGATCCTTTATATTCAGCGACGACACCCGAAAGCAAGCATAAACACTCAAGCCACATGGCTCACTCAGCTTGCTACACCCCAGCGAGCAGGATATGGCCCAGCCATTCTTATTTTGATTGGGATTGTTGCGCTGATATTCGCCGCAGCCCGTCCGCAGGCGGTGATTTTAGTGCCGCAGCGCGTTGATGCGGTCATGCTGGTGCTCGATACCTCGGGCAGTATGCGCGCTGATGATGTGCTCCCCAGCCGAATCGAGGCCGCCAAGGCCGCGATTCGTGGATTCATCGAGCAGCAGCCCGCCTCGATGAAGGTGGGCCTTGTTTCGGTCGCTGCAACAGCAGTGGTCACACAAATGCCGACGACAGACCGTGAGGCGCTTTACCCAGCCCTTGATGGGATTGCATTGCAGCGCGGCTCAGCACTTGGCGCAGGAATCGCAGTGGCGCTCGCCGCGGTATTACCACCTGGAAGCATTCCTCTCCAAGCAATCCTCAATGGTGAATACAAGGGGCCGACATCCACGGAAACAGCAGCCGCTACCCGAGACAGCCTCGCTATCGTGATGCTGTCTGATGGCGCTGGCAATATGGAGCCAGACGCACGCACTATGGCCAAGCTTGCCGCACAGCAGGGAGTGAGAATTTATACCGTCGGTATTGGAACTCCGCAGGGCGCAGTACTCCGGGCCCAGGGCATAGCAATGCGCGTTCGGCTGGAGGAAGATCTTTTAAAACTCATCGCAGCCGAAACCTCAGCAGACTACTTTGGGGCGGCGAGCTTGACCGAGTTACATCGCGTCTATGAAACGATGGGGAAAACAATTATTTTTCGGCAGCAGCGTCAGACCGAAATTACGGGCCCACTGCTCCTCATTGCAATCTCTCTGATGACTCTTGGAGTCATACTCACCATGGTTCGCTTCGGCCGGGTCGCATAAACGGTCACGCCCTGAGCTACCGGCCCTTATCTTCAGTCGCTTTTGATAGATAATCTTTGGCTCACGCCTATCGATACTGCTGCCGATCACATGCAAACTTTAGACCTGCTTGATTTCGAACTGCCGGCCGCCCGCTTCTACCCAACGGCCTCACCGCCCTCGGCAGTTATCACAACCAATTTCGGGGATATCACAATCGAGTTATTTCCGGAGAAGGCGCCGCTGTCCGTTGGCAACTTTTTACACTATGCATTTGATAATTACTACGACAACGTACTTTTTCATCGAGTCGTTAATAATTTTGTAATTCAGGCAGGGCTTTTTGATACCCAAGGCCGCGCAAAGATAACTGCTCAACGGGGACCAATTTCCCTTGAGTCTGATAACGGGCTAACCCATCTTCGGGGCACGGTCGGTATGGCCCGTACGGATCAACCCAATACGGCTACCTCCCAATTTTTCATAAACCTAGTGGATAACCCAGGGCTTAATTATTCAAGCGCTGAGCGGCCAGGCTATGCGGTATTTGGCCGGATTACATCAGGACTAGAAGTGGTGGACGCAATCGCAAAAGTTCCCGTCTCCACGAATAACGGATTTGAAAACGTTCCGAACTCGCCCGTCATCGTTCGCGACGTCCAAATCTCCAGCGGCGCAGATCAATTGATTAAATTGCCGGAATTCAAGGCAGCAGCAGGAGTCACTGGCGCACGCTTGGAATACTCCATCGCCCAAATCAGCGCCCGAAAAATGAGCGATGGCGCCTGGGCTGTGGTGGATGTCGCTGGATTTTCGATTGCAAAACTGATCGGATACGAAAGAATTTTTCTCAACGACAAGGCAATCGGTCTTGATCTTGCCGGTAATGCTGGCCAAGCCTACAGAATCTATAAGGCGGCATTTGATCGCGATCCGATGGCCGGTGATACCGTGGGACTAGGCTACTGGATTGCGCAGATGGATCGGGGCATGAGCACTGTTGAGGTTGCGGCTCGCTTTATTGACTCCAATGAATTCAGGGCGCTTTATGGCGCTAATCCTACCAATGGGGACTTTCTCACCCGTCTTTATCAAAATGTACTGGATCGGTCTCCGGATGAAGATGGCTATGCTTGGTGGATCGACCAACTACAAAATAACCCAGAAAAAAGCTGGAAAAAAGTTCTGGCCGACTTTGCAGAATCGCGGGAAAATCAGTCAAATGTCATCTCACTGATTGCAAACGGTATCACCTATGATCTCTGGGTAGGATAAATTAAAACATGATCAAATCGACGCTTTATTTTTTAATAATCTGTTTTGTCGCAGTGATATCGCCGGGCCATGCACAGACGGTCTATCCGAACAAGCCAGTCAAAATTATCGTTCCATTTACACCGGGTGGAAGCTCCGACATTCTGGCTCGGGCAATCGGCAGCGAACTGAGCAAATCTCTTGGCCAAAGTTTTGTGATTGAAAATGTTGCGGGGGCCGGCGGAAGTATTGGGTCAGATCGAGTCGCGAAGAGTGCTGCCGACGGCTATACGCTCTTGATGGGCCATATCGGGACTCTGGCAGTAAATCCGAGTCTCTATCCTAATCTTCCCTACAACCCCATCAAGGACTTTGTGCCTGTTGCTTGGGTAGCAAGGGTGCCAAACGTCATGGTAGTGAATAAAACGGTCCCCGTCCGAAATCTCAAAGAACTTGTCGCGCTTGCCAAGTCAAAACCTGGTTCTCTGAACTACAGCACTGGCGGTAACGGCAGTGCAGCTCATCTTGCAACCGAGTACTTCAAAATGCAGGCTGGGGTGGCGATGGTCCACATTCCGTACCGGGGCGCTGCACCTGCCGTTGCGGATGTGATTGGGGGCTCCGTACAGCTCATCTTCACCGGAGCGCCCGCCTTGATCGGTCACATTCGTTCTGGGCAGTTAACAGCACTCGCGGTATCCAGCCCCAAGCGTCTCGATATTCTCCCCGATGTTCCAACAGTCGCCGAGGCGCTGGGACTACGTGGATTCGAGGCCGACCAATGGTACGGGCTGGTCGCCCCAGCAGGAACGCCGCGTGATATCGTGATGAAACTCAACCGAGCGGTGAATGAGGCGCTCGGGAGTGAGGCGCTAAAAGTGCGTCTGAATACCGAGGGGGCGATTGCGACGCCAACCACTCCTGAGGAATTCGGCAAGCTCATCGCCTCCGATATCGAGCGCTGGCGTCCCGTCATTACATCGGGGCGGGTTCGGGTTGACTGATATCCCGTACTAAAAGCCCCAGATAGCGCTACAACAACAGCACCAATGCCATGGCAGCAACTCTTCAAGCCGAAATTGCCAGTGCGCAAGCATGGCCGCTGGCCCAGGCCCATTGAAAATTATGGCCTCCTAGGTGGCCAGTGACATCGACACACTCACCAATAAAGAAAAGGCCTGGAAAACGTTTCGCCATCATGGTCTTGCTATCAAGCGCGCCTGTATCAATGCCACCGATCATGACCTCAGCCTTTCTCCAGCCTAAGGTCCCTGCTGGCTTGACCCGCCAATCTCGTATCTGATGGACCATAGCCTGTCGATCCCGTCTCGAAATCTCAGCCCACCTCTTACCCTGTAGGCGGTTTTTTTCTGAAAATATTTTGGCAAGACGCTCGGGAAGAAATGTTGCAAGCGCGCCCTCCGCAGTCTTCGCGCCGACTAATTTCTCATCTAATGCGACCTCAAGATCTAATCCTGCTGACCAATCTACGGCGATGTCTTCGCCCTCCTCCCAGTAATTGCTAGCCTGAAGCACTGCCGGTCCGGATAGTCCTTTGTGCGTCATCAGAAGGTCTTCCTCAAATCTCATAGCGCCGTATCGCACTCCTTTTCGACCGGCCGAGATAAAGACTGGAAGGCTTAGCCCCGCCAAGAACTCCAGACCCCGGAAAGTTTCAGACGTAAAAGCCAGCGGTACAAGACCAGGCCGAACTGATACGACAGGTATCCCAAGCCCCTTTGCGAAATCCAGCGCAAATCCAGTCGCCCCAATCGCGGGGACTGGCAGCCCGCCCGTAGCCATCACAATCGAGCTTGCCTTATACGAGCCGATACCGGTTTCAACACGCCATTGGGTGCCCGCTTGAATAACCGCTTTCACCTCGACAGGATGTCGAATCTCTACGCCACCCTGAAGACACTCCTGCAGTAGCATCTGAATAATCTGATAAGAAGACTCGTCACAAAATAACTGTCCACGATGTTTTTCGTGAAACTGAATTCGATAACGACGCACCAAGGCAATAAAATCGGCAGGCGAGTAGCGGGCCAAGGCACTATGCGCGAAATCAGGATTCAGCGATAAAAAGTGACTCGGGCTGCACTCACGATTCGTGAAGTTACATCGACCCCCACCACTGATACGGATTTTTTCACCCAGGGTTTTGGCGTGATCCAGTAATAAAATTCGCTTTCCACGCTGGCCGAGCACTCCCGCGCAAAACATACCCGCCGCGCCTGCGCCGATTACAATAGCATCATAAGAATTCGAGTTCAAAAAAATGGTGCTGATTACGTTTTAGCGCAGGACATTTTCGTAGGCGAATAGCGCAGTGGCACCGCCCGTATGCATGAAGAGAATATTCTCGCTTGTCTTTAATCGTCCTTCGCGAATCATGCCAATCATTCCAGCGGCGACCTTGCCGGTATAAACCGGATCTAACAAAATTCCCTCTGTAGAAGCAAAAAGTTTTATTGCTTCAATCATCGATGCATTTGGTAGCGAGTATTTTGGCTGCCAGTAGCCACCAACGGTGACAATACGATCACGAGGAATTACAAAAGCATTCTGGAAGAGCCCTGCAATAGCGCAGGCTTCCTTGTAAACCAGAGGCTCCTGATCCTGCGGATCTCGACTGACTCCCACCCCAAGAATTGGGATATCAATATGATTTCCGACAAATCCGGCGACAAGGCCCCCATGGGTTCCAGAACTTCCAGAACCTACAATCACCTGGTCAATAACCAGGCCAAGCTCAAAGAACTGCTGTTGCAGTTCTTGGGCGCAGGCTACATAGCCAAGCCCTCCGATTGCATTCGATCCGCCGCCAGGAATGACATATGGCCGATGGCCCAAACCGCGCAGCTTCTTGGCCAACAACTCCATTTCCTCTGCCATATTTGATCCCGCTGGAACTACGGTAACCGAATCTACCGACATCAGCCGGAAAACAAAGTTATTGCCACTCGCCGTCTCTGAGTAGGTGCCGAGTATCCGCTCTTCGATGACAAAATGACAGTGCAGGCCCTCTTTTCTCGCCGCAGTGAGTGTGATGCGGCAGTGGTTCGACTGCGGGGCGCCACAAGTCACCAGGCAGTCCGCTCCTTGTGCGAGTGCGTCTGCCAACAGGAATTCGAGTTTCCGAGTCTTGTTGCCACCTGGAGCAAGGCCCAGCATGTCATCGCGCTTAATCCAAATTTTCGGCCCACCCAGTACCTCGGTCAGTCGCGGCAAGTACTCTATCGGCGTGGGATGAGTCGTATAAATGCGCCTTGGAAATCGACTTAAGTCCATCGCTATTGCTCAAGATTAGTCATTCAAATGCACTCACAGTCTTCCCTCTTCAACAGCATGACAGGCCAATCGCCGATCCCCTACTACCTTTAAAAGGGGACTCTCTGAGCGGCAACGTGACTGTGCATGGGGGCAGCGCGGATGAAAGACACAACCCGAGGGCGGCGTCAGCGGATTAGGAACTTCCCCCTGTATGGGGATACGCGCTCGATCAGGAACAGCCAATCGCGGAATAGAGTCCATCAAGAGCCGTGTATACGGATGCCGCGGATTCGTGAATACAGCATCGGTAACACCCTGCTCGACAATCTGCCCGAGATACATCACCCCAACCCGATCACTGAAATGTTGAACGATGGCTAGATTATGGGAAATCAACAGATAAGTAAGGCCAAGTCTTGTCTGGAGGTCCTGCATCAGATTTAGTATCTGCGCTTGCACAGAGACATCCAGCGCGGACGTCGGCTCATCACAGACAAGAAATTCTGGATTTGCGGCAAGTGCTCGAGCAATTGAGATGCGCTGACGTTGTCCACCCGAAAACTGATGGGGATATTTTCTCTGGTCAGCCGGCGAAAGACCAACTGCAGTCAGGAGCTCATCCACCTGGCGGACCGCTTCCTCTCTGCTAAGCGCGAGTCCGTACTCATACAGTGGCTCTGCCACAATCTGGTGCACCGACCATCGCGGATTAAGGCTTGAGTATGGATCCTGAAATATCATTTGGATTTTCTGTCGAAGGTCTCTAGACCGACCAGATCGCAGCGTCGCATGAAGGCCGACCCCATCAAAGCGGACCTCACCCTGAGTGGGCGAATCGAGCCCCACCACAACGCGCGCCAGAGTCGTTTTTCCGCAGCCCGACTCCCCCACCAATGCGAATGTCTCCCCACGGGAAAGTTCGAGCTGTATGTCCATCACCGCGCGAAGCTGAAGCCGCGGTCGGCGATAGATAAGCCGTATTAACCAAGAGGGGCTGACATCAAAGGTTCGATAGAGTCCTCGAATCGCAACGAGTGGGCGTTGATCAACGTTGGACGATTCTGCCTGCCGATCAGCTTGAGGCGCCTTATCCTGGATTTCCGTTTCACCCATTAGAGTACGGGCGTTTTCACTGCGCCAGCATGCGACATCCCGGTTCTTTTCCAGCCGGTCTAATTCGGGGCGCTGGGAGGCGCAGCGATCATCCGAGAGTACACACCGAGGATGAAAAGCACATCCACTAGGCAGACCATCGAGTCGGGGCATGTTGCCCGGAATATGCGATAAGCGTTTTCGGCGTTGATCGAGCGTCGGAATCGCTGCCATCAGACCAACGGTATACGGGTGGCTGGGTCGATGGATGACATCCGCAACCGGCCCCTGCTCAATCACTCGGCCCGAATACATGACCGCCACACGATCGCATGTCTCCGCAATGACTCCGAGATCATGCGTGATCAGCATGACTCCGGCACCGCGCTGACGGCAGGCCTCCCGGAGCAGACCAATGATCTGGGCCTGTATTGAGACATCCAGCGCAGTGGTGGGCTCATCTGCGATCACCAGCGCCGGCTCAGCACAAAGTGCTAAAGCGATTACAACACGCTGACGCATTCCCCCAGAAAATTGATGGGGATAATGGTCAATACGCTCCTCGGCAGCCGGTATTCCAGTTTCCTTTAGCAACTCGATAGCCCGAGCTCTTGCCTGTGAGACTGTCAGGTGTAAGTGTGTCCGAATCGTCTCGACCAGCTGCTGACCAACTGTATACAGAGGATTGAGGGCGGTAAGCGGATCTTGAAAAATAGCGCCAATTTTTCGGCCACGTATGGTTTGAAGCTCTTGCTCCGATAAGTTGTCAATACGCTCGCCCTGGAGCAATACCTGCCCAGAGGAGATGCGGCCCGGCGGATCAAGCAATCCTATGGTGGCCAATCCAGTTATCGACTTGCCAGCACCAGACTCCCCTACGAGTCCAAGAATTTCGCCAGCAGAAATTTCAAGAGAGACTCGGTCAAGAGCACGCAGCGTTGAGTCGCGAGTGGGGAACTCCACCACGAGCTGATCGACGCGAAGTAACGATACTGTCATCTGGATACTCTATCGTCCCATTCGCAGACGAGGATTAAACGCATCACGCATCCAATCGCCTAACAAATTCACCGAAACTGCCAAAATGACAAGTGCTACCCCTGGAAAAACAAGAATCCACCACTCCCCAGAAAATAGATAGTCGTTTCCGATTCGAATTAGCGTTCCCAGAGACGGGGACGTCGGGGGTACGCCTACACCTAAAAATGAAAGTGTCGCTTCGGTAATAATCGAGGTTGCTATTTGTATAGTGGCCAAAACCAAAATTGGCCCAACCACATTCGGAAGCACATGACGATAGACAATTCGAGCGGAGCTCACTCCAATTAAACGGGCGGCGAGTACATACTCTTTCCGAGATTCAACCAATGTCGATGCACGGACCGTACGGGCGTATTGAACCCATCCTGGAAGCGTAATAGAAAGCACCAAGACCCCAAAAGCCAACGATTCATGGGCGTCAGGAAAAAGTGCACGACCAACGCCTGCTATCAATAACGCGATAAGAATCGCAGGAAAGCTCAACATAACATCACACAAACGCATTAGAAATGCGTCGAGCCAGCCGCCGAGATACCCAGCGAGGAGCCCCAGAGAAGTTCCAATCAGAACAGAAAGCGCCACCGAGACGACGCTGACGAGCAGGGATATCCGCATGCCATAGAGAATCGCAGACAGCATGTCACGACCCTGGTCATCGGTGCCTAAGACATACCGCCAAGATCCACCTTCACTCCAAGCCGGGGGTAATCGTGCATCCGAAAGAATAAGACTTGCGAGATCAAATGGGTTGTGAGGGGCGATCAGACCACTCAGCGCAGCGCCCAAACCACAGAGCACTGCAATTAACGAAGAACCAATCGCTACCGGTGAGGAGCGAAAACTGTAGCCAATATCACTATCGAAAAAATTTCTTAGCACGTGCGGGTTCTCGATGACTTCTTAAAGTAATTTCTAGCCGAGTTGAACTCTCAAACGAGGATCCACCGTGAAGTACAGAAGGTCAACGATAAGATTGATTACTACAAAAATGATTGAAATTAAGCATAAATAGGCGGCCATGACGGGAATATCAGCGAAATTGACCGCCTGAATAAAGAGCAGTCCCATCCCCGGCCACTGAAAAACAGTCTCAGTGATGATAGCGAAGGCAATCAGCCCTCCGAGCTGCAGTCCAGTGATGGTAATCACGGGTACAAGCGTATTTTTCAATGCGTGCCCGAAATAGATCGACCGCTGCCTGAGGCCTCTTGCCCGCGCGAATCGGATGTAGTCCATCCGAAGAACCTCCAGCATTTCCGTTCGAACGAGCCGCATAATCAGAGTTAGCTGAAAAACTGCAAGCGTGATGGACGGCAGTATCAAGTGCTTGATTCCGCCCCAGCCAAAAAGTCCGGTGGTGAACCCCCAAAGACTCGTGACCTCCCCCCGGCCAAAGCTTGGTAAGACACCCAATGCAACAGAAAAAAGGAGGATGAGAAAAATACCAATCAAGAATGTGGGCAGTGAGACCCCGAGCAAGGAGATCGCCATAAAGACTTGGGCCAAGGCGGATCCTCTGCGAATAGCTGCGTATACCCCCATCGGAATTCCAACGAAAAGCGCGATGACGGCGGCCACTATCGACAGCTCTAGGGTTGCAGGAAGACGCTCGGCAATCAGGGTCGAGACAGCAATGCCCTGCCGAAGGCTCAGCCCAAACTCACCCTGCATTGCATTAAGCAGAAAATACCCAAACTGAACTAATGCAGGCTGATCGAGCCCAAGTGATTCGCGAAGGGCGCTGACCTGCTCCTCAGTCGCATCCTGCCCGAGTATAAACAGTACCGGATCGCCCACATATTGGAAGAGCAAAAACGCAATTAATGCAACCGCAAGCAGCACCAATAGGCACTGCAGCACTCGCTCGAGCAGAAAAACCAACATTGATATCGAGCAAGGCTACAGATCGTTATCCATCAATAAAAATAGCCTATTAACGGACTACAGTTAGACGCCAATCGATTCGATTGTCGGCACGGTGTACGGTCTCGATAGATTTCTTCGCAGCCCACGGAATAAATTGATTATGCAATGGAATATGCGCAACTGTATCGTTCTGAAGCTGCAAGGCTTCTGACATAAGACGCTTTCGAATCAGCGAGTCTGTTTCAGTCTTGATACGATCCACAATCTGATCCATCTTCGCATTACTGTATCGGCCCACATTGTAATTTCCATCAGCGCCAGTCGTTTTCGTGCGAACCAGCGATTGCAACGAGTACAAAGCATCAAAGGTCGGCACACCCCATCCCAACATGTAGATACTGGCCTCATGACGTTGGATCATCGGGAAGTAGGTAACCAGCGGCAGGGTTCTCAGCTTCGCACGTACTCCCACCTTGGCCCACATTGCGGTAATGGCCTGGCAGATCTGCTCATCATTGACGTAACGATTATTGGGGCATGCGAAATCGACCTCGAAGCCATTGGGGTATCCCGCCGCTGTCAGTAGTCGAGTGGCCTCTTTGGGGTCATAAGCATGGCGACGATGGACCCCTTCAGTCCAGCCGTCTACCTGCGGCGCAACGAGCGCTCCTGTGATTTGCGCCTGACCCCGCATAACAACCTTATGAATATTCTCGATATCAATCGCCTGGTAAAGCGCCTTTCGCACATTGACATCCTTCAGGGGGTTTTTACCCTTGATGTTGCTGCCAGGCAATTCATCTCGAAACTGATCCATCCCAAGGAAGATCGTCCGATTCTCGGGGCCCTCGATCAGCTGAAGGGTAGAATTCCCGCGGACCCTTGGTAGGTCTTGCGGGGTAGGATCGAGCACGAAATCAATCTCGCCGGAAAACAAAGCCGCCATACGTGTTGCATCTGAACGAATTGGCAGGAAGATGATCTCTTCAACATTGGTCGGGAACTTTCCGGCACCCCACCAGTTCGGATTTCGAACCAGAACCATACGCTGATCGGGCTGCCACGACTTCAGAAGATACGGTCCGGTGCCCATTGCGTTGCGATGGGAAAAAGGCTCATCTTTTGTCTTCAGATCTTTGGGCTCCACCGCGTTATTTTTTTCCGCCCAGGCCTTGCTCATCATTCTGAGCTCGGTGAGCTGGCGAATTAGAACCGGATTGGGTACCGAAAGAAAGATGTCGACGGTCAGATTATTCACCTTGACCACTCGATCAATTCCTTGAGTATAGATATGGTAGTTGGATGTTTTCGCCATTGCCCGATTGATCGAAAACACCACATCGTCGGCACTAAAAGCGCTGCCATCGCTAAATCGCACGCCCTGTCGCAGCGTAAACCTCATTTGCCGCGGGTTCACCTCGGTCCACCCCGTGGCTAACAACGGCTCAGGAGCAAAGGTTCGGCTGTTATAGATCACAAGGCTTTCATAGATCGCGCCGTGGACCATATTGGCCAGGGCATTGTTTTGGGAGTGGATATCCATTGAAGGAATATCACTTGCAAATGACCAACGAAATGTTTTTGCTGTGGCAGGCGTCGCAGTCAACGACAATGCTGCTATCAGGCTAACAATCAACGTCAAAATACGCATGGCAACTCCGTCTGCTTCAAAGATTAAGCGGTCAAGTCTCTAGGATATCGACAGTGCCCTGTCTGCGACACTTCTTCACCCCCCTGGAAAACCCGCAAAACGGCTGCCGCAAGAGGGGAGATGCAAGTAAAAATTAATCGGGCCGCAAACCGAGGCGCTCGACCACAGGCTGCCAGCGCTGTGCCTCAGCCCTCATGAGGGCTGCAAGCTGCTCAGGAGACCCGCCAATCACATCCATGCCCCCCGACGCGAGCTTGCTTCGCGTGTCGTCTAGCATGAGGATTTCACCGATTTCCCGATTCAGTCGCGCCACAACAGATGCGGGAGTGCCAGCAGGCGCCACGATGGCATTAAACAGCGGGGCATCAATGCCAGCAAAGCCCTGCTCCGCGAACGTGGGCACCTCCGGGAGCGCAGGAGAGCGTTTCGACTCTGCGATACCAAGCACCCTCAGACGGCCCGCGCTGACCATCGGCCTTACATTGACATAAGCGGTAAACAGCGCATGGACGTCTCCCGCTACCAGTGCCTGCGTCGCCCCCGGACCTCCCGTGTAGGGGATATGCACGATGGCGAGATTTGCTCTGGATTTCAACAGTTCCATGGTGAGGTGGGATGCACTGCCGTTGCCCACCGATGCATAGTTATACCGGCCCGGCGCACTGCGCACCGAGGCGATGAACTCGTTGAGATTCTTTGCAGGATGCTGGGCGTTGACAACCAACACATGGGGCTGAGAGACCGTCGTAATGATCGGAACGAAGCTCTCCAAAGGGCGATAAGTCATCTTGGAAAAGAGCAAAGGTGCACTCGCCAGCGGACCATTGAATCCGGCAAATAACGTGTGACCGTCTGCGGCTGCCCGGGCGACCTCGCCGCCCGCAATGGTGCCGCCCGCGCCGGGCCGATTCTCGATGATGACGGGCTGACCCAAACGCTCGCGTAGTCGCTCCGAAATCAAGCGGGCCGCCACATCTACAGAGCTGCCGGGAGGCGTAGGTACCACAATTCGTACAGTCTGCGAAGGAAAGCCTTGGGCGGCCACAGAGCCGTATGGAAATCCGATGCCGAGGAGAAACATCGCGGCAATCACTGCAATCGCCGACCACAACGGACGGCGACGAGACTCACAAAGCGAGGGTGCCATATATTGATTCACTATCCACTCCTGTAGAGATTGTTTTACTCAGCTCAGGCAACTATATTAAACCCAGCATCGACATAAATGGTTTGCCCAGTCATACCGGAAGATTCATCTGAGCAAAGGAAAGTCGTAAGGTTAGCGATCTCCTCAAGCGATACCAATCGACCGAGGGGGCTGCGCTTGGCGGCATCAGCCATCAGCTGATCAAAGCTCTGCAAGGCCGAGGCAGCCCGCGTTGGAATCGGGCCCGGTGAAATCGCATGAACCCTGATTCCGGAGGGTCCGCACTCCGCTGCCATATACCGCACCAAGGATTCGAGTGCCGCCTTGATCGGACCCATAACCCCATAACTCGGAACAACTTCACGTGAGCCGTGATAGGTCATCGTAATGAGACTCCCGCCCTCGGTCATGTGGGCCAGAGCGAGCCTGCCAAGCTCAGCAAAGGAGTGGCAAGAAATGGTGATGGCTTTCTCAAATCCTTCGCGTGAGCTATCGATCACACGGCCGTGTAGATCCTCTAGTGGCGCCCAGGCAATTGAATGAACCACGAAATCAATTCCGCCGAGCTCTTGGATTGCCTCGCGCATTGCCAGCTCAAGCTGACCTTCCTCGGAGACGTTACAAGTTTTCAAAGTGACGCCAAGCGGAGCCGTGACTGCGCTCGCATAAGGCACTACTTTTTCGTTTAAACAAGTTGCTACTAATTTAGCACCATGGCTATGGAGTGCGCGTGTCACTGCGCCGGCGATGCTGTGTTCATTTGCGATCCCTAAAACTAAACCGCGCTTGCCGCTGAGATTACAAAACGATGTCATAGCCTTAATTCTTTCAGCCTCAGGAGCCCTTTAAAGCATAAATCCCCGGAAGGTTACGCCAATAGCCTTTGTAATCCATTCCGCAGCCGAACAGATAACGGTCTTCGACATCCAAGCCACTGAAATCGGCCCGCTGTCCGGGCCGCGCCTTGCGGTCATGGACCTTATTGATCAGCACCGCGGTTAAAACTTCTCGCGCACCCTCTGACTTCAAGTGATCCACAATCGCGACCAGCGTGTGGCCCTCATCCAAAATGTCGTCAATTACCAAAACAGAACGGCCTTTCAGATCATGGCTGGGCCGCACTCGCCAATCGAGAAAAGTGCCGGTTAAAGCATGGCCGTAGCGGGTGGCATGCAGATAGGCAACTTCCAGCGGGAAATCCAGCTTTGGGATCAGTTGGCCTGCGAAAATCAGGCCGCCATTCATCACGCAGTAGACCATTGGATTTTCGCCTTTTAACCGCGCTGTGATCTGCCGGGCGACCTCAGAAATTGCTCCATCCACTTGCTGAGCGGTCATTAAGCAATCGGCCTCATCACGGACACGCTGAATTTCTTCAAGATCAATTGGCATGGGCCGCTCCTTCTGGTTCTATTGTTTGCATCGGCCGGCCCAGAATATGGGTCTGCTCGATCATGCGTTCATCGCCCAACATCATGGTCACAAAAAGCTGCTCGGAAAGCGTCTTGGTCGACTGCATCCGGCGACTGCAAAGGGCTGTCGCCTCTGGGTTGATCACAATCACATCGGCCTCTTTACCGGGTTTAAAACTGCCAATCAGGGAATCGAGCCCCAAAGCCCTCGCCCCGCCCAGAGTCGCCAGATAAAAACACTCCTCTGCCGTCATCGTCAGGCCTTTTAACTGAGCAACTTTGTAGGCCTCTTGCATTGTGCGCAGCATCGAAAAGCTCGTGCCGCCGCCAACATCCGTGGCCAACCCCACCGTTAGGCCATGCGACCGAGCAGATGCTAAATCAAATAAGCCAGAGCCCAAGAACAAATTCGAGGTCGGACAAAACGCGGCCGCAGTCTGTGTTGCAGCCATCAGCCTGCGATCGTCATCGTCAAACCAGATGCAGTGAGCGTAAGTCGCGCGCGGTCCCAAAAGACCAAAATCCTGATACACCTGCAGATAGCTTCGCGACTTTGGATACAGCCGCTTCACCCAAGCGATTTCATCTTCATTTTCAGCAACATGAGATTGCAGGTGCAGATCCGGGATTTCGTGATAAAAAGCGGCAGCAAGCCTCAGCTGCGTTTCAGATGATGTTGGAATGAATCGTGGTGTCACTGAGTAACGCAGCCGCCCACGGCCATGCCAACGTTCAACTAAAGCGCGGGCTGCCTCTATTCCGCCCTCTGCGGTATCGCAGAGAAAGTCGGGCGCATTCTGATCCATTAACACTTTGCCAGCGATAATCCGCATCGCACAGGCATTTGCAGCCTGAAAGATTGCCTCACAAGACTCAGGATGCACGGTCGCAAAGACAGAGGCTGTGGTGATGCCCTGGCGAAGCAGTTCCTGAATAAAGAATTGCGCGACTACTTGCCCATGATTTGGGTCGGAAAACCTCGCTTCCTCGGGAAACGTATAGTGCTCAAGCCAGTGCAGCAACGAAGGGCTAGGGCTTGCGATGATATCGGTCTGGGCGAAATGGGTATGCGTATCCACGAAACCCGGCAAAACAAAACGATCCGGATAGTGATAGCGCTCATCGCAGGCCTGATAGCGCTCGGCAAGGGCCGCGTACGATCCGCATGCAGCGATCCGGCCTGACTCAATAATCAGAACACCATCGGAAAAATTCTGAACCGCCTCCGATCCGCCTGACGACGGATCGGAGGGGAAATGAACAAGGTGTCCGCGGATGCCAACGGACACCGAAACTGCTCCTGCGATCAAGACTTCGGTAGTTTCGAAGTCACGCCTTGCACGTAGTAATTCATCTTACCGAGCTCATCATCCGACATCGTCTTGCCAGCGCCAAGGCGCTCTTTGCCGTCCTGATCCATCACCGATCCCGAGAAGGGGTGGAACTTTCCTGCACGGATATCCGCCTCAACCTTGGTGACCTGATCTTTGACCGCTGCCGGAATGCTTGCGTTCAACGGGGCCATCTTGATGAAGCCATCTTTCATGCCGCCCCAGATGGTGCCCGCTTTCCAGGTGCCCGCAATCACCTCCTGGGCAATCTTGGTGTAGTAGGCGCCCCAGTGATGGGTGGTCGCAGTCAGGTGAGCCTTAGGGCCATATTTGGACATATCCGAGTGATAGCCGCACGCAAACACCGCCTTCTCTTCAGCGGCCTGAACTACCGCCGTTGAATCGGTATGGTGGGTTAACACATCTGCTTTTTGAGCGATCAGGGTGAGTGCTGCTTCGCGCTCTTTGCCCGGGTCGTACCAGCTATTGACCCAAATCACACGGACATCAATCTTGGGATTGACGCTGCGTGCGCCCCGTGTAAACGAATTAATGCCTTGCAGAACCTCGGGGATCGGGAACGCCGCGACATAGCCCAAGACATTGCTCTTGGTTGTGCGGCCCGCAACCATACCGGCGATATAACGGCCTTCGTAAAAGCGTGCGTTGTAATTGCCGAAGTTGGGGCCTGACTTGTAGCCGGTAGCATGCATGAAAGCGACCTTCGGAAATTCCTTGGAAACCTTTTCCACGGCATTCATATAACCAAAGCTGGTCGCGAAAATCAGCCGGTGGCCACTGGTGGCCATTTCGCGAATCACGCGCTCAGTGTCCGCGCCCTCGGAGACCTTCTCAACGAAAGAGGTTGTGACTTTGCCAGCTAAGGCCTTTTCCATCTCGAGGCGGCCCATATTGTGCTGGGTGGTCCAGCCCGCATCACCAATCGGACTTACATAAACAAAGCCGATCTTCAGCGGACCGGAAGATTGCGCCAAGGCGGGAACGCCAAGGCTGGTAAGCGTGCCGCCTGCTACGGAGGCCTGAATAAACTGTCGACGAGTAGTCATACACAACCCTTTCTAATTGTTAACACCATTAATCCGCGCGGAATGGTTTTCCGAGCGAAGCGGGAGAATTGATACGAATCATCTGCGGATTTCTGCAAATCACAACAAGCACCACAATCGTTGCAAGATACGGTAGCGCCGACAAAAGCTGCGACGGCACGTTGATTTGAAGCGTAGATGATTGTACAAAGAATTGACTGATCAGAACCCCTCCAAACAAGTAAGCGCCAAGCAGTACACGCCAGGGCCGCCAGGTCGCAAAGACCACCAGTGCCAAGGCGATCCAGCCCCGGCCGGCGATCATCCCCTCGGTCCACATTGGGGTGTAAAACACGGATAAAAACGCACCACCAAGGCCCGCCATCGCACCACCAAAAAGCACCGCCAAGTAACGAACCGCGTTGACTGAGATGCCGACCGCATGGGCCGATGCTGGGGATTCCCCTACTGCTTTCAGGATCAGTCCTCCGCGGCTTTTCGCAAGAAACCAGACCAGGCCGCCGAAAATAATCCAGGTCAAGTAGACCAGGGACTGCTGCTGAAAGACCACCTTCCCCAAGATAGGGATTTCCGAGAGCAGCGGAACGACAATTGCGGGAGTGGCGGGTATCACCTGGGACTCGAACGGCTTGCCGATAAAGGCCGCCAGTCCTACGCCAAAAATCGCAACCGCTAATCCGGTTGCGACCTGATTGGCCATGAGGTGAATCGTGATCACACCGAAGATAAGCGCCAGCAGTGCGCCAGCCAATATGCCCGCGGCGACACCGAGCCACACCGAGCCGGTTGCAAAGGTTGCAATAAAACCGGCAACTGCGCCCAAAGCCATCATGCCCTCTGCGCCCAGATTCAGCATCCCGGATTTCTCACAGACCAATTCGCCAAGCGCCACGAGAACCAGTGGGGTGCCCGCCACCACCGTGGCAAAAAGAATCGAGGTCAAGAGTTCTGCGGTCATGAGAATCTCACCCGATAACGAATCAGTACATCCACGGCCAGCAAATAAAAAAGTAGCAAACCCTGGAATACCTTTGAAATCGAGCCCCGTACGCCCAGGTATTGCTGTGCCTGCTCGCCGCCAATATAAAAAAGTGCCATCAATAAAGAGGCGAGACCGATGCCCAGCGGATTTAATCGACCGACAAACGCGATGATGATCGCAGCAAAACCGTAGCCGCTTCCAACTTTATCGGTGAGCTGGCCCACTGGGCCTGCCACCTCAGCCATACCCGCAAGGCCGGCGCAAGCGCCCCCAACGAGCAACCCGACCCAGGTCATCTTCGCTGCGGAAATACCCGCATAGCCAGCCGCGGCAGGCGACTCACCAGCCACACGCATCTTGAATCCGAGATGGGTTCTGGCAAATAAAATATGGCCTGCTATTAAAAGTACGATCGCAAATCCAAATGCAAGATTCAGCCGCACCCCTTCGAAAAGCTTAGGCAGCAATGCGGTGCTTTCAAACATCTCAGTCTGCGGAAAATTAAATCCTTGCGGATCTTTCCAGGGGCCGAAGACAAACCAAGAGACCAAAAGCTCGGCGACATAGACCAGCATTAGAGAGACTAAAATTTCGCTGGTATTAAATCGGGTCTTCAGCAGGGCAGCGATGGATGCCCAGAGCGCTCCGCCAAGCATGCCTGCCAGCATCATCAGCGCTAAGGTAAGAACGGGTGTCTCTCCGAAAAAAAGAGCAACACCCGTTGCGAAAATCGCGCCCAGAATGAACTGGCCCTCGGCGCCGATATTCCAGACATTGGCCCGAAATCCGATTGCCAGTCCGATGGCACAAATGGCAAGCGGCGTGGCCTTGAGAAGCAGCTCAGAGACGTGATAAAAACTTTTTAATGGATTTAAAAAAAATACCTCGAAGCCCCGAATCGGATCTTTGCCGAGCAAAGCAAAAATGATTAATCCCGAAATAATCGTGAGCACCACAGCGATCACGGGGGAGCCATACCGCATCCACTCCGAAGCGCCTGGACGTAGCTCAAGCCGTGGCATTTGCACCCTCCTGCCACATTCCGCCCATCCACAATCCAATCTGCTCCACACTGGTCTCTGAGAGCGGCTTAATCGGTGAGAGTCTGCCCTGCGATAAAACTGCAATGCGGTCACTGACCTCAAAAAGCTCCTCGAGCTCCTCAGAGATGACGATCACTGCGCAGCCAGCCCGTGCAAGGTCAATCAATGACTGCCGAATAAAAGCTGTCGCGCCAACATCAACGCCCCAGGTCGGCTGGGCGCAAATCATGACCTTCGGCTTTTGCAGCATCTCCCGGCCGGCAATGAACTTCTGCAGATTGCCGCCCGACAAAGATCCGGCAGCAGCATGGGGGCCCGAGGCTTTCACATTGAAATGACCAATGCAGTCTCGAGTAAGCGCTACGGCCCGAGAAAGCTGCAGCATGCCGCTTTTCACAAGCCCAAGGGTGTTGGCGCCGGTGAGCATCAGATTTTCCGCCAATGACATGCTGGTCACCGACCCCTGACTCAGCCGATCCTCGGGCACATAGGCAAGGCCTTGGGCCCGCCGGGCACCCACGCCCGCCAGACCAATCGGGATGCCCAAGAGTTCAATCGCATCGGCCGAGTCCGCTAAGACCTCGCCTGAGAGCAGTTCGCAAAGCTCGTTTTGGCCGTTGCCCGAGATACCTGCAATGCCAAGAATTTCACCTGCTCGGACGCTGAGGTTGATGTCATGTAAGTCAACACCGAAAGGGGCGCCTGCCACTTTAGAGCATTGATGCAGGGCAAGCACTGTCTCACCGGGAGAAACTGCGGCACGTTGAGGCCGATCAAATTCTTTGCCGATCATCATCTTGGCGAGCGACTGCGGGGTCTCATTTCGAGGGATGCAGCTGCCCGTGACCCGGCCCGCCCGGAGAATAGTCGCGGTATCGCAAAGCGATCGAATCTCATCAAGCTTATGGCTGATGTAAAGAATTGCGCAGCCCTCTTGGCTAATCGCCCGAAGCGTCTCGAACAGCTTTTCGACTGCACTCGGGCTGAGCACCGAGGTCGGCTCATCCATAATCAACAGCCGCGGTTTTTGCAGCAGGCATCGGATGATCTCTACCCGTTGCCGCTCACCTACCGAGAGATCGTGGACCAGCCGGTCAGGATGCACTGGCAGTCCGTAGTGGGCAGATATCTCAGCGATTTGATCGGATAGATCAGAGCGGCGCATCTTGCCTGCTAGGGCCAATTCGGTATTTTCTAAAACTGTCAAAGACTCAAAAAGCGAGAAGTGCTGAAAGACCATTCCAATGCCAAGCGCGCGGGCCTGGGCAGTAGACCGAATCTGGACTGGCCTGCCCTCCCAAACGATCTCGCCACTGGTTGGCGGCGTTACCCCGTAGATCATTTTCATCAGGGTCGACTTGCCGGCGCCGTTTTCACCCAGCACCGCATGGATCTCGCCAGGCTGGACTTCCATGCTGATGGCGTCATTCGCAATTAAGGTCGAATAGACCTTGGTCAGGGATTCAACACGCAGCTGGCTCATGCCACTGATGTTATCTCAGCATGAAAAAACTTTACCCTTAGACATCAGTACCGAGAAAGAAAACGGGCCGCTAGCAGCTTGCGCCGCCCAGCAGCCCGAACAAAGACAAAAAGCGAATTACAGGACGGCGTCTTTCAGCTTCTTCAACGCGCGGACCTTAACCTTGACGGTAGCGGGCTTAGCGGCAAACCACTGATCCTGGCCTGTAAAGGGGTTCTTGCCAAAGCGCTTGGGCTTGGCGGGAACCTTTTGAGCAACCACTTTCATCAGGCCCGGCAGGGTAAATTCGCCAACGCCTTTTTTGCTAACCGATGTCAGCGTGGCCTCTTCCAGAGCCGCCAGAACCGCCTTCACCGACTTAGACTCAACACCTGTTTGCTCCGAAATACGTGCCACCAGGGTGGACTTATTCAGGGCAGTTTTGATGGGCTTGGGCGCAGCGGATTTTGCTTTTGCTGCGGGTTTAGCTTTTGCGGCAGATTTTTTGGCGGGTGCTTTTTTTGCCTTGGCGGCCTTGGGTTTCTTGCTTGCCATAGTGACTCCATTTAGGTGAGAAAAAAGGACAGCGGTGAAAGTCTATCAGGACATCGAAAAAGACCTCAAATTAGGGCTCGGCGTACATTGCCTCAATCATGGGCGCATAGCGATCCAAAATCAATTTTCTTTTCAATTTCATGGTCGGTGTCACCTCCTCATCCTCGGGGGTGAGCTTCTTGCCCAATAGCCTGAACTTCTTGATTTGCTCCACCCGGGCATAGCGCTGATTCACTGCCGCAACCTCGGCCCCGATCAGATCGACCACCTCCTGGGACCGAGTAAGGCTCTCGTAATTGGTGAATCGGATATCCCGGGAAAGAGCAAAATGCTCCACATTGTCGTGGTCGACCATGATGATGGCCGTCAGATAGGGCTTGCGGTCACCGATGACCACAGCGTCAGTAATATAGGGCGAGGCCTTCAGCTCATTTTCGAGTTCGCTCGGGGTGATGTTCTTCCCCCCGGCCGTGATGATGATGTCCTTGATGCGATCCACGATAGTGAAAAATCCCTGACCATCCACGGTCGCGACATCACCTGTCCGTAGCCAGCCATCCGGCGTAAAGGCCTCTGCGGTCTTCTCCGGGTTATTCAAGTAGCCAGAAAATACGTTTTTTCCCTTCACAAGGATCTCACCCGTCTGCGGATCAATGCGCATCTCGTTGTGCTCGGCCGCCTGGCCAATCGATCCCAGCTTGATATGGCCGGGCCGATTCGCGCTTGATGCCGCGCAGGTCTCGGTCATGCCCCAGAGCTCCAACATTGGGCTGCCGAGCGCAAAAAACCAGCGAATCAGCTGCGGCGAGATCGGGGCTGCGCCAGTCAGTAAAACTCGGGCCCGATCCAGACCAATAGATTTGCGTACATTGGCCAGCACCAGCCATTGGGCAAAAACATAGCCAATCCGCTCGCTAAGGGGCACCCGCTGCCCGCTGAGGACCCGATCAGCAATTCTTAGGCCCAAGCCGATAGCGGCATGAAAAAGCCGCTGCTGAAACGGTGTGGACTCCGAGAGGGCCAGCATCACACCGGAATGAAATTTCTCCCAGACCCGCGGCACCGCCAGGACCACGGTGGGGGCTATTTCTCGGATGTTCTCGGGTACGGTCTCCGGGTTTTCCACGAAATTAATCCGAGTACCGGTGTACATCGAAATGAATGCGCCACCGATCCGTTCCGCGATATGGCAAAGCGGCAAAAAACACATCCGCTCATCAGATGGGTTCTGCCAAATAATCTTGGAGTGGGCCCGAATCGCATAGACGAGGCCCTCTTGGTGGTGCATGGCGCCTTTCGGTTTTCCGGTGGTGCCTGAGGTGTAGACCAACATCGCCAGGTGGTCTGTTCGCTGCTGCGCAAGACGCTCTCTGACCATGCCAGGAGAGGCTTCGAGGGCCTGCCGTCCCAGTTCCAGCAAAGCCGACCAGCCAAAAACGCGGTCGTGCTGGTAGTTCGAGAGGCCCTTCTCATCCATCACGATCACGTGCCCGAGGCTTGGGCACTCCCCCATCACGGACAGCGTCTTATCCAGCTGCTCTTCATCCTCGACAAAAATAAACCGTGCGCTGCTATCGTTTATCACGTAAGAGAGCTGCTGCGGAGAATCGGTGGGATAGACCCCCACTGTGGCGGCAGCTGCTGTCAGTGTCGCCAGATCCGCCAAGAGCCACTCGGCACGGGTATTCGAAATAATCGCGACCCGATCCTGAACACTCAGTCCAAGCGCAATGAGGCCAGCGGTGATCGCCTCCACCTGGTCGGCGGTCTGCTGCCAGGTCAGCGACTGCCAGATGCCGAATTTTTTATAGCGAAGCCAGACCTGATCGGAGCGCAATGCGACTGCGTTCCAGAACATCGCTTGCACCGTATCGCCAGCAAGGGGCGGAGCAGTTTTGCGCTGGGCCCGCTCAAATTCCTCGTGAAGTTTCCAGAGATAACGCATATCAGATGCCTTAACGCCAGGTCTTTTTCTTTTTCCAGCGGCGATCGCCGCGCACACCCTGCTGCTTCATCCCCAGATAAAACTCGCGGATATCCTCTTTTTCACGCAGCCGATCGCATTGGTCTTCGAGCACGACACGGCCGTTTTCCAGCACATAGCCATAATCGGCAGTATTCAAGGCCATATGAGCATTTTGTTCAACTAACAAAATGCTGGTGCCGCTTTCACGATTAATTCTCACGATGATTTCAAAAATCTCTTTGGTGAGCTTGGGGCTTAACCCCAGGCTGGGCTCATCCATCAGGATCATCTGCGGCGAGGATAGAAGCGCACGGGCGATTGCCAACATCTGCTGCTGACCGCCAGAGAGCAGGCCCGCATCCTGATTGCGTCTTTCCGCAAGAATCGGAAAGTAGCCATAAGCCCGCTCCATATCTCTTGCGACCGCATCGCGATCCCTGCGGGTATAGGCGCCCATCAGAAGGTTTTCCTGCACCGTTAACAACGGAAACACTTCTCGGCCCTCAGGCACATGCGATAGGCCCATCTGCACAATCTGCGCTGGATCAAAACCAGAAATATTCTGGTGATTAAATTCAATCGACCCGCGAAGCGGATCCATAATGCCTGAGATCGTTTTCAATAAAGTAGTCTTGCCCGCACCATTTGAGCCAAGCAGGGTCACGATACTGGCTTTTGCAACCTTAAGGCTCACGCCACGAATTGCTTTAATCGGCCCATAGGCGGATTCAACCGAGCTGACCACAAGTAAATCGGGCGCCTGCTGGCTCATGGGGCAGCCTCTGCGCCGAGATAGGCTGAGATGACCTCGGGATGGCTTTGTACTTCTTGGGGTGTGCCAATCGCAACTACTCGGCCCTGGTTCATCGCAACAACTCGCGATGAGACCCGAAGCACAAGTGACATATCGTGCTCCACCATCATGACCGTAGCACCCATCTCAGTCACGATATCTCGAATCCAAAACACCAACTCATCCGTCTCCTCGGGATTTAATCCCGAGGAAGGCTCATCCAAAAGTAAAAGCTCGGGCTGCATGCACAGCGCCCGGCCTAACTCAACCACTTTACGGACGCCATACGGCAGGCCCGCCACCATCGAATCTCGAACCTTTTGCAGGCCCAGAAAATCAATCACTTTTTCGACATGCTCGCGGGCGGCAATCTCCTGACGATGTGTCGAGGGTAGGAATAAGAGATCGCCGAGAAGATTGGTACGGCTTCGGATGTGATGGCCGATGAGCAGATTATTCAGTACTGTGGCGTGCTCGAAAAGCTCGATATTTTGAAAAGTCCGCGCAATGCCACGCCAGGCAATCTGATGGGGGGCGACTCCGGCCAAATCCTTTCCCCGATACTCCAGCCGGCCGGAGGTCTGGGGATAGATGCGGCTGATCACATTGAAGACCGTGGATTTTCCTGCGCCATTCGGGCCAATCAAGGTGAGCACTTCACCAGGATAAACATCGAAACTCAGGTCATCGACTGCGAGCAGTCCGCCGAACTGACGGGAGATGTGCTGGGCGCGAAGCAGGGGCTGTGTCATGGCAGTTGGGCAACCTAGCTCAGGCGGTCTGATTTCTGAAACGCCTTCTGGCGTCTAAACATGCCCCGCCGATAAAACGGAAAAATCTGAAAATAGGTCCGAGTCTTCAGCCAGCGGCCATACAGGCCGCGCGGTTCAAATAAGACCACGCTGATTAGAATTAATCCGTAGACCACATTTTGTAAGCCGGCCGTGTTGGCCATGGCAGCCGGCAGGAAATCTTTGCCAATTGCAATCAGAGGCGGCATCAACACAATAAACATGGCCCCGAAAAATACGCCGTGAATGCTGGCCAAGCCCCCGATGATGACCATCAGGGCAAAGTCAAGGGATAGAAGTAGTGTGAAATTCTCTGGCGAAATATGCCGAAGATATTGGGCATATAGCGCCCCCCCGATACCCGTAAACGCTGCGGAAATCATAAAAGCTGAGATCTTGGTGCGGCCCGCCTGAATGCCCATGCTCTGGGCAGAGATCTCTGAATCGCGGATCGCAATCATGGCGCGGCCTGTGGGGCTGCGCAAAAGATTGAGTGTCATCCATGTGCAAAGCAGCACAATGAACAAGGCGAGATAAAAGAATTCATGCTGCGCGTTGAGCACCCAGCCAAACAGCTGGGCAGGCTTGACCGTTAGACCCGAAGTGCCGTTGGTAAACGATTCCCACTTCACCAATACCTCTTCTACGATTAGACCGAGGGCAAGGGTTGCGATACCCAGAAAAATGCCCTTTACCCGCAGCGCTGGCAGCGCAATCAGTGCGCCCAGGGCCACATTGGCAATGATGGTGATCGACATCGCTCCAAAAAATGGCCAGCCACGATTGACAAAATAGGCCTGAACAAAAGCACCTAAACCAAAAAACGCTGCGTGCCCCAGAGAGAGCTGCCCTGTGTAGCCCAGCAGAAGCATCATGCCCAGGCCGACCATCGAATACACCAAGATAAGATTTAATTGCGCCAGCCAGAATTCCGGCAAAACGGCCGGCGAAATCAGCAAAGCAACAATCAATAAGCCATTCCAGAATAGCTGGCCGGAGTGCTGAATCAGCCGGACATCCTGCTCATAGCTTGTTTTAAAAAGAAATCGCATGGCGCGGTCTTCGAGTGGGCTAGACTTTTTTGCGGGTCCGCTCGCCGAGCAGTCCACTTGGAAAAAGCAGTAACACGGCAAGCATCACCACATAAGCAGCGACCTCTTTAAACCCCTCCGGCAGATAAAAACCAGAAAGAGTTTCCGCCACGCCAATCACGATGCCGCCAAGAATCGCGCCCGGCAGACTGGTAAAGCCACCGACGACAGCCGCCGGCAAGGCCTTTAATCCAATAAAACCCATATTCACATGGACAAACGTAATCGGCGCAAGCAATACACCTGCCAAACATGCAAGCGCCGCGGCCAGGCTCCAGACCAGGCCATTTAATCGCTTTACGGGAATTCCCATGTAGTACGCGGCAAGCTGATTCTGTGACGATGCCCGAAGGGCAATGCCCACCCGAGTGAAATGAAACATCAGGTACAGCAGCAGACAGATCAGTAGCGTCGATCCAATCACAACCAAGTGATCGTAAGAAATGATGAGCCCGGCGAGATTGGTGGTCTTCCCTGCGTACGGCACCGCTAGGGTATGGGTCTCAGTGCCAATGACCGGCAGCATCGCCACCAGTCCGCGGGCCACGTAGCCTAAACCAATTGTCAAGAGCACTACCGCCAAAGCGGTCTGGCCCAACACCGGTCGTATCACAATCCGCTCAAGAAAATAGCCTACCAAGCCCACCGCAACTAAGCACACCAATACGGCAAGCCAAAACGGTAGGCCAATGAACTGTGTCATGACCAAGGCGGTAAAGCCGCCCACCATCATGAGCTCTCCCTGAGCAAAGCTAACGGTCTCTGTCGCCTTATAAATCAGTACAAAGCCCAGCGCGACAAGGCCATAGATGCAGCCTTGCGATACGCCACTTAGGATGATCTGTAGCATGGTGGGTTATCGATCGGATCAAAAAAGGCCGGGAGACGCTGTCGCGGTCCCGGCCCCTCTTGAAGTGCTCGGACTTATTTCACCTCAACCCAGCGACCATTTTGTATCTGAGACAGCGCTGAATAGGACGAACCGAGGTGGTTCTTTTCTGTGAAAGTGATCGGCGGAAGACCCAAAGAGCTTCGCTGAGTACCCATTGTCTCAAGAGCCCAAGCCAAAGACTCCGAGGTTAGTTTCTTTCCTGCCCGCTCAATACCCCGACCGAGTAAGTCGATAATCCAGTAGCCGTAGAGCGTGAAGAGCTGGGGATCAGCGTTTGTGCGGGCCTTGAAGTCAGCCGCCCACTTGCGCACTGCCGGGTTCGGCGAATCCGGATAGGGAATCAGCGAGGAGCTGGTCGCATAAAATCCGTTCACAACGTCACGGCCAAGCATCGGGATCAGCTCGGTGTAAGCGCCCACGGAACCCAGGAAGGTGGGATTAAAGCCGGTCTTACGGGCCTCGGCGATTGCGGCCGGGGTCTCGCGAATCAGTGTGCCCATCGCCACGAAGTCGCAGTTCGCGCCGCGCAGCCGCGCAACTTGAGACGAAAACTCGGTCGCACCCCGCTTATAAGTGGCGGTTTCGACCATCGTAACCCCAATGGTCTTTAAGCCATCCGATGCGCCACGGAAGACCTCCAAACCAAACTCATCATCTTGATAAAGCGCACAAGCACGCTTTGCACCCACCCGCTTGTACAGCACCGGGGTGTGCTCTTTCATCGCGCCGTAGTAATCATCCAGCACCGCAAACTTCAGTTTGTTGACCGGCTCAAACATATCGCGGTGGGCCGTAAGCGGCGCAAAGTTCATTACATTTTTCTCAAACTGAATGGGCATCGCGGCGTTATTTACAACTGAGCCAATAGATCCCGCCATTACAAAAACCCGATCCTGGTTGACCAGTTTTTGAGCGACCTGGACTGCGCGGGTCGGCGTGTAGGCGGAGTCTTCGACCAGCAGCCGCAGGGTCCGGCCATTAATACCGCCGGCCTTATTGATTTCATCGACCCGCATCTGCATGCCGGCCACCGCCATTTTGCTAAAGCCGGCGAGTGGCCCGGACAGATCCTGAATCGAGCCGATCAGTACCTCTTTATCGGTGACCCCCTGCGACTGCGCATGCAGCGGCCCTGCGGCTACCAAGAAAGCAGCAATCGCGCAAAGCTGCGTAATTTTTCGTCCCCTCATCATGACTCCCCCTTTAGAAGTTTGACCTAATTTCAAAACCTGAAAATTATGGTTCTTGCGGGCATTTGCGGCTATTACGGCCGCTTGGGGGTTTCCCTCGGTTTGGGTAATTCTTGGGGCAATCCCTTTGCGATAATCCGGGAAATTAGGGAGAAAAATGACCATCCGCCGCAGAGTCCATGCCGTCATGAGCTACAAGCAGGGCAGCGCCTGGACAGTGATGTTTTCTTGGACGCTGACCATCATGGTGTTAGCGAACGTGGCCGCCGTAATACTGGAATCTTTGCCTGAGCTCCATCAGGCCTATGCACGGGAGTTTCACCAGTTCGAGGTGTTTTCGGTTGGATTTTTTCTGATCGAATATCTGCTGCGAATCTGGACCGCACCAGAAAATCACGGCAACCCGAAACACAAAACCGCCGCAAGCCGCCGAAACGGCTATGTGCTCAGCTTTCACGGCATCATTGATTTGCTAGCAATCGTGCCGTTTTTCTTGCACAGCCTTCTACCGGGGCTCGATCTGCGATTTCTAAGGATTGTCCGAATTCTTCGGATTCTGAAACTTTCGCACTACAACACCGCACTGGAAGATTTAATTAGTGCGATTTATGCGGAGCGGCACTCATTTATCTCATCGCTCTATCTCTTGGCAATTGCGCTGCTGGTGACCTCATGCCTAATGTACTACGCTGAACATAATCTGCAGCCGGATAAATTTGGAAGTATCCCGGAGTCTTTATGGTGGTCAATTGTCACGCTGACCACCCTAGGCTATGGCGATGCGGTTCCAATTTCTGGCATCGGAAAGCTCATCGGGGGATTTACTGCGCTCTCTGGCGTGCTCACGGTAGCGCTTTTGACTGGTATTGTCGCAAGCGCATTTACAACACGCATGCGTCGCCAAGAAATCGCCTTCGAAGCGGAAGTGGAAACCGCACTCTCCGAGGATAAATACATCTCGGAAAAAGAACGTCGGGCGATTGAACGGCTTAGAGAAGAATTTGGTTTAACAGAAGAGCATGCCCAGGCGGTGATACAGCGGCTACGAGCTGAACACAGATCGCAATCGCGCTAATTCTTAGCGCGGCCCTGGCTGCGGGCCTGGGCCGGGACCACCTGGGCTATTGGCCCCGGGCGCCATATCTGGACCTCGCGCAGGTGGCGGATCTGGAAGCGCAGCCCCTTTGGCTCTTGCTCGCTCCCGCATCCGCTCGTGGTGCTCGCGTCTGAGTTGTTCGCGTTCTTCCCAGCTTTTTGCCGACCGAATCTGCTCTCGGTGCTCTTGCCGCTCTTGCTGAGTCAACAGATGACGGCCATAAATGGGTTCCTCGGGCTCCGCGGCTGAACTGACAACGGGTACTAAAATGCTGAGCAGGCCTGTAGCCAATATTGATCGATAATCACGACCCTGAAATCTTTGCATAGCGATGCTCCGTTAATCCGCAGAGCAGCAGCATCGTTGAAGAGGAGTGCCAAAGCTCCCCATTCGCTGTGCATTTGCTTGACTGCGCACGTCTCACTCTGGCGTCTGTGGATATGTCAGCGCAGCCGCTCTCGCTTTTGTCTGCGCGCATGAAATCAAGGCCCGCGGCCATCTCGCGATGATGCGAAATGTTCAGCCTTTTATCGATGCGGGAATTTCAAAGACAATTAACCTGCCAGATGAGTCTCCGTTTTTCCAATTTCGAGAACTCTACCTTCTGGCTTGGCGCTATGGCTTAAAAGGCCTCTCTTCTTTCCGCCCTAACCCAGACCGGGACACCGTATTGCTGCGCTAAAGACGCAGCCCCCGCCGGGGATTTACAGCATTTTCGTTACTATCAAGGCTTCTGCACTATCGTTGCCCGCAAAAGCCCAAAATCATGAGCCCAGAGGTCTTACAAATCGGTCGGCTATCGGTAACCGGGGAGTCACGCATTCGCGCAGCACTGCCGGTCACGTTGCTGGCCGAGCAGGCGGATCCCGATAAGTTCTTACGCTCTGAAGGTCGGCGATTCAACGGCCTCATTACGATTGCGCCGATCGGCGCATCGCGAGACTTGATGATGCAGCTGCCCAACCTCAAAGTTATCGCGTGCCGCGGCATCGGGGTCGAGAAAGTCGATCTGCAGGCTGCGCGCGAACGCGGTATCGCAGTCTCCTCTACCCCAGATGTGCTGACCGAGTGCGTGGCCGATCTTGGCATGGGCCTGATGATCGATACGGTTCGGGCTATCAGCGCTGCTGATCGTTACGTGCGGGCCGGGCAATGGCCAAGCGGGCCTTTTCCACTCGCGAGCCGTTTTAGCGGAAAAAAGTTGGGACTTCTAGGGCTGGGAAAAATTGGGCTTGCAATTGCTCAGCGGGGCCAGGGCTTTCAGATGGAAATCCGCTATCACAATCGACGGCCCGCTCCCAATTGCGGCTATCGCTACGAGTCCTCTGCCGAGTCACTGGCCCACTGGTGTGATTTTTTAATGGTAGCGGTCTCTGGGGGTCCGCACAGCCAACACCTGGTGAACCGAGCTGTACTGACAGCACTCGGGCCAAAGGGGTTTCTATTTAATGTATCTCGCGGCTCGGTCATTGATGAACAAGCGCTCGTGGATGCATTAACCCAAAACACAATCGCTGGCGCGGGGCTGGATGTCTACACTCAAGAGCCTCAGGTGCCCGAGCCGCTTAAAGCACTTAACAATGTGGTCCTGGCGCCTCACATTGGCAGCGGAACACATGAGACCCGTACAGCAATGGAGGCCCTAGTTCTCGAGAACCTGCAATCTTTTTTCTCTACTGGCAAGTTATTGACTCCTGTGATCTAAACCTCGACCCGTGATCTTGTGAACGACTTTAGCCTCATTGACGCATTTCTTCATCTCGACCGTTATCTGCCGGAATTTGCCGCCGAGTGGGGTGTCTGGATCTATGCGCTCTTATTTCTGATTATTTTCATTGAAACCGGCTTGGTCATCATGCCGTTTTTACCAGGTGATTCACTTTTATTTGTAGCCGGGGCGGTGGCGGCTGTCGGCGGCATGCAGTTGGAGGTGCTCTGGGTGCTACTAACCACCGCTGCTATCACGGGTGATGCACTCAATTACGCAATCGGCCGCCGCGTTGGTCCCAGAGTATTTTCTTGGGGGCAGTCTCGTTGGTTTAACCGCCAGGCCTTTGACCGAACGCATGCCTTTTACGAACGCTACGGGCCCATGACAATCGTAATTGCACGATTTCTGCCCTTCCTGCGCACCTTCGCCCCATTTGTTGCCGGTATCGCAGAGATGAATCCTACAAAGTTTGTCACCTATAACGTCGTCGGTGGTGTGCTCTGGATATTTAGTCTCACCACCCTGGGTTATCTCGTAGGTGAAATGCCTTGGGTCAAGGCAAATTTTAGCCTGGTGACCCTGGCGATGATTATTGTTCCAGGCCTGCCCGCACTTTGGGTTACCGGCAAGGCACTCTTCGAAAAATTCAAACAACGACATCAAAAGAAACCATGACTGAAAAAATTAAAGTCGGCGAGCTCGACGTTGCTTATCGACTCGAGGGAGCTGCTGGGCATCCCGTTGTGATGATGAGTAATGGCCTCATGACGAATATGGGCATGTGGAATCCAACCATTTCAGCGCTCAAGGATCGCTTTCAAATTCTGCGCTACGATACCCGTGGGCACGGGAGCACCAGCGTTACCCCTGGGCCCTACTCCATCGAACTGCTTGCAGACGATGCAATTGGCTTAATGGATGCCCTGGATATTCGAGAGGCCCATATCATGGGGCTCTCAATGGGCGGAATGGTTGCGCAGCAAATCGGGGCCCGTTATCCGAACCGCACGCTCTCTCTTTTGCTATGCAATACCGCCAGCGAAATGCCGCCTCGGTCGCTGTGGGAAGAGCGGCTTCGCATTGCCCACACCCAGGGCGTTGCTGCTCTTGCCGACAGCACTATTCGCCGCTGGTTCACAGCGTCATTTATTGAACGCTCCCCCCAAATCATCGAAAAAATTCGAGAAATGATTCTGGCAACGCCACTGGAAGGCTACCTCGGCTGCGCTACCGCCATTCGGGATATGGCCCAGACCACCCTGCTGCTGAAGATTAAGGCGCCCACCCTGATCGTTACTGGCCGGCAAGATCCCGCGACAACGGTGGAGCAGTCTATGGTGCTCAATCGGATGATTGATACGTCTCGGATGGGCGTCATCGAAAACGCCGCCCATCTGTCCAACATCGAGCAGCCGGAAACCTTTAATCGAGAGATCCGCGGCTTTCTTGATGCGGTGAGTGATTAGGCGCGCCTTACTTCGCGGTAACCTGGCTCCAGCCCTTTTTAACAAGACATGCGTTGCGGACTTCAATGTACTTAAGCCGCACCACATTACCCGCGGAGAAGGCCTCGTCGTCACACTGGATCTTATCCCGATGAAAATCGGCCTCGGAGGCGCCAGCTTTAGAAAATTTGTATTCTGGAATGACTGCACATCCTGTCATTACTATGGCAGCAGCTACGACAAGCAAACGTTTGAGCATGATGGTCTTCCCGTAAGTTTCTAAAAAGTTACTAATCAATAAACGGCATAGCCAAGAGTTTAAACTCCAGCGGGCATCCAAGGCTAGATCAGCACCCGCGTGCCCAACTCAATTACCTGGTTAGTCGGAATCTTAAAGTAAGCCACGATACTGCCCGCATTGCGCGACATTGACGCAAAGATCTCTTCACGCCACTTGGCCATCCCACCGCCGGTCGATGGCACTACAGTCTCTCGGCTAAGAAAATACGAGGTCGAAAATAACTCGATCTCAAGGCCATGCCACTCGCGAGCATATTCCAGGGCTTTAGGCACATCTGGAGAATCCTTAAACCCGTAGTTAATGCTGATGATGGAGAAGTTATCACTGATCGGTCTGATCCGGATTTGTTCGTGAAACGGTACCCAGGGACGCTGCTCGAAGTGGACAGTGAGCAATAGATTCTGCCGATGCAGCACCATATTGTGCTTAATGTTGTGCATCAAGGCCTGCGGTGCGGTCGACGGGTCCGAGACTAAAAATACAGCGGTCCGCTCAACAAGCGGCAGGCCAGCATCCCGAATTTGATCGATGAAAATCTCAAGCTCAGGATCACCTTCGCGAACCTTTTTCATCAGAAGCTCTCGACCGCGCTTCCAAGTAAGCATCAGCAGCAAGATAAAAAGTCCGAGTGTCAAAGGAAACCATCCGCCATGAAGAATTTTTGATAAACATCCCGCTACCAGCAGGGCATCTAACACAAAGAATGCGGCTGTTGAGATCAGAGTGAGGGCCAACGCATAGTGCCAGCCCATGCGAACAACAAAAAATGTCAATACCGTTGAGCACAGCATGGTCATCGTGACCGAAACACCATAGGCGTGGGCCAGTGCGCTCGAGGAGCCAAAGGCAGCCGTGACTAAAAGTACTGACACCAGCAGCAGGCCATTAATAAACGGCACATAGATCTGGCCCGCCTCTTTGGCCGAGGTATACACGATTCGCATGCGCGGCAAAAGTCCGAGCTGGATTGCTTGGACTGCGGCAGAATAAGCCCCAGTAATTGTCGCCTGCGACGCAATCACTGTGGCCAGTGTCGCGAGAATCACTGCAGGAATTAAGAGCGGATCGGGAAACGACAAATAAAACGGATTTTCTGTTGCAGTTGGATTACGCATCAGCAAGGCGCCCTGGCCCAGATAATTCAAAATCAACCCTGGATAGGCCACCAGCAGCCAGGCGAGTCGAATTGCGCGCCGTCCAAAATGGCCCATATCAGCATAAAGCGCTTCTACTCCTGTCACCGCAAGCACAAGGGCGCCCACCACCAGCAACACCTTAGGGCCCCGATCCACCAAAAACTCAACTGCCCTGAGTGGATTGAGCGCCGCCAGGATCTCTGGGGATTTGAGCAGCTGGCTTACGCCCACAACCGCTAGAACAAAAAACCAGGTCAGAATCACGGGGCCGAAGAATCGGCCTACCAGTGTGGTGCCATACTTCTGAATCGCAAATAGGGAGAGGAGAATGCACAACGCGATGGGTAAGACCAGCGGACCCAGACTTGGCTCAATGACCTCGATGCCTTCAACTGCACTGAGCACCGAGATGGCCGGCGTGAGCACACTCTCACCGAAAAACAGACAGGCTCCAAAACATCCGATTACGATCACCATGCCCCGCAGCCGCGGAGAGTCTTTGACAGCGTCGCTGGCAAGCGCAAGCAATGCCATAATTCCGCCCTCGCCTCGGTTGTCCGCGCGAAGAATCAGGGTGACATACTTAAGCGATACGACCAAGGTGAGCAACCAAATAATGGCCGAGACTGCGCCGATGACATTTTCAGGAGTGGCCGACACACCCGTCACCGGATTAAAAGTTTCTTTCAACGCATAAAGCGGACTGGTACCGATATCTCCGTAGACCACACCCAGCGCGCCCAGCATTAAGGCCAGCTGGCCCGACTGCGGACGACTATGAGGTGAAGTGATTGTGGTCAACCGACAGCCCTAAGATGCATCGCTTGCCATGAGTTCGCGCAGGGAATCCGGTATGGGGCATGACTTGCCGGTCTCGATATCCACCCAGACTACCTTGGCAGCGCCATCGGCATACAGACGATCCTCGCCCACCATGCGCATCTCGTAATAGGTCTCGACACTGCTGCGGCCCAACGGCCCGATCAACATCCGGACTTCGACCGTGCCGGGATAAGTCAGCGGTATCAAGAACGTACAGCTGGCATTCACAATCACCGGGCCCTGTGTTTGGGAAAGACTCAGGCGATGACCGAGATTTTCCATCCATTCAATACGAGCCTGCTCCGCATAACGAAAATAGATCGTGTTGTTGACGTGTTCATACACGTCCATATCACCCCAGCGAATGGGGACCTGGGTGACATGCACAAGCTTTTTTTGACTCATTCAGGCTGTTTTGGTTTGCAGGTCGTAAATCCGAAAATACTGTAGGCCGGGCAGTTACCGACGGCCCCAGTGATCATCGCAATCACCCCAAGATAAGCCCAGGGGCCCAGGGCGCCGACAGCCGCCGAGATGACCAGCAACATGCCTAAAACAAAACGTACTGCCCGATCCGACCCGCCCATGTTTTTTTGCAGCATCGTTGTTCCTCCCGCTGGCCTGTGTTTTTTCCGAATTAGGCCTGGTGCATACTAGCAAAAGCGGCCAAACCTGCCACCGAACCAATCCTAATGACGCTCCGTCTTCTCCCCGTTATTGCCATCAGCCTTGGCGCAAGTCTGGGCGCGGTGCTGCGCTGGCAGCTATCAGAGCTCTTGAATCATCGGCTGGCCCACCTGCCACTGGGAACCCTAACGGCCAACTGGATTGGGGCTTATGCCATCGGCTTAGCGGTGGCTTACTTTGGCGAAGCACCCCGACTGTCTGAGGAGTGGCGACTGTTTTTAATCACCGGGCTATTGGGGGGGTTGACCACCTTTTCAACTTTCTCTGCAGAGGTTGTCGAGCTACTGCAACAAGGCCGATGGCTATGGGCGGGAATTGAGGTCTCCAGCCATCTGCTGGGATCGATTATTTTTACCTTTCTGGGGCTGGCGACCTACGCCGTATTACGATAATGCCTCTAATACTTTTCGTAACCTTAGGATTTAGCTATGTCGGCTGACTACAGAGAAGGTGAATACGCGCTGTCGATGGGCGCCTATGTTCAGGCCTTTGAAATCTTCTTGCTAGTTGAACAGGAGCAGGCCGAGCCCACTTTTTTAAAGTGCTGCCAGATGGTGATGGCCAATCAAATCGGGGATGGTGAGCGCAGAGAACTCTTTGCAAAACTCGAGCAGCAAATGTTCCGCAATAATGGCCGGGCCACCTATAACTACGGCCTGGTGCTTGCGCATGTCGGGCAGAATCCAAAGGCCCAAGAAGTGCTGAATCAGGCAGCCCTACTTGGCGTACCCGAGGCAAAGGCGGCGCTCACTAAGTTGCTGCTGACCGGCAGCGTTCGTTAGGCCTCTGCCTGCAGCCGTGCAGGAAAAAATTCGTATCTCAAAGCTTTTGGCCGATCGTGGTCTTTGCTCGCGGCGTGAGGCCGATGCGTTTATTGAACAAGGCCTTGTTTTGCTGGATGGTTCGGTCGTGCAAGAACTCGGCACCAGGGCCTATCCCCATCAGCGTATCGAACTCGCAACAAAAGCCAGGGCCCAGCAGCAACGCCGAATCACAGTCCTTCTGAATAAACCCATAGGAGTGGTATCCCACGAGGATCCGGATCGGCCCTATACGCCAGCCATCCGGCTCATTACCCCGGAAAATCTCTGGCAGGCAGCGTCAAAATCCAAACAGAGTCCTGGCGCCCAAAACCGCACGGTAACTCGTGGCCTCGCGCCTGCCGGCAGGCTCGATATCGACTCAACGGGTCTGCTTGTCCTGACCCAAGACGGCCGCATTGCACGGCTTTTGATCGGCGAGACCTCGCCCATTGAAAAAGAATATCTCGTGCGAGTCGAAGGGGTGCTCTCAGCGCAGGGGCTAAAGCTTTTGAATCATGGCCTCTCCCTGGATGGGCAGGCCCTTCGGCCTGCCAAGGTCTCTTGGCAGAATGAACATCAACTGCGCTTTGTACTGCGCGAGGGCAAGAAGCGCCAGATTCGCCGGATGTGCGAGCTTGTCGGCCTGAAAGTCACTGGACTGAAGCGAATCCGCATCGGTAGGATTGCGTTGGGCCAATTGCCCCTTGGGCAGTGGCGACCCCTCCATCCAGATGAGCAGTTTTAAGTCTTTGTCCGGGGCTGGCGATGGCGATGCAGAATCAACCAAAGCCCTGAGCCAATGATGATCGCCATGCCCAGCAGAGCCAGACTGTCCGGCAGCTGACTGAAGATCAGCCAACCAAACACAATGGCCCAAATCATCTGCAGATACACAAACGGCGTTAATGAAGCAGGTGATGCCCGATAAAAAGCCAATACAAATAAAAGATGGCCCAGGCCGCCGAGTAGGCCTGCTGCACAAAGCAGGCCAATCGTGACTGGATCCGACACCGTGGGAAAGCCAGCCACTCCCAGCCACACCGAAAATACGGTCACACCGACCAGTCCGCTGTAGAAAAAAGTGGTAAACGGATTATCTTGTGTGAGCTGCCGTGTCATGAGCTGATAGACCGCATTTAAAGCGGCCATCGCCCCAATCAGGATCGCTCCATAGTGAAAAATATCCGTCCCGGGTCGGACAATTAGTAAGACACCCGAAAACCCTAAGGCCGCAACCCATGCATCGCTTTTCGCGACCCGCTCACCGAGCATGGGGCC